>NZ_QEIO01000080.1 GCF_003336425.1 Marinitenerispora sediminis | reverse complement strand
GTCGTCTCCGGAGGGGGCCGCGCCCGCGGCGGTGCCGGTGATGGCGAGGAACACCTCGTCGAGACTGGGCAGCCGCAGCGCCAGTTCGTCGGCCGTGATGGCGGCCTCGTCCAGCCGCCGCACCAGCGCGGACAGCAGCACCGGGTCGTCGACCGGAGCGGTGAGCAGCCCGGCCTCGGCGTCGGCGGCGGGGGCGGCACCGGTGAGTTCGGCGAGGATCCGCGCGACCCGCGGCGCGTCCGCCGGCTCGGTGAGCCGGACGTGGAGGGTCTGCACCCCGGTGCGCCGCTTCAGCTCGTCGGCCCGGCCCTCGGCCACCACGCGGCCGCGGTCGATCACGGTGATCCGGTCGGCCAGCCGGTCGGCCTCCTCCAGGTACTGCGTGGTGAGCAGCACCGACGTCCCCTCGTCGGCGAGCGAGCGGACGATGTCCCAGACCTGGCCGCGGCTGCGCGGGTCCAGGCCGGTGGTGGGCTCGTCGAGGAAGAGCACCCGGGGGCGGCCCACGAGGCTGGCGGCGAGGTCGACCCGCCGCCGCATGCCGCCCGAGTAGGTGCGCACCGGGCGGTCGCCCGCCTCGGTCAGGTCGAAGCGGTCGAGCAGCTCGGCCGCCCGCCTCCGGGCCGCCGGGCCCGGCAGCTCCAGGAGCCGGCCGATCAGCACCAGGTTCTCCGCCCCGGTGAGCCCCTCGTCGACGGAGGCGTACTGCCCCGTGAGGCCGATGGCCGCGCGGGCCGCCACCGGGTCGGCGAGGGCGTCGATCCCGGCCACGGCGACCCGTCCGGCGTCGGGCCGGAGCAGGGTGGCCAGGATGCGCACGGTCGTCGTCTTCCCGGCGCCGTTCGGTCCCAGGAGCCCCAGGATGCCTCCCGGGGGTACGGCGAGGTCGACGCCGGCCAGCGCCGTGGTCGCGCCGAATCGTTTGACCAGGCCCTCTGCCTGGATCGCGAGTGTCATGGGGGGTTCCTCCTTCTCGCGGGCCAGCCTGGGCGGGTGCTCTGACACCCGCCCCACAGCCCGCTGACACGCGCTACTCGCGTACTCCGACGGCCTCGACCGGCCGGCCGCGCAGGCACGCCCAGGTCGGCACGAGCACCGAGAGCACGCCCAGCAGCGCGGCCCCCGCCACCACCGCCGGGTAGACCAGCGGCGGGCCGGCCGGCAGCGGGACGCCGAGCAGCCCCGTGCCCAGCGCGGCCAGCGGGAGCACCGCCACCGCGGTACCGAGCAGCGCGGCCGCGCCGACCAGCAGCAGCGCCTCCCACCCGGCGACCCGCAGCACCTGCCACCGCGACATCCCGACCAGCCGCAGCAGCGCGAACTCCCGGGACCGGCCCGCGGTCGCCATCACCAGCGTGTTGACCACCGCGATGGCGATGTAACCGAGGATCACGGCCAGGCCGACGAGGTTGACCCAGCCGGCGAGCGCGGCCTCCGCCCGGGCGCCGGAGGCGAAGCCGTCCCGGTCCACCAGGGACAGCGTCGGGTGGCGCTCGCCGAGCGCGTCGAGGGCGGCCGCCACCGCGGCGGGGTCCGCGTCCTCGGCGGTGCGGACCAGGAGGCGGCCGGGCAGGGCGGTGGTGCGGCCCTCCAGCACCTCGCGCGGCAAGGTCACCGTCCCGAAGCCGATCCCGCGTTCGTAGGTGGCGACCAGCGTGAGCTCGACCGGGGTGCCGTCCCCTAGGTACATCTCGACCGTGTCGCCGACACCGCGCCCCAGCAGCTCGGCCTGGGACCGCTCCATGGCGACCGCGTCGCCGCGCAGCTCCGCGATGTCGCCGTCCGCGATCCCGAGGTCGACGGTCGCGGCCAGCCCGTCCGGGTCGACACCGCGCGCGGGCAGGGCGGCGAGGTCGCGGTCCTCGAAGACGGTGAACGGGACGAAGACGGTCGTGGGCGTCACCGAGGTCACCACCGCCACCCCCGGCGTGCTCCGCACCTCCTCGACGACCTCGGCGGCCACGCCGCCGGACCCGGTGTCGGCGAGGACGAGGTCGGCGGCCAGCCCCTCCCGGGTCTGCGCGACGGCCGCCGCGGCCAGCGTGCTCTGCGTGTACACGAGGGTCACCGTGAAGCCGATCGCCAGCACCAGCGGGACCAGCGCGGAACCCGTGCGGCGCGCACCGGCCTCGCTGTTCGCCGCGGCCAGGAAGCCGGTGACCCGGCCGCCGCGCAACGGGGCGCCCAGCAGGCGGACCAGCCGCCGCGGCACCACCGGGCCGAGCAGCGCCAGGCCGATGACCATGAGCAGCGCGGCACTGCCGGTGCCGGCGGCACCGACCTCGCCGCGGACGTAGAGCGGGGTCAGCGCGGCCACCGCGCCGGCCCCCAGGCAGACCGCGCCGGCGGTCCGCCGCCACCGGGGCGGCTCGCCGCCGTCCACCGCCGCCTCGCGCAGCGCCTCGACGGGGCTGATCCGGGCCGGGCGGTGCGCGGTGGCCAGCCCCCCGAGCGCGGCGGTGCCGGCGACCAGCAGCACGGCGACCAGCGGCGGCAGCGGGCCCACCGCGAGCGGCAGGTCGTCGGGAACCACGCCGATCCGCGCGAACAGCCCGCGCAGGACGTCGGCGAGCACGATGCCGGGCAGGCAGCCCAGCACCCCGCCGAACGCCGCGACCAGCAGGGCCTCGCCGACCACGAGCCGGCGGATCTGCCGCGGTGTCGAACCGATCGCGCGCAGGACCGCGAACTCCCGCCGGCGCTGGTGCACGGACAGCGCCAGCGTGATGGCCACCACGAACAGCGAGACCAGCATCGCCATGCCGCCGAACGAGGCCGCCACCAGCGTCAGGAGCGATCGGGAGGCCGCCACGTCGGCGAACTCCAGCCGGCCGGCCGCCGTGCCCGTGTAGGTCGTCACCTCCGGCACCGCGTCCTCGATGGAGCGCGCCAGCGCGCCGGGGTCGGCGCCGTCCTCGGCGAGCACGCCCACCGCGTCGAAGCGGCCGGGGTGGCCGGACAGGCGGGCGGCCTCGGCCGGGGTCAGGAAGACGGTGTGACTGCGCTCCAGCGGCGCGCCCGGGGGCGCGGTGACGGTCCCCGCGACCCGGTAGACGGCCGGCGCGGCGGCGGCGACGATCCGCACCTCGTCGCCAGGGGACACCCCGACCGCCGCGGCCAGCGCGGCGTCGAGCACGACCTCGGAATCCGACTCGGGCGCCCGCCCCTCGTCCGGGGAGAACGGCCCGAGCACCGCGGAGTCCCACCCGTGGGCGGCGGTCACCCGGGGCGCCGCGGGAACGACGGCATCCCCCTCGACGGGGGCGATGGCCACCGGGACGTCGTAGTCGCCGACGGCTGCCCGCACCCCGGGGACCGCCGCGACCGCGTCGCGCACCTCCGAGGGGAGCGTCACCCGCTCCGGCAGCCGCTCGGCGACGGTGAGGTCGCCGCCCGGGATGCGCAGGGTCTGGTTCCCGCCGACCATGACGTCGGCACCCGCGTAGCGCTCCGGCGGAACGGTGGAGCGCACGCCCGACTCCAGGAGGATCCCCGAGGCGGTGATGACCGCCGCGCCGCAGAACAGCGCGGTGAACGCGCCGGCGAAGGCCGCGCGGCGCGCGCGCAGGGTCTTCCACGCGATCGCGAACACGCTCACCCCTCCCCGAGCCGCGTCATCCGCTCGGCGACCGCCTCGGGCGTCGGCGCGGTCAGGCGCTCCACCAGGCGGCCGTCGGCGAGGAACAGCACGTCGTGCGCGTGGCAGGCGGCGACCGGGTCGTGGGTGACCATGAGCACGGTCTGCCCGAGGTCGGAGACGACGTCGCGGAGCAGCGCGAGCACCTGCCCGCTGGTCCGGGAGTCCAGCGCGCCGGTGGGCTCGTCCGCCATGATCACGTCGGGGCGGGTGACCAGCGCCCGAGCGACCGCCGCCCGCTGCTGCTGGCCGCCGGAGAGCTCCGCCGGCCGGCGGTCGAGTAGTCCGGCGATACCCACCCGCGTCACCACGCGTTCGAACCACGCGCGGTCCGGCGACCGGTCGCCGAGGCGCAGCGGCATGGTGACGTTGTCCTCGACGGAGAGCGCCGGCAGCAGGTTGTAGCTCTGGAAGACGAAGCCGATCCGGTCGCGGCGCAGCCGGGTCAGCCGGCCCTCGCGCATGCCGGTCAGCCGGGTACCGCCGAGCCACACCTCGCCGCTGGTCGGGCGGTCGAGGCCGGCGGCGCAGTGCAGAAACGTGCTCTTACCCGATCCGGATGGACCCATTACGGCCGTGAAAGCGCCCCTGGCAAGCGATACGGATATACCTTGCAGTGCTTGAACCCGGCTGCCTCCCGTTCCATAATCCTTGGTTACCGCGATCATTCTGAGTGCGTCGCCGTCCGAATCCCCTTTTGTTCGAGCATCCGATTCCGGTCTCAGGGCGAATTCGTTCCCACCGGTTCTCCTGGTCACTTCATTCTCCCGTCCTGGTAAATCATCGCGAAGTTACCATAGGTGTCACCGAGTAAAGCCAGAAAGCGGGGCGAATGTGGCGCGGGCCGGTGCGGAACGGATTTTCGGTGCGTACCGAAAAATGTCCGGGTGTCCGTCGGGGGAAGGCGGGCGGCCGGATGTGGGTCATCCCCCGCCGCCGCGCACGGGCCCTCCAAAACCCCTGGTCGCCAGGGAGCCCCGGGGCGGAGCCGCCTCCGGTGGCCGGTGAGCGGGGCGTGCGCGCCGGGCCGGGGACCACGGGAATAGCCGCGCGAATCAGTGCCCTCGGCGTGGGAAAGCGGGCGGCGGACACGCTTTCCGGCCTGCGTTATCTCGCGCGGGCGTCCGGTGTGGCGTTCGCGTCCTGGTTCCTGCTGGCAGGAGTGGCGTGCGCCCAGGCGCTTTCCGTGCTCGGTGTCGGTTTCCCACTGCTCTCCGTCCTGCTGCGCACCGTGGAAAGAACGGCCGCGCGGGACCTCCGGATGAGTTCCGAACTCCTCGGCCGACCGCTTTCCGCGCCGGCTCCGAAGGGCCGTCCCGGATCGCGGCCCTACCAGATCACCGGATTCTGGCGGGAACTGCGCTGGACGGGGATGAACGCCGTCGCCGGACTGCCGCTCGGCCTCGCCGTGCTCGTACCGGCCCTCGGCGCGGCCATCTGCGTGACGATCCCGCTCTGGTGGTGGACGCTGCCGCCGGGCATCGCGCTGACGCCCGCGCTCTACCCCGTCGACTCCTGGCCCGCGGCGCTGGCCGCCCCGGTGGCCGGCCTCGGCCACCTCGCGCTGCTGGGGTACCTCGCGCCGCGGCTCTCGGGGCTGCACGCCCGCCTGGCGCACCGCGCCCTGACCTCCACCCGCGAGGCCCGGCTCTCCGCGCGGCTCGCCGAGGTCACCACGTCCCGCACCGAGGCCCTTGAGGCGCACGGCGCCGAGCTGCGCCGGATCGAGCGCGACCTGCACGACGGCACGCAGAACCGGTTGGTGGCGGTGCGGATGCACCTCGGCATCGTCGAGCGGGTGATCGACCCCGGCCAGACCCGGGCGCTGGAGCTCGTCCGGGTGGCGCAGGGCGCCGCCGAGGAGGCGCTGGCCGAACTGCGCGAGGTGGTGCGCAGCATCTACCCGCCGATCCTGGCCGACCGCGGCCTCGGCAGCGCCGTGGCGTCGCTGGCCGCCCGCTCGGCCGTGCCGTGCCGGGTGGAGGCCGGCGACCTGGCGGGGATCCCGGCCGCGGTCGAGGCCACCGCCTACTTCGCGGTCGCCGAGTGCCTGACCAACGTCGCCAAGCACGGCGGCGCGTCCCGGGCCTGGGTCCGGATCAGCGCCGACGGGCGCACGCTGCGCGTCGAGGTGGGGGACGACGGGGCGGGCGGCGCCGACGAGCGCGCCGGCACCGGGCTCGCCGGCATCCGCCGGCGGGTGGCCGCCTTCGACGGCAGCACCGAGGTGGCCAGCCCGCCCGGCGGGCCCACGACGATCCGGGTGGAACTGCCATGCGCGTGCTGATCGCCGAGGACGACGCCCTGCTCCGCCAAGGGCTGGTCCTGCTGCTGGAGACGGAGGGCATCGAGGTGGTCGGCGCGGTCGGCGACGTCGAGGGCTTCCCGGAGCTCGTCGGCGAACGGCGGCCCGACGCGGTGGTGGTCGACGTCCGGCTGCCGCCGGGCTTCCGGGACGAGGGCCTGCGGGCCGCCGCCGAGGTGCGGCGCCGCCGACCGGGGTTCCCGGTGCTGGTCCTCTCGGCGCACGTCGAGGGCGGCTACGTTGCCGACCTGCTCGGCGACGACGCCCGCGGCATCGGCTACCTGCTCAAGGACCGGGTCGGTGACGTCGAGGAGTTCGTCGACGCGCTGCGCCGGGTCGCCGCGGGCGGAACGGCGCTCGATCCGGAGGTGGTCGCCCAGCTGTTCAGCCGGAGCGAGCCCGACGACCCGCTGGCCACCCTCACCTGCCGTGAGCGCGAGGTACTCGCCCTGATGGCCGAGGGGCACGACAACCAGCGGATCTGCGTGCTGCTGGAGCTGTCAGCCGCCGCGGTGAGCAAGCACATCGGCAACATCTTCACCAAGCTCGGCCTGCCGCCGGCCGGCCCCGGGCACCGCCGGGTGCTGGCCGTGCTCGCCTTCCTGCGGAGCTGACCGCGGCGCCGCCGCGGCGGGCGGGGGACCGGGCCGCGCCCGCCCCGGCCCGTCACGGTCCGCCCACCGGGAACCCCACGGCAGCGGACGGATCGCGCTCTCCCTCCCCGTAGTGCCGCCGGTAACCGTCCGCGCCGAGGGCGGCCGTCAGGGCGGCGACGAGGTCGCGCACCGCCGGGCTGCCGTCGTCCCGGACCCCGCGCAGCCGCTCGGCCGCCCCCAGCAGGCGGGCCGCCGCCGCGGCGGAGCCCTCCCCCAGGGTGACGGCCGCCATCAGCTCGGCGGCGCCGGCGAGCATCGCCATGTCACCGGAGGCGGCGGCGAGCTCCAGTGCCCCGGCCGCCGTGGCGCGGGCCGCGGCGAGGTCCCCCTCGGCCAGTTCCAGAGCGCCGATCCTGCGCGCCGCCTCCACCCGCAGGTACCGCGCGCCGAACACGGCGTCGTCCAGCAGCCGCGCCGCCTCCCGGTACAGCTCCCGGGCCCGCTCCGGCCGCCCGCGCGCGGCGGCCAGCTCCCCGAGCCCCAGCGTCACCTGGATCCGGTACTCGGGCGCGAGCGGCCGGGTGTCCCGGCGCGCCTCGTGGAAGGCCGCCTCCGCCTCGGCGTGGTCGCCGCGGCGCAGCCGCTCGTCCCCCAGCCGGATGAGGAGGGGGGTGAGGTCGTCCGGCGAGCCGACCTCCCGGACCGCGGCCAGGGCCTCGTGCAGGCCGGCGACGGCGCCCGCGTGGTCCCCGCGCAGCGACTGGAAGCCGGAGAGCGTCCCCGTGAGCTGGCCGGTCATCCAGCGGTCCCCGAGCCGGCGGAACGCCTCCAGCGCCGCGGTCAGGTGCCGCTCCGCCGTCTCGACCTCCCCGGCGGCCTCGGCCGCCAGCCCGAGGGAGGCGTCACCTGCCGCGTTCACCCACGGATCGGGGTGCCGGCGGGCGCGTTCGGCGCTGGCGGCGAGCGCCGCGTAGTCGCCGACGAGCAGCCAGCACTTCGGTTCGACAACCCCGAGGACCGCGTGCCGCGCCATGGCGTCGCTGTCCCGCGCCAGCCGGGCGGCCTCGACCGTGCCGCGGACCCGGTCGTCGTCCACCGGCGCCGGGATCACCATCCGGACCGCCGCGAACACCGCGGCGGCGTCCCGGGGGACCCGGTCGCCCAGCGCCAGCAGCTCGCCGAACCACCGGTCGGCCTCCACATACCGGCCGCGCATCACCCAGTACCAGCTGAGCGCGAGGCCGAACCGCACCGCCGTCCCGGCGTCCCCGCCGGCCATCGCCCGCCGCAGCGACTCCACCGCGTTGTCGTACTCCGCGTCCAGCAGCGCGACGCACTCCGGCTGCCGCGCGCCGCGCATCCCGGCCGCGGCGCGTTCGGCGAGCGCCAGGAAGTGCCGCACACCGGCCGCCTCCGCGCGGTCGCGCTCGCCGGCCTCGGCCAGCCGTTCCCAGCAGTAGGCGCGGGTGGTCTCGGGCATCCGGTACCGCACCGCGCCCGGCTCGTCCTCGACCACTCCGACCAGCGACTTCTCCACCAGGGAGGCGAGCAGGTAGGGCACGTCCCGGGAGGGCAGGCCGCCGCCGGCGCAGACCGCCGTCGCCGCCTCCTCCGTGACGGCGCCGACGAGGACCGACAGCCGCCGGGCGAGGACGCGCTCGTTCTCGGTGAGCAGGTCCCAGCTCCAGTCCAGCACCGCGCGCAGCGTGCGGTGCCGCACCACCGCCGCGCGGCTGCCCGCGCTGAGCAGCCGGAACCGGTCGTCCAGCCGATCGGCCACCTGCCGCGCGGTCATCGCCCGGAGCCGGCCCGCGGCGAGCTCGATGGCGAGCGGAAGCCCGTCCAGGCGGCGGCAGATCTCCACGGCCGCCTCGGCGTCGTCCCCCTGGAGCGCGAACTCCGGCCGCACGAGGGCGGCGCGGTCCAGGAACAGCCGGATGGCGGCCGAGCGCTCGGCGCCCTCGGTGGACTCCGGCACCTCCAGGGGGAGGACCTGGCAGAGCGCCTCGCCGGTGACGGCCAGCGGTTCGCGGCTGGTGGTCAGGACGCGCAGCCCCGGGCAGGCCGCCAGCAGCCGGGTCGCGAACCGGGCCACCTCGTCGAGGAGGTGCTCGCAGTTGTCCAGGACGAGCAGCGGATGCCCGGTCGACAGCGCTGCGACCAGCTGGTCGAAGCGGTCCCGGGCCGGGAATGACGGGTCCAGCAGCAGTGTCCGGCCCAGGCCGAGCGCGGCGCCGACCGCCTCCGCCAGGTCGGCGCCCGGCCGCAGTGCGGCGAGCTCCACGAACCACGCCGGCGCGTCCGGCCCCGACGCCTCGCGGGCGACGAATTCGGTGGCCAGCCGGGTCTTGCCGGCGCCGCCGGCGCCGAACAGCGTGACCAGCCGGGACCGGAGCAGCGCGGCGCGCAGCCGCTCCAGGTCGGCGTCGCGGCCCACGAACCGGGTCAGCCGGCCCGGGGGCCGCGGTACCGGGCCCGGCGCCGCGGCCCCCGGGCGCTGGCCGGGGGGAGCGACCGTCCCGGCGTCGGCGCGCAGCAGGGCGACGTGCAGGTCCCGGAGCCATGGGGACGGGTCGGCGCCGAGCGTGTCGGCGAGCGCGGCGCGGGTGCGCTCGAACACGGCGAGCGCGTCGGCCCGCCGTCCGTCCGCGACCAGGGCGCGCATGAGCAGCCCGGTGGCGCGCTCCCGTGGGCGGGGCGGCGCGCACAGCGCGTCGAGATCGGCGATGACGTCGGTGGGCCGGCCGAGGCGCAGCTCCGCCTCCGCGCGGTCCTCCACCGCCACCGAGCGCAGTTCCGCGAGCCGGGCCGCCTCCCGGACGGCGAACGCGGCGTCGAACTCCGCCAGCGGCGCCCCGCGCCACAGCTCCAGCGCCGCCCGCAGCGCGTCGGCGGCCCGTTCCGGGGCGCCCTCGCGCAGCAGCCGCCGTCCGGCCGCGGCCAGGCGCTCGAAGCCGCACGCGTCCACCTCGTCGGGGGCCACCGCCAGCAGGTAGCCGCCGGGCCGGGACTCCACGGCGAGGTCGCCATCGGCCCCGTGGACCCGTATCGAGCGCCGGGCGCGCGAGACGAGGCGCTGCAGCGCGTTCACCCCGCCTCCGGCGGGCGCGTCGCCGTCCCACAGGTCGTCGATCAGCGTCCCGGCCGCGACCACGCGTCCGGGCGCAAGCGCGAGCCGGGCCAGCAGGAGGTCCACCCGCCGGCCGCCGAGCGGAATCGGCCGACGCTCCCTGTCACGCAGTTCGAAGGGCCCCAACACCGACACGCGCACACGGCCGAGTCTTCCAGAGACCCGTCCGGTCATCCGGCGAACGTCCGATATCGGACGTTCGCCGGATGACCCGCGCCCGGCCGTCCCGCGGTGTTCGGCGGCGCCCGCCTCGCCACCGGTGCAGCTCGCCGGACCCGCGCGGCATCCGGCGGGGGCAGGGGCCCGACCGGCTCCGCTTCGAAGAGGCGTGCGGCGACCGCGGCGGCTGCCCGGCGCCGCTCGCAGCCGTACGGCGGTGGGAGTGGCACTCGCGGCGGGGGACCGGCCCGGGGACACGTGGGGCGCTCCCCGGCCATCCGCGCAACGCTGCCCGGGACCTGCCTTCGGCGCGGGCCCCGGCGCAGCCGGGCCCCGGGGTGGCGGCCCACCGACGCTGGTCCGTGGTCCGCGTGGCGCGGCCCCGTACCGCCGTGACGCGTTCCCGAGCGCCGGGGGCCGCGCCGGGCAGCCGGAGTGTGCCGGGCGGGTGCCCCCGCACCCGCCCCGCCCGCGCTCGAAGGCCGCGGGGCGGGAGACGTGTTCGGCCGCCCGGTGTGCGATACGGCGTCGGCGGTGACCGCCGCACGCGGCTGGAGGCGGCGGAAGGACCGGGGCGCTCCGCTGGACGTCGCTGCCGGCGGATGTTCCGCCGACGCTCCGCGCCCCCGCGGCGAACTGGCGGCCCCGAAGCGGGGTACGCCTTCGGGCGGGCTCCGGATCGCCGAGCGCCGACCGCCGCGGTCGTGCCCGGCCGGGAGCGGCGCTCTGACCGGTTCCGCGTCATGGAGAGGGAACGCATGCACACCGACACCGCACGCCCACCGCGCAGCGCCGTCGTCGTCGGCGCCGGGATGGCCGGGCTGGCCACCGCCTGGTTCCTGCGGGAGGCGGGGATCGACGTGACGGTCGTGGACCGCCGGCACGTCGCCGCCGGGGCGTCCTGGGGGAACGCCGGCTGGCTCACTCCGGCCTTCTCCGTGCCGCTGCCCGAACCCGGGGCGCTGCGCCTCGGCCTGCGCACCCTGCTCTCCCCGGCCGCGCCGGTCTACGTTCCGCCGCGGGCGGACCTGCGGCTGGCCCGCTTCCTGGCGGCCTTCACCCGCAACTGCACGACACGGCGCTGGCGGGTCGCCCTGAGCGCCTACACCGCGCTGAACCGGCAGGCGCTGGCCGCCTACGACACCCTCGCCGAGGGCGGGGTCGCCGAGCCCACCCGGCCCGCCGAACCCTGCCTCGCCGCGTTCGGCACCGCGGCCGAGCGCCGGCCGCTGGTGGAGGAGTTGGCGGTGGTGCGCGCGGCCGGCCAGGAGGTCGGGTTCGAGCTGCTCACCGGTGACCAGGCCCGCGAACACGAACCGGCGCTCAGCCACCGGATCGGCGCCGCGGTGGCGGTCCACGGCCAGCGGTACCTGGACCCGGGCGCCTACCTCGACGCGCTGGCGCGCTCCGTCCGGGACCGCGGCGGCACAGTGCTGGAGGGCGCGGCGGTCACCCGGGTGCACGCCACCGGGTCCGGCGTGCGCGTCGCCACCGCCGGATCCGGTGACCTGTCGGCCGATGTCGCGGTGCTGGCCGCCGGCGCCTGGCTGGGGCCCCTCGCCCGGCCGTTCGGGGTGCGGGTGCCCGTCCAGTCCGGCCGCGGCTACAGTTTCAGCCTGCCCGCCGAGGGGATGCCGGCCCGGCCCACGTACTTCGCCGCGCGGCGGGTGGTGTGCACGCCCCTGGGAGACCGGGTGCGGGTCGCGGGGATGATGGAGTTCACCGGCCCCGACCGGCCGGGGGACCGCCGCCGGGTGCGCGCGATCGTGGACGCCGCCCGCCCGCTGCTCCGTGACGTCGACTGGACCCGGCGCGCCGACGAGTGGGTGGGGGCGCGGCCGTGCACGGCCGACGGCCTGCCGCTGGTGGGGCCTACGGCGTCGCCGCGGGTGTACGTCTGCGGGGGGCACGGTATGTGGGGCATCGCGCTGGGGCCGCTGACCGGCCGGCTGCTGGCCGAGGCGGTCGCCACCGGCCGGCCCGCCGCCGAACTGGCGGCGCTGCACCCGCTGCGCTGAACCCGGCCCGGGCCGCCGTGACCGGCGGAGCGGGCGGAGGCGGGGATCAGCCCTCGCGGCGCAGGAACCGCCGCACCCGCTCCAGCGGCCAGGTGTTGAGGACCTCGCCGGCGGTGAGCCACCCGCGCTGAGCCGTGCCGACCCCGTAGCGCAGGAACGCCAGGTGCGGGGTCGCGTGCGCGTCGCTGTCGACGGTGAAGGCGACCCCGTGCCGCCGGGCCAGCCGGACGTGCTCGGCCGCGAGGTCCAGCCGCTCCGGGCTGGCGTCGATCTCCACCGCGGTGCCGGTGCGCGCGCACGCCCGGAACACCTCGTCGAGGTCGGCGTCGATCGGCGGGCGCCGGCCGATGAGCCGCGCGGTCGGGTGGCCCAGCACGTGGACGTGCGGGTTCTCGCAGGCGCGGACCAGCCGGCGGGTCATCGCGTCACGCGGCTGGGTGAAGTGCGAGTGCACCGAGGCGACGCACAGGTCGAACCCGGCGAGGAACTCCGGGGGCCAGTCCACCCCGCCCTCCGGGTCGATGTTGAGCTCGGTGCCGTGCAGCAGCCGCAGCCCGCCGAAGCTGCCGTCGAGCTCGCGCAACCGGGCCCGCTGCTCCAGCATCTTCTCGTCCGAGGTCCGGTGCATGTACAGGTTGGGAGCGTGGTCGGTGACCGCGTAGTAGGAGTAGCCCCGCCCGGCGGCCGCGGCCGCCATCTCCTCCAGGGACGCCAGCCCGTCGCTGAGGTCGGTGTGGGTGTGCAGGTCGCCGCGGATGTCGGCCTCCGCGACCAGGTCCGGCAGCTCCCCGCGCAGCGCCGCCTCGATCTCCCCGGTGTCCTCGCGCAGCTGCGGCGGGATCCACGGCAGGCCGAGCCGGGCGTAGACCTCCTCCTCGGTCCGTGAGACCACCTTGTCGCCGCTCGCCACGTCGAACAGCCCGTACTCCGACAGCTTCAGACCGGCGCGCACCGCGATCTCCCGGGTCCGGATGTTGTGGGCCTTGGAGCCGGTGAAGTACTGGAGCGCGGCGCCCCAGTCCTCGGGCGGCACCACCCGCAGGTCCACCTGGATCCCCTTGCCGGTCCGGACGGACGTCTTCGTGGGGCCGCTGGCGATGACCTCGTCGACCACGGGCAGCCCGGTGAACGCCGCCATCAGCGCGGCTGGCCGGGCCGAGGTGGCCAGGACGTCGATGTCGCCGACGGTGTCGCGCATGCGGCGCAGCGACCCCGCGTACCCGCACCGCTCGCAGCCGGCGACCGCCGACAGCTCGCCGACGATCGTCTCGGCCAGCTCCATGGCGTCCCCGAGCGTGCTGCGCTGCCCGGCCGTGCGGACCAGTTCGATGCCGTGCAGCAGGTTCTCCTCGGTCTTGGGGCCGAACCCGTGCAGGCCGTGCAGGGCACCGTCCTCGATCGCCGCGGCGAGCTGCTCGACGGAGGCGATGCCCAGCTCCTCGTACAGCAGCATCGCCCGGCGCGGCCCCAGCGTCGGGATCCGGGTGAGGCGCCGTACGCCGGACGGGATGCGGGTCCGCATCTCGTCCACCTGGTGGATGGCGCCGGTACGCAGGTACTCCTCGATCTTCAGCGCGATCGACTTCCCGACGTTGGGGATGGCGCGCAGCCCGGCGCCGTCCAGGGCGGCGATGTCGTCGGGGTGGCCGGCCACCGACCGCGCGGCCTTCTCGTAGACCCGGACCTTGAACGCGTCGCCGCCCGTGATGGCGATGAGGTCGGCGTACTCCTCCAGCAGCGCGGCGACCTCGTCGTTCGCGCGCATCCGGACGCTCCGTCAGGCCGGGATGTGGTCGCGCAGCCCGTGCGCTCCCTCGGCCACGGCGCACGAGACGCAGCAGAAGATCTGGTCGCCAGCCTGCACACCGTGCCCGACGACCTGGACGCCGCAGTGCCGGCAGGACGGAGCGAGGCGGTGGATCGCGCACTCGAAGCTGTCGAAGACGTAGGACCGTCCGTCCATGCGCACCTCGAAGGAACGGTCGTACTCGTTGCCGCAGACGTCGCAGGTGCTCATCGGAACCTCCAGCGGGACTCCCCGCGGTCGGCGTTTTCGCTTCACCTACCACTCTGCGTGCCGCCCCGCCCCCCGCCGGAAGTGTCGAAGGTCCCTGGCGGCCGCGGTGCGCTCCGCCGTGCGCGGCCGCGGCGGGGCGTTCTTGACCCGCGGACCGGGTGCCCCGCCACCGGATTCGCATTTTGTGTCAAAAGCGATCTATAGCGACACAAGTGTCTTTAACCGCCCAAGAGCCGCTAACTGTTTGTATTTGGGGTAAATCGGTACAACCTGGATCCATGGCTCCGGGGGGATCCGCGGGCAGCGAAAAGGCTGGCGCGCCCCCCGTCTCGGTGAGCCGGGCCTGGCACGGTGCCAGGTCCTCTGCACAGGAGGAACCGACTCTATGAAGAAGACCCTGCGTCGAATCGCGGTCGCCGGTCTCGTCGCGCCGGCTCTGGCCCTTGGCGCTCCGGCTATGGCGCTCGCCGACACCTCGGCGTTCAACGCCCAGAAGACCTTCGCCGGGTTCGGGGGGGCGGGCACGTCCAGCGTCAACTCGTTCGCCCACACCGGACGCCACCACTTCCCGTTCTTCGGCGGCTTCGGCGGGTTCGGTGGCTTCGGCGGCTTCGACGGCTTCCGTGGCGGGTGGGGCTGGTAACCACGCTGTAACCGGAACGACAGGACCGACCCTTTCGGATGCGCAAGGGGTGCCCGCCGCGGTTTCGACCGCGGCGGGCACCCACGTTTTACCTGTTGACCTTCCGGGCCCGCGGGCGGGGTGCCGGGCGGCCGTCCGGCACCCGTCCCTCCGCCGTGATTGCACCCCGGAAATTTCCGAAAAGCCGACAATGATCCTGAATCTCCGCCTTTCCGGTGGATGGACATCCGGTGCCATCAAGTGACAATTTCGGCTTAGCTCGCATAGTCTGCATCTCACTCCGAAAAGCGATATTCTTCGCTGTGCAGAGTTCGGTTGAACCGGGAAATGGCCGTTCTATATGGCTGCTCCCGAGAAAATTCCTGAATTCCATGTTTGCCGCTCACAGGTGACGGGGATCCAGTCTCAGGTGTCCAGTACGGACACCGTGTCCCGCCGGCGGAGGCCGGGTCGCGGCGAGGAGGGCCGGCTCCTTCCGGTTCGGCTCGTCCTGACCGTCCGCCCATGGCGGAATCACCCGAAGAATGGGCGATCGGCGGCCGGTCACGGCCGTTCTCCGCCCGATGCCGTCCCCCCGACAACATGTCCGGCACCCGGAGCCAGGAATTCAGAGAAAACCGCTCATGATAAGTGAATACGTCGATATCCGCGGCCCCCTTGACCGCGAATCCCTTGACCGTGCGCTGCGCGCCGCGGATGCGGAAGCCACCGCGTCGCCGGCCGGCCCCTCCGGCGCGGACCGTGCCGGGCGGCCGGTCGGGACCACCCCGCCGGCACCGCCGCGCTGGATCGACGTCAGCGGTGCCCCCGACCCGGTCGCCGCCGCCGACGGCTGGATCGCCCGCGCCTGCGCCGCGGTGCCCGCGCCCGCCGCCGGGCCCGAGACGGCGGTGCTCCGCCTCGCCCCCGACCGCCACCGCTGGGTGCAGCTGGCCCGCGCGGACGCCGCGGCGCGGCCCGGGCTCGCCGGGCTCCGCCGCCGGGCCGCCCAGCTCTACACGGCGGAGGTCAGCGGAACGGCCGCCCCCGATGCCGCACCCGCGCCCGGGGAGCTCGCGCCCGGTACCGGACCGGCCACGGCCGCCGACCGCGCGTTCTGGCGGGAGCACGCCGCGGACCTCGACGCCTGCGCGGTCCCGGCGGCTGGCGCCGACCGGCTGCCGCCGCACCGGCACGAACTCGCGCTGCGGCCCGCGACCGCGGCCGCCTGCCGGAGCACGGCCGCCGTCCTGGGCGTCCGGCCGTCCGACGTCGTGCTCGCGGCGGTCGCGCTGTTCGGCCACCGGCTGGACTCGGCCCGCCCCGCATTACTCGCGGTGGACGGCGCCGGCACCGCCCCGTCCCCGATGCCGCCGCTCAGCCTGCCGGTGCGCGCCGCCGAGACGGGGGCGGACTTCGTCCGCCGCTGCGCGCGGGCGTGGGACCTCGCACTTCGGCACGGCCGGTACGGTATGGCCGACCTCTGCCGCGACCTGGGCATCGAGGGGCGGGACCGGGCGGTGCCGGTCGTCGCCCTCGCCGCGCAGCCCGCCGTCGGGCTCGCCGGACTGGAGACCGCCGTCCGCACCTGGTGCCCCGGCCCGGTGCGCGCCCTGGCGCTTGGCGTTCGGCACGACGACGCCGCCCCCGCGATCGAGGCGTTCGCCGCTCCCGACCGCCACGGGCCCGGCGCCCTCACCGACCTGGTCGGCCGCTTCGCCGGCGTCCTGGACGTGCTGGCCGCCGAGCCGGACCGGCCGGTGTCCTCGATCGGCCTGCTGCTCCCGGACGAGCGGCACCGGATCGTGGTCAAGTGGAACGACACCGACCGGCCGCTGCCCGACCGCACCCTCGCCGCGCTGTTCGAGGAGCAGGCCCGGCGGGTGCCCGAGGCGGTGGCGGTCGCCCAGGGCGCGGTCCGTCTCGACTACGCGGCCCTGGAGCGCCGTGCCAACCTGCTCGCGCACCGCCTCGTCCGGCTCGGGGTGGGGCCGGACCAGCCGGTCGGCGTCCTGCTGGACCGGCGGCCCGAGGCCGTGGTGGCGGTCCTCGGCGTGGTGAAGGCCGGCGGCTGCTACGTGCCGCTCGACCTCCGGCAGCCCGAGGCGCGGCTGCGCGCGGTCGTCGAGGAGACCGGCATGCGGGTGGCCGTCACCGGCACCGGAGCCCCGCCGTTGGCACCCGCCGTGCTGGACGGGCTGGCCCTCGTCGATCCCGAGGCCGACCCCGGCGCCGCCGACCCGGGGCCGCCGCCGGCCGCCGCGCGCCCGGAGGACCTCGCCTACATCATGTACACCTCCGGTACCACCGGGCGGCCGAAGGGCATCGGCGTGCCGCACCGCGCCGTCGCGGCGCTCGCCGCGGACCGCCGCTGGGACGGCGGCGGCCACGAACGCGTGCTCGCGCACTCCCCGCAGGCGTTCGACGCCGCCACCTACGAACTGTGGGTGCCGCTGCTGCGCGGCGGCCGTGTCGTGCTGGCGCCGCCCGGTGAACTCGACCCGGCCACCCTGGAGCGCGTCCTGCGCGCCGAGGGCGTCACCGCCGTGTTCCTCACCGCCGCGCTGTTCGACCTGGTGACCGAGGAGCGCCCGGAGTGCCTGCGCTCCGTGCGCGAGGTGTGGACCGGCGGCGAGCGGCTCTCCCCGGCCGCCGTGCGGCGGGCGCTCGACGCCTGCCCCGACACGGCGGTCGTCAACGTGTACGGCCCGACCGAGACCACCACGTTCGCCACCTGCCACCCGGTGCAGCGGCGGCCCGACGGCGACGTCCTGATCGGCCGGCCGATGGACGAGACCCGCGGCTACGTGCTCGACGTCCACCTCCAGCCCACCCCGCCCGGGGTCCCCGGGGAGCTCTACCTCGCCGGCCGGGGACTGGCGCGCGGCTACCTCGGCCGGCCGGCAGGCACCGCCGAGCGGTTCGTCGCCTGCCCCTTCGGCCCGCCGGGCGAGCGGATGTACCGCACCGGCGACCTCGTCCGCTGGACCGGCGACGGCGAACTGGAGTTCGTCGGCCGCGTCGACGACCAGGTGAAGATCCGCGGCTTCCGGATCGAGCCGCGCGAGATCGAGCACGTGCTGCTCGACCACCCGGGGGTGGGGGCCGCGGCCGTGGCCGTCCGCGAGGACCGCCCCGGGGAGCGGCGGCTCGCCGGCTACCTGGTCGCCGCCGACCGGCCCGCGGACCACGAGGACAGCGCCGACAGCCAGGTCCAGGAGTGGAGACAGATCTACGACTCCCTCTACTCCGGCTCCGCGGTCGCCGCCGGGGCGCCGCCGGACGCCGATTTCTCCGGCTGGAACAGCAGCTACGACGGGCGCCCCATCCCGCTCGCCGAGATGCGCGAGTGGCGCGCCGCCACGGTGCGGCGCATCCGCGCGCTGCGCCCCCGCCGCGTGCTGGAGATCGGCGTGGGGACCGGGCTGCTGCTCTCCGCGCTCGCGCCCGACTGCGAGGAGTACTGGGGCACCGACTTCTCCGCTCCGGTCGTTGAGGCGCTGCGCCGCGCGGTCGCGGCGGATCCGCGGCTGTCCGGGCGCGTCCGGTTGCGGGTCCAGCCGGCCGTGTCGGTCGACGGGCTGCCCGCCGGCCGCTTCGACACCGTCATCGTCAACTCCGTCTCCCAGTACTTCCCGAACGGCGGGTACTTGGCCGACGTCGTCACCGGGGCGGTGTCGCTCCTGGCACCGGGCGGATCGCTGTTCGTCGGCGACGTGCGCGACCTGCGGCTGGCCCGGCTCTTCCAGACCGAGGTCGTCCTGCGCCGCGGGACCGGCGAGGGCCCCGACCCGGCCGGCGCGGCGACCGCCGCCGAGGCGCGGGTCGCCGTCGAGCGCCACCTCGTCGCCGAGCAGGAGCTCATGGTCGCCCCCGACTTCTTCCACGCGATGCGCGCCCGGCTGCCGGCGGTCACGTCGGTGGACGTCCGGGTGAAGCGCGGCCGGGCGCACAACGAGATGTCGCAGTACCGCTACGACGCCGTGCTGCGGACCGCGCCGGCGCACCCGGACGCGGACATCGCGACCGCCGAGATGGCCTGGGAAGAGGGCCGCACCGACCTGGACAACCTGCGGCGCCGGCTCCTCGACGCCGGCCCCGCCGCCCGCGTCTGGGTCCGCGGGGTGCCCAACGCCCGCGTCCAGCCCGCCGTGCGGGCGGCCCGCGCCCTCGCCGAGGACGACCTCGACGCGGCGCGCCGCCTGATCGCCGGCCCTCCGTCGGCCCCCGACCCCGAAGAGCTGCACGAACTCGGCGAACGCCTCGGCTTCCGGGTCGAGACCACGTGGTGCGCCGAGGGCGCCGCCGACGGTTCACTCGACGTGTACTTCCTACGCGGCGACGCGCCGGCCACCGGCCTCCACCACCCGCCCGCCGCCGGCGACCCGGCCCAGCACACCAACAGCCCGGCGGCCTCCCGGGAGACCGGGGCGCTCCTGGACTCGGTCCGCCGCCACCTGCGCGAACGCCTGCCCGAGTACATGGTGCCGCCGGACCTCATGGTGCTGCACCGGCTGCCGCTCACCGCCAACGGCAAGGTCGACCGGCGCGCGCTGCCCGCCCCCGGCACCGGCTCCGGCGGCGGGCGCGAGCCCCGCACCGCCCTCGAAGGCGACCTGTGCGGGCTGTTCGCCGCCGTCTTGGGCGTCTCGTGGGTCTCCATCGACGACGGGTTCTTCGACCTGGGCGGGCACTCCCTCTCGGCCACCCGGCTGGTCAGCCGGATCCGCTCGGTCCTGGGGCGCGAGGTCCCGGTCCGCGCGGTCTTCGAGGCGCCCACGGTCGCGGAGCTGGCCCGCCGCCTCGGCGACCGCGCCGGCGCCTCCTCCGCCCCGGCGCCGCGGGAGCGCCCGAGCGAGATCCCGCTCTCCCCGGGCCAGCGCCGGCTGTGGTTCCTGCACCGGCTCGACGGTTCGGCCGAGGGCTCCGCCGCCTACAACGTCGGGCTGCGGGTGCGGCTGCGTGGCCCGCTGGACCGCGCGGCGCTGCGCGCGGCGCTCGCCGACGTCGTCGAGCGGCACGAGAGCCTGCGCACCGTCTTCGCCGAGCGGGACGGCACGCCCCACCAGCACGTGCTGCGCGGAGTCGTGCCGGAGTGCCCGGTGACCCGCTGCGGCGCCGCCGGACTGGACGAGCTGCTGCGGGCCTCGGCGGCGCGCCCCTTCGACCTCGCCGCCGACCCCCCGCTGCGCGCCGAACTCTTCGAGACCGGCGCCGACGACCACGTGCTGCTGCTGGTGCTGCACCACATCGCGTGCGACGGGTGGTCCCTCGCGCCCCTGTGGCGCGACCTCGGCGCCGCCTACACCGCCCGGCGGGCAGGCCGGCAGCCGGAGTGGAAGCCGCTGCCGGTCCAGTACGCCGACTTCGCGCTGTGGCAGCACGAGCGGCTGGCCGCCTACGGCGGCGCCGACCGGCCGGACCACCCGCACCTGCGCCACTGGACGGAGGCGCTGGCCGGCCTGCCCGAGCGGGTGCCCCTGCCACTGGACCGCCCGCACCCGCCGGCGGCCACCCAGGCCGGCGGCACGGTGCGGTTCACGGTCCCCGCGGAGCTGCACACCGCGCTGGGCGCCCTGGCCCGGGAGTCCGGCGCCAGCCTCTTCATGGCGCTGCACGCCGGACTCGCGGCGCTGCTCACCCGCATGGGCGCCGGCGAGGACATCCCCATCGGCAGTCCCATCGCCAACCGCACCGACCAGGCGTTCGAGGACCTGGTGGGCTTCTTCGTCAACACGCTGGTGCTGCGCGCCGACGTCTCCGGCGATCCCACGTTCCGCGAACTGCTGGCGCGGGTGCGCGAGACCGACCTCGCCGGCTACGCGCACCAGGATGTGCCGTTCGAGTGGCTGGTCGAGACGCTGCGCCCGGCGCGGTCGCTCGCCTACCACCCGCTGTTCCAGGTCATGCTCGTGCTCCAGAACTCGCCCACGGCCGGGGTCCGCCTGCCGGAGCTCGCCGCCGAGCTGGAGCACCTGGACATCGGGACCACCCGGTTCGACCTCACGTTCAGCCTCACGGAGCGGCCCGCTCCCGCCGGGGGCGCGGCAGCGGGACTGGAGGGCGTGGTCGAGTACAACGCCGACGTTCTGGACCCCGACACCGTGCGGCTGCTCGCCGCCCGGCTGGTGCGGCTGCTGGCGGCCGCGGCGGCCGACCCGGACCGCCCGGTCAGCGCCCTCGGCCTGTTCGACCCGGCCGAGCGCGAGCAGGTGCTCGTGGAGTGGAACGCCACCGCCCGCGACCTCCCGGCCGTGCCCGCCCCCGCGCTGTTCGAGCGCCGCGTCGCCCGTGCGGGGGAGGCGGTCGCCGTGGAGTTCGAGGACGAGGCGTGGAGCTACCGGCGGCTGAACGACGAGGCGAACCGGCTGGCCCGCCTGCTCGTCCGGCTCGGTGCCGGCCCCGAGCGGCTGGTGGCGCTCGCGCTGCCGCGCTCGCCGCGGCTCGTCGCCGCCGTCCTGGCCGTGCTGAAGTCGGGGGCCGGATACCTGGCGCTCGACCCCGACCACCCCGCCGAGCGGCTGGCGCGTGTGCTCCGTGACGCCGCTCCCGCCCTCCTGGTGTGCACGGAGTCGACCGGGGCGGCCGTTCCCGAGCTCGCGGACGTGCCGGTGCGCCGGGTCGTCCTCGACGGTCCGGGCCTGGCCGCCGACCTGGACCGGCTCTCCGCCGACGACCTCACCGACGCCGAGCGGATCGCGCCGCTCCGCCCGGACCACCCCGCCTACGTCGTCCACACCTCGGGGTCGACCGGCCGGCCGAAGGGCGTCGTGGTCACGCACGCCGGACTGCCCGGCCTCGCCGAGGTCCAGCGCGAGCGCTTCGGGCTGACCGAGCGGGCCCGCGTGGTCCAGTTCGCCTCCCCGACCTTCGACGGCGCGGTCTGGGAGATCTTCGGCACCCTGCTCACCGGTGCCACGCTGGTGATGGCGCCCGCCCACCGGCTCGCGCCCGGACCGGAGCTCAGCGGTTTCCTCGCCGGCGCCGGAGTGACCCACGCCGTGCTGCCGCCCGCCGCGCTCGCGGTGCTGGACCCCGCGGGGCTTCCGGAGCTGGAGTGGCTCATCGCCTCCGGCGAGCGGCTGCCGGGTGATCTGGCCCGCCGCTGGTGCGCCGGGCGCCGGTTCATCAACGGGTACGGCCCCACCGAGACCACGGTGTGCGCGACGCTGAGCCGCCCGCTCGCCGGCGAGGCGGTGCCGCCGATCGGCCGGCCGAGTGTGAACACCCGGGTCTACGTTCTTGACGACCGCCTCGGGCCGGTGGGGCCCGGAGTCCCCGGCGAGCTCTACGTCGCCGGGCCCGGACTCGCCCGCGGCTACCTCGGCCGGCCGGGTGCCACGGCCGAGCGGTTCGTGGCGGACCCGTTCGGCCGGCCGGGCGAGCGGATGTACCGCACCGGCGACCTCGTGCGCTGGACCCGCGCCGGCGACCTGGAGTTCCTGGGCCGGGTCGACGACCAGGTCAAGATCCGCGGCTTCCGGGTCGAGCCCGGCGAGGTCGCCGCCGCGCTCGCCGCGGACCCCGATGCCGCACACGCCACCGTGGTCGTGCGGGCCGACCGGCCCGGTGACGCACGGCTCGTCGGCTACGTGGTCCCGGCCGCCGGCCGCCCCCGGCCCGACCCCGCCGCGCTGCGGCGGCGCGCCGCGGAGGTGCTGCCGGCATACCTGGTGCCGGCCGCGGTCGTCGTGCTGGACGCCGTTCCCCTGCTGCCCTCGGGCAAGGTGGACCAGCGAGCCCTGCCGGCGCCCGACTACGGCCGCCCGGCCGCCGGCCGGCCGCCCCGCACCCGCGTCCAGCGCGCGCTCTGCGACGTCTTCGCCGAGGTGCTGGGGGTGCCGGAGGTCGGCATCGACGACGGGTTCTTCGAGCTCGGCGGCCACTCCCTGCTGGCGCCCCGGCTGCTCAACGAGGTGCGCCGGCGGCTGGGAGCGGACCTCACCGTACGGGAGCTGTTCGAGCGTCCGGACGTGGCGGGGCTCGCCGCCGCCATCGAGGCCGGTGCGGGGGCCGGGCCCGCGCCCGACGCGGTCCGGCTCGCCCGGGAGGAGACCGCCGCCCTGGACCGTGCCGCCACCGAACTGGACCCGCTGCCCGAGGTCGCGTGCGCCGGCCCCGACACGCTCGCCCGCAACACCGACCCCGGCGATGTGCTGCTCACCGGGGCCACCGGCTTCCTCGGGGCGTTCCTGCTCCGGGAACTGCTGCGCGGCACCCGGGCCCGGGTGCACTGCCTGGTGCGGGCCGCCGACGAGGAGGCGGCCGCCGCACGCCTGCGGCGGGCCCTCGAACGGCACGGCCTGTGGGAGGCGGAGACGGCCGCGCGGATCGTCCCGGTGGTCGGCGACCTCGCCCGCCCGCTGCTCGGCCTGGAGGAACGCCGGTTCGACGAGCTCGCCGAGCGGCTGGACGCCGTCTACCACAACGGCGCGTGGGTCAGCGCGGTCGAGACCCACCGGAGGCTGTGGGCGACCAACGTGTCGGGCACCCGCGAGGTGCTGCGCCTGGCCGCCCGGTCCCGCCCCGTCCCCCTCCACCACGTGTCGACCGCCGCGGTCGCGGTGGGCACCACGGGCAATCCCGACGTGCTGGCCGAGAACCGGCTCGCGCCCGCCGAAGCGGTGCTGCCCAGCGGGTACGTCGCGGGCAAGTGGCTGGCGGAGCGGCTGGTGTGGTCCGCCGCCGAGCGCGGACTCCCCGTCACCGTGCACCGGCCGGGTCGGATCGGCGGCGACTCCCGCACCGGCGCGGGCGGCACCGACGACGCGCTCTGGCACCTGGTCCGGGCCATGCTGCTGCTCGGCACCGCCCCCGACGCGGTGCGCGCGGCGGAGGCCGTGGTGGAGCTGACCCCGGTCGACCGGGTGGCCGGCGCGGTCGTGCACATCGCGCGCCGGCCGGAGTCCATGGGGCGGGGGCACCACCTCACCTGCCCTACTCCGCTGCCGTTCGCGGTGCTGCTGGACGTCCTGCACGCCGCCGGCTACCCGCTGCGCACCGTCCCGCTGCCGGAGTGGACGGCCGCGCTGCACACCCGCACCGACCTCGACCTGGCGGCGGCCGCGCTGCTCAGCGACAGCGTGCCCGCCCTCCTCGGGCTCGGCGCCCTCCGGTTCGACCGGAGTAACACCGGGGCGGCGCTCGCCGGCTCCGGCGTGCCGTCCCCGGACCTTGACGCCGCCCTGCTGCGCCGGTACGTCGACCACCTGGCCGGGGTCGGGTTCTTCCCGCCGCCGGGGCCGGCCGGCGGCACCGGCCCGCACGACCTGGAAGCGAAGTGACCCCCGTGCCCGACACCTTCGACGACCCCGAGCAGCGGTACCTGGTCCTGGTCAACGACAGAGGCCAGCACTCGCTGTGGCCGGAGTTCGCTCCGGTGCCCGCCGGCTGGCGGACCGCGCACGGCGCGGACACCCGCGACGGCTGCCTCGCCCACGTGGCGGCCGAGTGGACCGACCTGCGCCCGGCGGAACCGGCGACCCCGGCGGACGGCCCGCCGCCGGCTGCGCGGCAGGCCGCTCCGGCGGCGTCCGGCCCGGTCGGGCCCGCCGAGCCTCCAGTGCCCTACCCGTTCGGCGAGTACGACGGGCTGACCGTCGATCCCCGCTACGCCGACCTGCGCGGCCGGCCCGGGCTGCTCCGCGTGCGGCCACCGCACGGCGACGACGCGTGGCTGGTCACCCGCCACGAGGACGTCCGCGCCGTGTTCACCGACCCCAGGTTCAGCCGGGCCGCCACCGCCCTGCACGACGAGTCGCGGCTCACCCCGGACCCCGTCCACACCAGCATCCTCGGCACCGACCCGCCCGACCACACCCGGCTGCGGCGGCTGCTCGCCCGGGCCTTCACCGCGCGCCGGATCGAGACCATGCGGCCGGGGATCCGCGCGACCGCCGACGAGCTCATCGACGCCATGGTGCGTACCGGCCCGCCGGGCGACATCGTGGAGGACTACGCGCTGCCGCTGACCGGCCTGGTCATCTGCGACTTCCTGGGCATCCCGTTCGCCGACCGGGACCGCTTCCAGGAGTGGCTGGTCGCGTTCTCCAGTACCACCGCGCTGCCGCCCGGCGAGGCGCGCGAGCGGACCGCCGCCATGCACGCCTACATCGGCGAACTCGTCGAGGAGCGCCGCCGCAGTCCGGACGAGGCCCTGGTCAGCCAGCTGATCCGGGTGCGCGACGACTCCGATCGCCTGTCCGAGACCGAACTGGTGGAGCTCGCCACCGTCCTGCTGATCGCCGGGTACGAGACCTCGGCCGCGCAGCTCATGAACTCCGTGCACGCGCTTCTGGAGCGGCCGGCGCAGCTCGCTCGGCTGCGCGCCGAGGGGGTCACGCCGGCCGCGGTCGACGAACTGCTGCGGTTCGTGCCGGTTGACGCGCACGTGGCCTTCGCGCGCTACGCCGTGGCGGACGTCGAACTGGGCGGCACCCTGGTGCGCGCCGGCGAGGCGGTGCTGCCGGTCCTGCCGTCCGCCAACCGCGACCCGGCCGTGTTCGAGGACCCGGACACGCTCGACCTCGGCCGCGAGCGCAACCCGCACCTCGGCTTCGGCCACGGGATCCACCGCTGCCTCGGTGCCGCGCTCGCCCGTATCGAGATGGAGGAGGGCCTCGGCCGGCTGGTCGCCCGGCTCCCGGACCTCGCGGAGGCGGCACCCCTGGAGGAGGCGCCGTGGAAGGCCGGAATGCAGGTGCGCAGCCTGTGGCACCTGCCGGTCCGGTGGTAGCCGGCCGGCCGCCGGCCGCGGGGGCGACCGCGCACCGGCGCCGGCCCGGCCATCCCCCCGCACGACTTCGAAACCCCGCCCCCATGGGAGAACGAGAGCCAGATGAACCGAGCCGCATCCACGAC
>NZ_QEIO01000079.1 GCF_003336425.1 Marinitenerispora sediminis | reverse complement strand
CCTCACGGCCGCCCTCGCCCTCCCCGTCGGCGGAGCCGCCCGTACTGCTCCGCTCGGTGGTGGAGGAGGTGGCCACCGCCGACGGTGAGCTGGCGGTGGTCGAGGGCGAGAGCCCCGTACGGGGCTCCGGCCCGCTGCGCCGCTACCTCGTGGAGGTCGAGGAGGGGCTGCCCGGCGACGCCGGCGACTTCGCGGCGGCGGTCGACGAGGTGCTCGGCGACCCGCGCGGCTGGGTCGGCGAGGGGATGTCGGTGCAGCGGGTGGACTCCGGCCCGGTCGACTTCCGGGTGGCGCTGGCCGCCCCGGAGACGGTGGACACCATGTGCTACCCGCTGCGGACCGACGGCGAGGTCTCGTGCACCCAGGGCGAGCGCGCCATCATCAACCAGAACCGCTGGGTGAGCGGGGTCAGGCACTTCGACGGCGACCTGGAGACCTACCGCGTGTACGTGGTCAACCACGAGGTCGGCCACGCACTCGGCCACGGCCATGTGGACTGCCCCGGCGACGGCAAGCCCGCCCCCGTCATGCAGCAGCAGACCCTCAGCCTCCAGGGCTGCCAGCCCAACGGCTGGCCGCACCCCTGACAGCGCACCGCTGTCCTCCCCGTCCGAAGAGAGCGCCGGCGGCGGGCAGCGGAAGGCAGCCGGCCCCGGCCTCGTCGAGAATCGGTGGGCCTGGGGGCCGGGCGCCCGTCCCCCGGCCCCCAGGCCCCCGGTGCGGCGGCCGTTCTCACCGGGGAGCGGGGCCCCGGACGGGCCGGACTCGGCTCAGACGCGGCTCGGGTACCCCTGACGCAGCAGGCCGTACGTCACAGCCTGCTCCAGGGCGGTCCAGGAGGCGTCGATGACGTTCTCCCCCACCCCCACCGTGGTCCACTCCCCGCGGCCGTCGCTGAACGTGAGCAGGATCCGCGTGACGGCGTCGGTACCGGAGGTGCCCTCCAGGATGCGCACCTTGTAGTCGGTCAGTTCGAGGCTGGCCAGCGCGGTGTACACACCCTCCATGGCGGTGCGCAGTGCGCGGTCCAGTGCGTTGACCGGGCCGTTGCCCTCGGCGGTGGCGATCACCCGCTCGCCCTTGACGTGCAGTTTCACGGTGGCCTCACTGAGCGCGGCGGCCGGAGCACCGAGGAACGGGGAGACGTCCGCGCTCCCGCGAGGGGACTCGGATCCGGCTCGCCGCACACCGCCACCAGCCGCACTCCCCACCGCACTCCCCTCCACCGCCGACACCAATCGGCCTCCGGCAACCGGTGCCGACGCTTCCGGACGTGCGGCGGCTCGTCGCTCCGCGATCACGCGCCAGGATTCCGCTTCGAAGTACCGCACCGGGCGGCCCAGTTCCTCCCGGAGCAGCAGCTCCAGTGAGGCGTCGGCCGCCTCGAAGCTGTATCCCCGCAGCTCCAGTGCCTTGACGCGGTCGACCACCCGGCCGAGCAGCGCCCGGTCGCCGGAGAGGTCGATGCCGAGCTCCTTCGCCTTGAGTTCGATCGAGGCACGGCCCGCCATGTCCGAGACCAGCATGCGCATGTCGTTGCCGACCAGCGCCGGATCGGTGTGCTGGTACAGGTCCGGGTCCACCTTGATGGCGGAGGCGTGCAGTCCCGCCTTGTGGGCGAAGGCCGACACCCCCACGTAGGGCTGGTGGGTCGCCGGGGCGATGTTGACGATCTCCGCGACCGCCTGCGAGACGCGGGTCATCTCCCGCAGGCCGCCCTCGGGGAGCACCCGGCGGTCGTACTTGAGCTCCAGCGCGCCGACCACCGAGAACAGGTTGGCGTTGCCGACGCGCTCGCCGTAGCCGTTGGCGGTGCACTGCACGTGCGTCACGCCGGCGTCCACCGCGGCCAGCGTGTTGGCGACCGCGCACCCGGTGTCGTCCTGCGCGTGGATGCCCAGCCGGGCGCCGGTGCGCTCCCGGACCGCGGCGACCACCGCGGTCACGTCGGCCGGGAGCATCCCGCCGTTGGTGTCGCACAGCACGACGACGTCGGCGCCCGCCTCCGCAGCGGCCCGCACCACGCTCAGCGCGTACTCGGGGTCGTACCGGTAGCCGTCGAAGAAGTGCTCGCAGTCCACGAAGATCCGCTGACCGTGCTCCCGCAGGTACGCCACGGTGTCGGCGACCATGGCCAGGTTCTCCGCGAGCGTGGTGCGCAGCGCCCGTTCCACGTGCCGGGCGTCGCTCTTGGCCACCAGGGTGACGACCGGAGCCCCCGACTCGCGCAGCGCCGCCACCTGCGGGTCGTCCGCGGCCCGGGTGCCGGCGCGCCGGGTGGAGCCGAACGCGGTGAGCCGGGCATTGCGCAGTGGGAGTTCGGTCCGGGCCCGCCGGAAGAACTCGGTGTCCTTGGGGTTGGCGCCGGGCCACCCGCCCTCGATGAAGCCCACACCGAACTCGTCCAGCAGCCGCGCGATCGCCAGCTTGTCGGCGACGGTCAGGTTGACCCCCTCCCGCTGGGCGCCGTCGCGCAGGGTCGTGTCGAAGACGTGGAAACTGTCGTCCAACATGGGTGGAACTCCCCGAAACAGGTGGTGGTCGCCCCGCCGGCCCAATAAAAAAGACCCCTCGTGGACACGAGAGGTCAGCGCGCTGGCGAGGTCCGTGGTCAGCCAGCGCGCCGCTCGATAATGATCAGCCGCGACGGCACGGGACCAGTCTGCCACATGGGATCGTCGCAGGTGGCGGGAGTGTGCGGAATCCGCCGGGGGCGGCTCACCCACACCGGCTTCCGCGTGTACCTCCGGTCCAACTTCCGCGACACCAAGGACAAGGACACCAAGCTGGACGTGGCGTTCGCCCAGGCGCACAACTGGTTCATCAACTGGCAGGGCGTCCAGCAGTGGTGACCAGCGTTGCCACCGAGATGTGAGGACATGGGGAAGCCGTCAGTCCCTCGCCTGACATTTCGCAAGCCCCGCACTACGTCCTCGGTGCGGGGCATCTCGCATACCGGGACGGCGCGCGGCGTCCGGCGAGGTGGAGCGTGGGTCAGTCGAGCCGGAAGGCGTCGGCGAGGGTGTCGATCTCGGCCGCCAGCAACCCCGCCGGGTCGTGCCCCATGCCGGCGAAGTGCCCCGCGACCTCCAGGCTGACGACGCCGTGCGTGCGCGTCCAGGACATGAGCGCGCCGGCTAGGCAGATTCCGGTCGCGGCGGAGGCGCCGGTGTCCGCGCGTGGTGCTTCCCCTGATGTCCCCGCCACGGCCGCGGCGACCCACTCGGCGACCGCCGGCTCCTGCTCTGCCCACGCGGTCAGCCGCCGCGCCACGGGGAGAACCGCGGGGACCGGTTCCGCTCCGGCGAAGAGCGGGAGGAAGTGGCCGAGTGCGGACCGCGCGCGGTCGACGGTATCGGCGGGGGCGGTGTACCCGGGCTGCGGCGAACCGGCGATCAGCAGGTAACGGTGCGGATGGGTCGCCGCCCACGTCCGGTACGCGGCGGACAGGCGGTGCAGCCGTTCCCGCGCCGGTTCTCCCGCCGCTCGGGGCTCGGCGTCGGCGATGGCCGCGGCCGCGTCGTCGTAGGCGTCCCGGATCAGCGCGGTCAGCAGGTCGTCGCGGTTGGCGAAGTAGCGGTAGAGCGCCGGGCCGGACAGCCCGAGTTCCTTGGCGATGCGGGTGAGCGCGACGGCCGCGATTCCCCCCTCCGCCAGTTGCCGCAACGCGATCGCCTTGATCTCGGCGCGCGTCTGCTCCCGGTAGCGGGACCGCGGCCCTCCGGTCGGTGCCACACCCGTCTCCTCTCGACCCGACACGTGAGAGAGCCTAGCGCACGTTACATTCCATAACGTATGTTAGACAGCGTAACCACACGGTCGCGCAGCCCCCTAGGGAGTCCCCATGCCCAGCACCGCCCCTGCCGCCCAGCACGTCGTCCTGGGCTCCGGCCCGGCCGGAACCGCCCTCGCCGCCGAACTCGCCCGCCGCGGCCACCGGGTCCGCCTGGTCAACCGCCGCGGCGACGGCCCGCCCGTCCCGGGTGCCGCGCGGTACGCGGCCGACGCCGCCGACCCCGCCCAGGTCCGCGCCGCTGTGGCGGGCGCCGCCGCCGTCTACCACTGCGTCAACGTCGCCTACCACCGCCAGGTGGACCTGCTGCCGGGGATCCAGGAGGCGGTCCTGGCCGCCGCCGAGGTCGAGGGCGTCCGGCTCGTCGTGCTGGACACGCTCTACCCCTACGGCAGCACCGGCGGGGCCGCCATGGCCGAGGACACCCCGTGGCGGGCGACCGGCCGCAAGGGGCGCATGCGGGCCCGGTTGGACGAGGTCTACCTCGCCGCGCACGAGTCCGGACGGGTACGGGTCGCACTGGGCCGGGCCGCCGACTTCGTCGGCCCCGGGGTCGTCAACTCCACCCTGGGCGGCGCCGTCTTCCCCGGCGCCCTGACCGGTGGCGAGGTTCTGGCACTCGGCGACATCGACCTGCCGCACAGCTACGGCTACATCGGCGACGTCGCCTCCGGGCTGGCCACGCTGGGCGAGCGCCCCGAGGGCGACGGCCGGGTATGGCACCTGCCCACCGCCCCGGCCGTGTCCACCCGCGAGGTGCACGCGATGATCGAGGAGCGGGTCGGCCGGCCGCTCAAGGTCGTGGTGCTCGACGAGCCGCGCGCGTTCGGCCCATTCGATGAGCGCTTCATGCGGGAGTACGCCGAGCTCTTCTACCAGCACACTGAGCCGCAGATCGTGGACTCGACCGCCTTCGAACGGGCCTTCGCCGTACGCCCGACCCCGCTCGGCGCGGCGCTGGACGCCACCCTCGCCTGGTACCGCGAGGCACTCGCCGCCCGTTGACGCCGTCGCGGCCCCGCACGGTGCGTGCGGGGCCGCGACGGCGTGTGTGTCCCGGCGGGCTAGCCGACCCGGCGGACCCAGCCGTGGCTGTCGGGACGCTCGCCGTACTGGATGCCGACCAGCTCCTCGCGCAGCCGCATCGTCACCGGTCCGGGCGTTCCGTCGCCGATCCGGAAGTCGCCCTGGGTGCTGCGGACGTGCCCGACCGGCGTGATGACGGCGGCCGTCCCGCAGGCGAACACCTCGGTCAGCTCACCGCTCAGCGCCGCCGCCCGCCACTCGTCGGTGGAGAGCCGGCCCTCCTCGGCGGGGATGCCGAGCTCCGGGCCGAGCTTGAGCAGCGAGTCGCGGGTGATCCCCGGGAGGAGGGTCCCGGTGAGGGCCGGGGTGAGCAGCCGGGCGTTCTCCCCGGATCCGAACACGAAGAACAGGTTCATGCCCCCCATCTCCTCGACCCACCGGTGCTCCACCGCGTCGAGCCAGACGACCTGGTCGCACCCCTGCTCGACCGCCTGGGCCTGGGCGAGGAAGCTCGCGGCGTAGTTGCCGGCGAACTTCGCGGCGCCCGTGCCGCCCGGCGCGGCGCGGGTGTAGTCCTCACTCAGCCAGACGGTGACCGGCTTGATCCCGCCCGAGAAGTACGAGGCCGCCGGGGAGGCGATCACGAGGAACAGGTAGCTGCGGGACGGGTTGTTGACCCCCAGGCCGACGTCGGTGGCGAACATGAACGGACGCAGGTACAGGCTGTGCCCCTCCTGCGTGGGGACCCACTCGCGGTCGTGCTCCAGCAGCGTCTCGATGGCGCGGAGGAACAGGTCCTCGGGCAGTTCCGGCATGGCGAGGCGGCGGGCACTGGCGTTCAGCCGCGCCGCGTTGACCTCGGGGCGGAACGCGGCGATCGAGCCGTCGGGGTGCCGGTAGGCCTTGAGACCCTCGAAGATCTCCTGCGCGTAGTGCAGGGCGGCGGTCGCCGGGTCGAGCGGCAGCGGGCCGTAGGGCTCCAGGCGGGCGTCGTGCCAGCCCCGGCCCTCCGTGTAGCGGATGGTGACCATGTGGTCGGTGAACACGTTGCCGAACCCCGGGCTCTCCAGCAGCGCGGCTCGTTCCTGCGGGGTCCTCCGCTGGGACGACGGCCGGATCTCGAACGTCAGACCGCTTGTGGTGGTGGTGTTCATAGCGCGTAGGTTCCTCTCGGGTACTGCGGGTCGGCGGCGCTGCCGACCCGGCTTCCAGTCTGCCGAATCGCCGCGTCCCGGGCCATATCCCCCACCGAACTGGGCGAACATGGCGAACGGGCGCGCCGTGGGCGCGCCCGTAGCACCATGGAGGTGTCCAGATGCCTCAGCCGCGCCGGGTGCCGGCAGGGCTGAGACGGGTTCGACTCAGCCCTGCTCGGCTACTCGCCGGACGATGTCGTCGCCGATCTGGGCGGTGGAGCGGACCAGGCCCTCCTTCGCACGGGCCTGGAGGTCGTCGCCGACCGCGCGCTCGATGCGGCGCGCGGCGTCGGCGTAACCGAGGTGGTCGAGCATGATGGCGGCGGACAGGATGGTCGCGGTCGGGTCGGCCTTGCCCTGGCCCGCGATGTCCGGCGCGGAGCCGTGCACCGGCTCGAACATGCTCGGGAAGTCCCCCTCGGGGTTGATGTTGCCGCTCGCGGCCAGTCCGATGCCGCCGGCGACCGCCGCGCCGAGGTCGGTGATGATGTCGCCGAACAGGTTGTCGGTGACCACGACGTCGAAGCGGGCCGGCTGGGTGACGAAGAACATGGTGGCCGCGTCGACGTGCAGGTAGTCGACGGAGACCTGCGGGTACTCGGCGCCGACCTCGCGCACCACGCGCTGCCACAGCTCGCCGGCGAAGGTCAGGACGTTGTCCTTGTGCACGAGGGTGAGCCTGCGGCGCGGGCGCGCCGCCGCCTTCTCGAAGGCGTAGCGCACGACGCGCTCCACCCCGAAGCGGGTGTTGACGCTGTCCTGCGTGGCGATCTCGCCGGGCGTGCCCTTGCGCAGCACGCCGCCCATGCCGGCGTAGGGGCCTTCGGTGCCCTCGCGCACGACGAGCATGTCGACGTCCTCGGGCCCGACGTCGGCGAGCGGCGTGTGCACGCCGGGGTACAGCCGGACCGGCCGCAGGTTGACGTAGTGCGAGAAGCTGAACCGCAGCCGCAGGAGCAGCCCGCGCTCCAGGACGCCGCTGGGCACCGTCGGGTCGCCGACCGCGCCGAGGAAGATCGCCTGGTGCTCGCGGAGCTCCTGCTCCACCGAGTCGGGCAGGGTCTCGCCCGTGGCGTGCCACCGCTTGGCCCCGAGCTCGTACTCGGTGGTGTCGAGCGCCAAATCGTGCGCGGGGGCCACGGTGGCGAGCACCTTCAGCCCCTCGGCGACGACCTCGGGGCCGATGCCGTCACCGGGGATGACGGCCAACTTCACGGTGCGAGCAGCCATGCGATTGCCTCAACTTCGTAGAACTCGTCGGGACGGGGCACTGGTCCGGGGCGGCGCGTGCGGCGCCGACCCGCCTCCCGCTCGCCGCCGCGTCAGGCGGCTTCTCACATGCTGAGACCAGCGGAAACGGGAATGAGACAAGCCTAGCGACCCGCGGGCCCGCCGTTGTCCCGGCGGTCCAGAGCGGTCTGGACGGCCCGGGTGGCCTCGTCGGCGTCGGCGGTGGACGTGGTGTCGTACATGGCGATCCTCTCCCCACGGGGCTCGGTGGAACAGTCGGCCGCGCCGCGGTGGAACCGCGGCGCCGGAGGGGCGCGTGAGCCGGTGGGATCGCCAGACCGGAAGCCGTCGCCGCCGGATGGATGCGGCGGGCGGCGTCGCGCGGGAACTACGAGGACGTCAGACTATCGGACGTCCGAACAACCGGGCCGGGCGGCCCCCGTCTACCGGACGGGGATGCCCGCCGCCCGGGGCGGGTCCGCCGTGCCGCCCGGGCGGCACGGCGGACCGCACGTCAGACCAGGTCGACCTGGCGGGTGCTCTCGGCGCGGATCTCGGTGGAGATCGCCTCCAGCGTCTCCGCCGGGATCGCGGAGTCCACGGTGAGCGTGATGAGCGCCTTGCCGCCCTCGGCGTCCCGGCTCACCTGCATGCCGGCGATGTTCACGCCCGCGTCGCCGAGCAGCGCGCCGACGATCCCGACGATGCCCGGCCGGTCCTCGTAGGACAGGAACGCCATGTGCTCGCTCAGCGCGATCTCCATGCCGTAGCCGTTCAGCTCGACCAGCTTCTCGCTCTGCCGCGGACCGGTGAGCGTACCGGAGACCGAGACCCGCTGACCGTCGGCCAGGATGCCGCGCACCGCGATGACGTTGCGCCAGTCGGAGCTGTCGTCGCTGGTCACCAGGTTCACCTCGACACCGCGCTCCTTGGCGAGCAGCGGCGCGTTGACGTAGGTGACGGCCTCCTCGACCACACCGCCGAAGACCCCCTTGAGCGCGGCGAGCTCCACCACCTTGACGTCGTGTGCGGCGATCTCGCCGCGCACCTCGACGTCGATCCGGCTGGCGATCCCGCCGGCGACCGCGGTGAAGATCCGGCCGAGCTTCTCGGCCAGCGGCAGCCCCGGCTTGACGTCCTCGGCCACCGCGCCGCCCTGCACGTTCACCGCGTCGGGGACGAACTCGCCCGAGAGCGCGAGCTTCACGGACCGGGCGACCTGGGTGCCCGCCTTCTCCTGCGCCTCGTGGGTGCTGGCGCCCAGGTGCGGGGCCACGACCACGTTCTCGAACTCGAACAGCGGACTGTCGGTGCACGGCTCCTTGGCGAACACGTCGATTCCCGCGCCGGCGACCCGGCCCTCCTTGAGGGCCCGGTACAGCGCGGCCTCGTCCACGATCCCGCCGCGGGCGGCGTTGATGACGCGGACGGTGGGCTTGACCCGCCGCAGCGCCTCCTCGCCGATCAGGCCGAGGGTGTCCTTGTTCTTCGGGAGGTGCACGGTGATGAAGTCGCTGCGCTCCAGGAGCTCGTCCAGTCCGACCACCTCGACACCCATCTGCGCGGCACGGGCCGGCTGCACGAACGGGTCGTAGGCGATCAGCCGGGCGCCGAACGCCGACAGCCGCTGGGCCACGAGCACGCCGATGCGCCCCAGGCCCACGATGCCGACCGTCTTGTCGTACAGCTCGACACCGGTGTACTTCGAGCGCTTCCACTCGCCGTTCACCAGCGCCTGGTGCGCGGGGGCGGTGTTGCGCGCGCTGGCCAGCAGGAGGTTGATGGCCTGCTCGGCGGCGCTGATGATGTTGGAGGTCGGCGCGTTCACGACGAGCACGCCGGCCTTGGTGGCGGCCTCCACGTCGACGTTGTCCAACCCCACGCCGGCGCGCGCCACCACCTTGAGCTTCGGCGCCGCGGCCAGCGCCTCGGCGTCGACCCGGGTCGCGCTGCGCACGATCAGGGCGTCGACGTCGGCGAGGGCCGGAAGCAGCCGCGATCGGTCGGCGCCGTCGGTGGAGCGGACCTCGAAGTCCTCCTCCAGCAGCGCGATACCAGCGGGCGAGAGTTCTTCCGCGACAAGAACGGCGGGCTTGGGCACAGCTAGATCCTTATGTGGGTTGCGGCGGCGGCGCGCGGGGCTGCGTCCGGGGTCTCGGCGCGCTCCACGCCTCCGGCAGTTCCGGCAGGCGGAATGGCCAGCAGAAGTCTAGTGCGCAGGTCGGGATCACACACGGCACGGGGCCCGGGACGCGCGCGGCGGCCCGATCCGGCCGGTGCGGGCGCGGCCGGACCCCGTCCGAGGAGACGGAGCCCGGCCGCACCGGCGGAGGGGCGGCTCAGCCCTTCAGCCAGCTCATGAGCGGGCGCAGCTCCGCGCCCACCTTCTCGATCTGCTCGCTCTGCTCGGCCTCGCGGCGCTTGAGGAAGTTCGGCCGTCCGGCGTCGAACTCCGCCACGAGCTCGCGGGCGTAGGTGCCGTCGCGCACCTCGGCGAGGATCCGGCGCATCTCCTCACGGGTCTGCTCGGTGATGACGCGCGGGCCGCGGGTGTAGCCGCCGAACTCCGCGTTGTCCGAGACGGACCAGTACATCTTGGAGATGCCGCCCTCGTACATGAGGTCGACGATCAGCTTCATCTCGTGCAGGCACTCGAAGTAGGCGACCTCGGGCTGGTAGCCGGCCTCGACGAGGGTGGAGAACCCGGCCTTGATCAGCTCGGAGACGCCGCCGCACAGCACGGCCTGCTCGCCGAACAGGTCGGTCTCGGTCTCCTCGGTGAAGGTGGTCTTCAGCGCGCCGGCGCGGGTGCCGCCGATGCCCTTGGCGTAGGACAGCGCCAGCTCCCAGGCGGAGCCGGAGGCGTCCTTCTCCACCGCGACCAGCACCGGGACGCCGCGCCCCTCCTCGAACTGGCGGCGGACCAGGTGGCCCGGCCCCTTGGGGGCGACCATGGCGACGTCCACGCCGGCCGGCGGCTCGATCAGACCGTAGCGGATGCTGAAACCGTGGCCGAAGAACAGCGCGTCGCCCTCCTGGAGGTGCGGGGCGATCTCGTCGGCGTACAGGTCCCGGTGGATGTGGTCGGGGACCAGGATCATGATGAGGTCGGCCTCCTGAGCCGCCTGCGCGGGCGTGACGACCCGCAGCCCCTCCTCCTCGGCCTTCGCGCGGCTCTTGGAGCCCTCGGCGAGGCCCACCCGGACGTCGACGCCGGAATCCCGCAGCGACAGCGCGTGCGCGTGCCCCTGGCTGCCGTAACCGATGACGGCGACCTTGCGCCCCTGGATGACGCTCAGGTCGGCGGCGTCGTCGTAGTACATCTCTGCTGCCACTTCGGCTTACTCCTTGTTGGTTGCGGACGCGGGCCCGGGGCCGCCGGCCGGGGGCGCGGCGGCCGGGTACGGGCCGGCGGGTACGGTGCGCCGGCCGCGCTGGCGCGCGGCGGTCACGCGCTGCGTTCGACGGCGCGCAGGGAGCGGTCGGTGATGGACCGCGGTCCGCGGCCGAGGGCGACCAGCCCTGACTTCACCAGCTCCTTGATCCCGAACGGCTCCAGGTTGCGGATCAGCGCTTCGAGCTTCTCGGGCTTGCCGGTCGCCTCGATGACGACCACGTCCGGGCTGACGTCGACGACGTTGGCCCGGAACAGCTCGGCCGTCTCCAGCACGTGGGAGCGGCTGGCGGCGTCGGCCTTGACCTTGATCAGCAGCAGCTCCCGGCGCACGGAGGCGTCGGTGTCCATCTCGACGATCTTGATGACGTTCACCAGCTTGTTGAGCTGCTTGGTCACCTGCTCCAGGGGGTGGCGGTCGCAGTTGACCACGATCGTCATGCGGGACAGCCCCTCGTACTCGGTGGGGCCCACCGTGAGGGAGTGGATGTTGAATCCACGGCGGGAGAACAGGCCGGACGCGCGGGCCAGCACGCCCGGTGTGTCCTCCACGAGGACGGAAAGCGTGTGCAGACTCATCGGAAGGTGGCCCTCTCCTCGTCCTCGTCGTCCCAGTCCGGCGCCATGTCGCGCGCGTACTGGATGTTGTCGTTGCTGACGCCCGGTCCGACCATCGGCCACACCATCGCGTCGTGGTTGACGGTGAAGTCCACGACGACCGGCGCGTCGTCGATGGCCATGGCCTTCTCGATGGTGGCGTCGACGTCCTCGGCGCGCTCGCATCGCAGCCCGACACAACCGTACGCCTCGGCGAGCCGCACGAAGTCCGGGATCCGGACCTTGCCGCCGCCGGCCGGCGGCGCGGTCTGCAGGTTGGTGTTGGAGTAGCGGCCCTCGTAGAAGAGGGTCTGCCACTGCCGGACCATGCCGAGGTTGCCGTTGTTGACCACCGCGACCTTGATCGGGATGCCTTCGACCGCGCAGGTGGCGAGCTCCTGGTTGGTCATCTGGAAGCAGCCGTCGCCGTCGATCGACCACACCGCCTGGTCCGGCCGCCCGACCTTGGCGCCGAGCGCGGCCGGGACCGAGAAGCCCATCGTCCCGGCACCGCCGGAGTTGATGAAGCTGCCGGGCTTCTCGTAGTCGATGAACTGGGCGGCCCACATCTGGTGCTGGCCGACGCCGGGCACGTAGGCGGCGTCCGGCCCGACGATCTCACCGAGCCGCTTGATGACGTGCTGCGGGGCCAGGGAGCCGTCGGCGGGCTGCTCGTAGCCGAGCGGGTAGTCGGTGCGCAGCCGGTCCAGCTGCGCCCACCACGCCTCGTAGTCGCCCTGCCGGCCGGCCGCCTGGTCGGCGCGGACCGCCACGACCAGGTCGGCGAGGACCTCGCGGCAGTCGCCGACGATCGGGACGTCGGCGTGCCGGTTCTTGGAGATCTCGGCGGGGTCGATGTCGGCGTGCACGATCTTGGCGTCGGGCGCGAAGCTGTCCAGCTTGCCGGTGACCCGGTCGTCGAAGCGCGCGCCGAGCGCGACGATGAGGTCGGCGCGCTGCAGGGCGCCCACGGCGGCGACCGTACCGTGCATACCCGGCATGCCGAGGTGCTGGCGGTGGCTGTCGGGGAACGCGCCGCGGGCCATCAGGGTGGTGACGACCGGGAGTCCGGTCAGCTCGGCGAGCACCCGCAGCTCCTGCGCGGCACCGGCCTTGAGCACCCCGCCGCCGACGTAGAGCACCGGGCGGCGCGCTTCGGCGATCAGACGGGCGGCCTCGCGGACCTGCTTGCCGTGCGGCTTGGTGACCGGGCGGTATCCGGGGAGGTCGAGGCGCTGCGGCCACTGGAACTCGGTGCCGGCCTGCAGCGCGGTCTTGGCGATGTCGACGAGCACGGGGCCGGGCCGGCCGGTCGAGGCGATGTGGAACGCCTCGGCGACGATGCGGGGGATGTCGGCCGCCTCGCGCACCAGGAAGTTGTGCTTGGTGATCGGCATGCTGATGCCGCAGATGTCCGCCTCCTGGAAGGCGTCCGTGCCGATCAGGGGAGCGGCGACCTGGCCGGTGATCGCGACCATCGGCACGGAGTCCATGTAGGCGTCGGCGAGCGGGGTGACGAGGTTGGTGGCCCCCGGCCCGCTGGTGGCCATGCACACGCCCGGGCGGCCGGTGGCGTAGGCGTAGCCCTCCGCGGCGTGACCGGCGCCCTGCTCGTGCCGCATGAGGATGTGGCGCACCTTGGCCGAGTCGTAGAGCGGGTCGTAGGCGGGCAGGATGGCGCCACCGGGAATCCCGAACACGACGTCGACGCCGACATGCTCCAGCGACCTGATGAGCGATTGGGCTCCGGTCATCTGCTCGGTCATCACTAGATCCTTCGGAGAGGGCTCTGAGGTTTGGCGTGCTCTGGCAACAAAAAACCCCTCACCGGCCACAGGCGGTTGAGGGGAGCGCGCAGCGTCAGCTCGGTCAGCTCGCGGCGCGCCGACCAAGTACGAGAATCAGGGAGTTGCTCTGCACGCTCCCAACGATGGCCGAGCCGACGCTTCCGCGTCAACTGGAACGCGATTTTGTCTCGACATGCGAGATACTAGGATCACCATGCGGTTGCTCCGCAGGTCGTGACATCACAGACAAAATGGGCCGCGGTCCGGCGCCTGCCCGCCGAGGGGCGGCGGTAGGCGGACCCGGTCGGCCGGATCCGCACCGCCCCGGTCCCCGCCGCGGCCGCCGCGACGGCTCACCCGGCCGGCGTCCGGACATCGTCGCCCACCAGCGCCTCGACGCCGGCGGCGGCCATCGGCTTGGCCACCAGGAAGCCCTGACCGTAGCCGCACCCCATGGCGCGCAGGCGCTCCAGCTGCTCGGGCCGCTCGATCCCCTCGGCGACGACCTGCACGCCGAGGTCCTGGCCGAGCCGGATGATGGTGTGGGTGAGCAGGGTCACCGTCCCGTCCGTGCCGAGGTCGCGGATGAAGGACGGGTCGATCTTGATCTCGTCCACCCGCAGCTGCCGCAGGTGCGCCAGCGACGCGTAGCCCATGCCGAAGTCGTCGATCGCCAGCCGGACGCCGAGTCCACGCAGCTCCGAGAGCCGCGCCACGGCCTCGCCCGGGTTCTCCAGCAGCACCTCCTCGTCGACCTCCATGGTCAGCACGTGGGCGGGCAGCCCGCTCTCGGCGAGGACGGTGGCCACGGTCTCGACGAACCGCGGGGACAGCACCTGCCGCACCGAGAGGTTCACGGCCAGGCCGATGTCCCACTCGGCGGCGCGCCACTGCGCGACCCGCCCGCAGGCCTCCCGCAGGATCCACTCGCCCAGCGGCACGATGAGCCCGGACTCCTCCGCGGCGCCGATGAAGTCCTCGGGCGGGATCACCGTGTCGCCGCTGCGCCGGCGTACCAGGGCCTCGACGGCGGTCACCTGGGAGCTCTCCAGGTCCACGACCGGCTGGTACTCCAGCACGAAGTCGCCGTCGGCGAGCGCCTGGCGCAGCTCCGTCTGCAGCTCCAGGCGGCGCACCACCGCGGCGTGCATGTGCGCGGCGTACACCTCCAGCCGGCCGCCGCCGCCCTCCTCCTTGGCGCGGGCCATGGCCATGTCGGCGTTGCGCAGCAGCTCGCCGCTCTCGATGCCGCGCTCGGCGAAGGCCACCCCGACGCTCGCGGTCAGCACGACCTCGCGCTCGGCGACCTGGAACGGCTCGCTGCCGATCACCCGTGACAGCCGCTCGGCGAGGTCGACCACCTGCTGCGCCTGGACGTTCTCCTCGATCAGCACCGCGAACTCGTCGCCGCCCCAGCGGGCGAGCGTGTGCCCGGGGTCGGTGGTGGCGCGCAGCCGGCGGGCCGCCTGCGCCAGCAGGTAGTCGCCGAAGGTGTGGCCGGCGGAGTCGTTCACCGCGGTGAAGCCGTCGAGGTCCAGGAAGATCGCCGCGACGTCCGTCCACGGCCCCTCGCCCGCGCCGTGCCGGGACAGCACCTCGCGGGTGCGCTCCTCCAGGTAGGCCCGGTTCGGCAGCCCGGTGATGCCGTCGTGGAAGGTCAGGTGGTCGACCTGCTGCTCCAGCGCCACCTGGGCGCTGATGTCGCGGGTGGTCACCAGCAGCCGGTCCGGCTCCCCGGGGCGCTCGTAGCGGGAGACCGTGGACTCGGTGTGCCGCCAGGTGCCGTCGCCGGAGCGCACCCGCAGCCGCAGGCTGAAGCTCGGGGAGGCGTCGCGCCGGAACGCCGACATCGCGGCGGCCACCCGGGGCAGGTCCTCGGGGTGCACGATGGCGGTGACCGGCTCGGCGAGCAGGTCGTCCAGCCGGTACCCGAACGCCTCGGCGGCGCCCGGGCTGACGTAGAAGATGGCGCCGTCCTCGTCGAGGATCAGGATGACGTCGCCGCTGTTGCGCGCCAGCTCGTGGAAGTGCCGCTCCCGGGTGAGGACCATGCGCGCCAGGGTGGCGTTCTCCTCCAGCAGCCCCACCAGCCGCACCAGGAGCACGAGGACCGCCGAGCCGGCGACCAGCGGGAGCACCGGCGCCACGCCGTCCATGCGCAGTGCGGCCACCGTCAGCACGACGCTCGCGACCGCGAGCGCCACAGCCGCCGCGATCTCCGGCGCGAACCGGTACAGCCCACGGCCGGTGATCCGGCGCGGCGCCGCGGCGGCGGTGTCCCGGATCAGCCAGGGCAGCCCGGCCAGCAGCGCGAACCCGAGCAGCCGTACCGGGTGCTCGATACCGCCGGCCAGCGGCTCGCCGGTGAGCCGCGTGATCGTGCTGATGAGGTCGGCGCCGCAGATGATGACGAACGCCCCCATGGCGAGTAGCACGGCCCGCCGGGTGCTGTGCGGCGACGTGAGCACCAGGGGTGCCAGCAGGCAGAGCACCACGATGTCGGCGACCGGGTAGACCAGGGCGAAGCCCACGAAATCGGCGTTGACCCCCATTTCGCTGTACAGCGGCGCGAACAGCACCAGCCACACCACGGTGAACACCGCGGCGGCGCACACGTAGCTGTCGGTGAAGTGGCGGACCGCGGGGCGCACCCCCCGGGGCAGCGGCGCGAACCGGGTGAACCCGACGGCGAACAGCGGCAGCGCGACCAGCGAGAGCAGGTCGCCGAACGTGAGGGAGAGTGCGGCACTGGTGCTGAACAGGCCGGTCACCCCGTAGGTGACCGCTCCGGCGCACCACGCCAGCGCGGCGAGGCCCAGGTAGCGCAGCGCGGCGGCGCCGTCGGCCCCGTCGGCGTTCGCCTCGGTGTCGGCGCCGCTGGCCGCCCGGCGCCGCGCCGAGTACAGCAGGGAAACCGCGGCCACGCCGGCCGCCGCCGCCATGGGCCAGGTACCCATACGGGCGGTGAGGGACAGGCCACCGGAGTCCACCAGGGTGCCCAGCGTGTAGGCGAGGGTGAGCGCCAGGATGCCACCCAGCCAGAGCCGGGAGTCGCTCCTCATCGACGCGTCCGGGGTGGGACGGGGGCGGCGGGTTCCGCCGCATCGGCCGTGAACATGGGCACCCTTCCAATCAATGGCGCTCCGGCGCTACGGGCTCCTCGGGTCGGCCGGGGAATCGTCTCGGTCGAGCGCTCTCGGTGGGCTCCGGGGTTCGCGCATCGCCTCCTGCGGCCCGGGCCGGACACCCGCCGGCGCGGACCGCGGTCGGGGCCGGTGCCGGGCTTCCTCGCCCGGCCGGGCGTCCCTCCTCGCCGCCGCGGCCGGCCGCACCGACCGGGATCACTCTCGGTACCGTCCGGCCCGCTGCCGTGGCCGGCCGCCACGCGGATCCGGCGGACGGCCGCTCCCCCGTCCAGTCGCCACGGGAGCTTGTTCTCCGGTCACGCACCACGGCAGGCACCAGTGCTCTCTCTGGCGGACCAGGCTATTTCTTCAAGGTCACGGCGAGATTGAGGAGAAGCGGAGACCCGGCGACAACATGGTCACGCATCGTGACACCCCCTCTGGGGAGCCTGAACGGGGGGGGAGCCTCCCGTGGCGAATGAACGGAGAACAGGCCTCCCATCGCGAATGAACGGCGAACGCACCTCCCGTGGCGGATGACCGGCCACGGCCCCCCGGTTGCCGGTCCGGGCGGCCGCCGGCGGCGGCTCAGCCTCCGGCGCCGAGGCGCTCCAGGATCAGCTGCCGGGCGCGGCCGGCGTCGGCCTGCCCCCGGGTGGCCTTCATCACGGCGCCGACGAGCGCGCCGGCCGCGGCCACCTTGCCGCCCCGGATCTTCTCGGCGACGTCGGGGTTGGCGGCGATGGCCTCGTCCACGGCGGTGCCGAGCGCGGAGTCGTCGCTGACCACCGCGAGGCCGCGGGCCTCGACCACCTGGTCGGGGTCGCCCTCGCCGGCGAGGACCCCCTCGACCACCTGGCGGGCCAGCTTGTTGGTGAGCGCCCCCTCGGCCACCAGCGCGATGACCCTGGCCACCTGCGCCGGCGTGATCGGCAGTGCGGCGAGCTCGACCTCGTTCTCGGTCGCGCGGCGGGACAGCTCGTTCAGCCACCACTTGCGGGCGTCGCCGGACGGCGCACCCGCCTCGACGGTCGCGGCGACCAGGTCGATGGCATCGGCGTTGACGAGGTCGCGCAGCTCCTCGTCCGAGAGCCCCCACTCGGCCTTCACCCGGCGGCGCTTGGCCGCGGGCAGCTCAGGCAGCGCGGCGCGCAGCTCCTCGACCCACTCGGCGCTCGGGGCGACCGGCACGAGGTCGGGGTCGGGGAAGTAGCGGTAGTCCTGCGCCTCCTCCTTGCTGCGGCCGGAGACGGTGCTGCCGCTGTGCTCCTGGAAGTGCCGGGTCTCCTGGACCACCCGGCCGCCGGCGTCCAGGACACCGGCGTGCCGCTGGATCTCGTACCGCACGGCGCGCTCCACGGAGCGCAGCGAGTTGACGTTCTTGGTCTCGCTGCGGATGCCCCACTCGGTGCCGCCGCGCGGCATCAGCGAGACGTTGACGTCGCAGCGCAGGGAGCCCTCCTCCATGCGCACGTCGGAGATGCCCAGGGCGCGCACGAGGTCGCGCAGCTCACTGACGTAGGCGCGCGCCACCAGCGGCGCGAGGTCGCCGGTGTGCTCGATGGGCTTGGTGACGATCTCCAGCAGCGGGATGCCGGCGCGGTTGTAGTCCACGATGGAGTACTCGGCGCCGTGGATCCGGCCGGTGGCCCCGCCCACGTGCGAGGTCTTGCCGGTGTCCTCCTCCATGTGGACCCGCTCGATCTCGATCCGGAACTCGCGCGGGCCCTCGGGCGTGTCGACGGTCACGTCGAGGTGGCCGTTGGTGCACAGCGGCTCGTCGTACTGCGAGATCTGGTAGTTCTTCGGCATGTCCGGATAGAAGTAGTTCTTCCGGGCGAACCGGCACCACGACGCGATGGAGCAGTTCAGCGCGAGCCCGAGCCGGACGGCGCTCTCGACCGCGGTGCCGTTGACCACGGGCAGCGAGCCCGGCAGTGCGAGGCACACCGGGCAGACCTGGGTGTTGGGCTCGGCGCCGAACGCGGTGGCGCAGGAGCAGAACATCTTGGACCGGGTCCCCAGCTCGACGTGCGTCTCCAGGCCCAGCACGGGCTCGTACCTCGCCAAGGCGTCGTCGTAATCCACCAGCACCGAACCGCCGCCCGTGGCGGGGCCACTCGTCACCGCGCTACCCATCGCCGCACTACCCGTTTCCGTCTCCACGGCGTCCCCGCCCGCGCTGCCCGGCCGGAGGGGACGACCTCCCAGTTTCCGCGCCGCCCACCGTTCGGCAGCCAGACTGAGGCGGGCCCGCAGACCTGAGCCTACCGATGATGCGAGGGGATCGAGGACGACTCCGCGCCAGGTGAGCGCGGTGCGCCGGCGGCGCTCCGCCGCGCGCCGGTCCCGCCGGCCGGGTCCGCGGCGGTCCGCGGCGAGTCGGGGGCGCGACCGCCAGGTCACAGGACGCACACGATTGCGCGCCCGGCGTCCGCGTTCGCCTGGCCCGCCCCGGGGCCGCGGATACGCTGTGCTCGCGTTCACCTCCGTCCCGTGCACGACCGCCCGCGACCTTCCGGGCGCCGCCCTCGCTCACCTCCCTGGGGGCCGCTTTGAGCAGCATCTCCGCCCGCGTGCGGCGCGGTCGCGCCCTGCTCGCGGCCGTCCTCCTCCTCGGGTGGTGCGGCCTCGGCTGGTACGGCGCCGCCCCGGCGCGGGCCGAAGCCGACACCATCGCCCGCGTCGACCGCAACGGCGTGGCCGGCGAGACGGTGCACTTCGCTGGCGAGGGCGCGCCGGCGGCCGCCACGGCGCTGTTCAACCTCCGGGTGGGTGACGCGGCGGGGCTGCCCGCCTACTGCGTGGACCTCGGCACCGACGTGGACCAGCGGGCGCCCTACGTCGAGGCGGACTGGGCGGACCTCCCCGCCGGGCGCGCCGTCGCCGCGCGCCCGGACCCCGTGCTGTGGATCGTGACGCACTCCTACCCCCACGTGGGGCTCGCGGACCTGCGCGCGGCGGCCGGCATCGGGTCGCTGGACGAGGCGCAGGCCATCGCCGGAACCCAGGCCGCCATCTGGCACTTCAGCAACGGGGTGGACCTGCGGACGGAGGGCCTGACCCACCGCAACTCCGCCGAGGTCGAGGCGCTGTACCGGTACCTGGTCGCCAACGCGGCGGCCGCCGGGCCGGTCCCGGAGCCGCCGCCCTCGCTCGCGCTGGAGCCCGGTGTGGTGCGCGGGGACTCCGCCGAGCCCCTGGGCCCCTTCACCGTCCGCACCACCTCCGAGGGGCCGGTGCGGCTCACCGTGAACGGGGTGCGCGCGGCGTCGCTGGTGGACGGTGCGGGCGACCCGGTGACCAGCGCGGTGGACGGCGCGCAGGTGCTGCTCCGGCTGGAGCCGGGCACACCGGAGGGCAGCGCGAAGGTCTACGCGGATTCGGATGCCGTCGTGGTCTCGGCCGGCCGGCTGTTCGTGGGGCGCGACGGGGTCAAGACCCAGCCGCTGGTGGCCGCCGACTCCGCCACCGTCTCGGCCACGGTGTCGGCGACGGCGAACTGGACCGCCGATCCGCCCTCCGCCGCCCCGGCGGGCCCCGAGCCCTCACCGCCGACCGCTCCGGGCGCGTCGGCCGGAGCACCGCCGCCGGCCGCCACGGCACCGCGGCCGACTCCGGCACCCCGGCCCGAGCCCGATCCGAGCCCGCTCGTCATCGCGGAGGACAAGCGGCCGGACGCGGACCTGCCCTTCACCGGGACCTGGCTCGGCACGGTCCTGCTCGCCGGGTCGGCGTCGCTCGTCGCCGGCGCGGTGGTGATGGTGCTCGGGTACCGGCGGCGGCGCTAGCACGCCGCAGTGGCCGGTTTCGGCCGCCCGACACCTGGTGACGCTGCGTCCGGAGCGCCTCTGGCCCGGTCCCGCCGGGCGGACGCGGGCTCCGCGGCCGTTGTGGACGAGAAAAACGACGTCGCGCCGGTAATCCGCGGCGTGGGTTCGGGCGTCTAACTTTCGGCGGTCTGTCGACCGAATCATCGCCGTCACCGACGGTGCCCAATTACGGGCGTCACACCACGGATTCGTGCGATTTTCGCGAATCATGTTGGAAGCCCGGAATCCGGTCGCTAGTATCTGGCGGTGCGGTGGTCGGCACCTCGCCGGCGCGGAGAGACGCGCCTCGTATGACCGGCTTCTGAGCTCACCTGAGCCTCGCTCGATCCCCATGGTCGACCACCGCGTCATGATTCCGGCAGTCGGCCAGGTCATTCAACGTTCGGCCCTATCCCGCTCGTCGGTCGTTCGTGACCGCTCCGGTGGACGATGAATCCACCGGGTTCCCCTAACTCTTACCGGGACACAACTTGATCCACGAAACTCTCCCCCAATCCCCCCGTCGCGGTCGCCGGACCGTCACCGGCCTGGCGGCGGTCGCCACCGCCACCTTCCTGGCATTCGGCGCGTCCGCCGGCCCGGCCTTCGCCGACACCCCGCTGAACGGCGGTGCCAAGGGCACCTACATCGGCAACGGCCAGGGCGGCGCGCAGATCACCACGAGCGAGGGCCGCTTCCGCACCAACCTGTTCAGGCTGGAGCTGGAGGACGGCACCGTCCTGCTCACCTACTGCATCGACGTCAAGACCGGCATCCGGAGCGGCGCGGACTACGTCGAGGACTCCTGGGAGACCTACCCGGGCCAGGGCGCCTTCGCCGAGCCGGCCAAGGTGCACTGGATCCTGCAGAACTCCTACCCGACGGTCGAGGTGGCCGCGCTGGCCGAGGCCGCCGGCATCGAGGGGCTCACCGAGGAGCAGGCCGTCGCCGGCACCCAGGCCGCCATCTGGCACTTCAGCAACGGCATCGACCTGTCCGGCCGCAACGACGGCAACGTCCAGGCGCTCTACGACTACCTGGTCGAGAACGCCCAGGACCTCCCGCAGACCGCGGAGCCCGACGCCTCGCTGAGCATCACGCCGGCGACCGCCGAGGGCCGGGCCGGCGAGACCATCGGCGAGTTCACGGTCAGCACCAGCGCCGCGTCGCTGCCGCTGACCCTGGAGGGCCCCGAGGGCGTGCAGCTCGTCGACCTGGAGAGCGGCGAGCCGGTCGAGACGGTCGGCAACGGCGACACCTTCGGCGTCAGCGTCCCGGCCGACGCCGCGCCCGGCGAGGCCAGCGTGTCCGGCTCGGTGACCGCCGAGGTGCACACCGGTCGGCTGTTCCGGGGTGCCCCCGGCGAGGACCCGACCCAGACGCTGATCACCGCTGAGGGCGGCGAGGCCGAGATCAGCGCCGGCGTCCAGGTCACCTGGACCGAGGGCGTTCCGGAGGAGAGCCCCAGCCCGAGCCCGGGCGGCGGTCTCCCCGTGACCGGTGCCGCGCTCGGCGGTCTGGTCGCGGTGGCCGCGGTCGCCATCGGCGGCGGCGGTGCGGCGATGTACCTCGCCCGCAAGCGCAAGAGCGGCCAGCCGGACGACAGCGCGCAGTAGCATCCGCGCCTGACCTGACGCAGGTCCGGTGAGCGCCCGCCGCCGTGGCACCCACGGCGGCGGGCGCTCCGCCATGTACGGGCCGGACTCGGGCCAGCGCCGCGGACGGACATGGGAACGGCGCGGGCCGGACGGGAGGTCTCCCGTCCGGCCCGCGCCGTTCCGCTGTCCCGCGTCACCGGATCCGGCGACGCCGCCTCACACCGCGTAGGGGCTGCGGGCCAGCAGGTCGCCGCCCCACCGGTCGCGCAGCGCGGTCTCCAGGGCCGCGCCGACCCGGTAGGTGCGGTCGTCGGCGAGCACCGGGGCCATGATCTGCAGGCCCACCGGCAGGCCGTCCTCGGGCGCCAGCCCGCACGGCACCGACAGGGCGGCGTTGCCCGCCAGGTTGGCCGGGATGGTGCACAGGTCGGCCAGGTACATCGCCATGGGGTCGTCCACGCGCTCGCCGAGCGGGAACGCGGTGGTCGGCGTGGTCGGGGAGACCAGCACGTCGACGTGCTCGAACGCGGCGTCGAAGTCGCGCTTGATCAGGGTGCGTACCTGCTGGGCCGAACCGTAGTAGGCGTCGTAGTACCCGCTGGACAGCGCGTAGGTGCCGAGGATGATCCGCCGCTTGACCTCGGGACCGAAGCCCTCGGCCCGGGTCAGCGCCATGACCTCCTCGGCGCTGCGGGTGCCGTCGTCGCCGGAGCGCAGCCCGTAGCGCATGGCGTCGAACCGCGCCAGGTTGGACGAGCACTCGCTCGGCGCGATCAGGTAGTAGGCCGCCAGCGCGCTGCGGAAGCTCGGGCAGGAGACCTCGACCACCTTGGCGCCCAGCGACTCCAGCACCTCCACCGCCTCGGTGAACCGCTGGAGCACGCCGGTCTGGTAGCCCTCGCCGGCGAACTCCCGGACGATGCCCACCCGCAGGCCGTCGACGTCGCCGCGCCGGGCCGCCTCGACCACCGGCGGCACCGGAGCGTCGATGGAGGTGGAGTCGCGCGGGTCGTGGCCGGAGAACGCCTCGTGCAGCAGCGCGGCGTCCAGGACGTTGCGCGCGAACGGGCCCGGGGTGTCCAGGGAGGAGGCGAACGCGATGAGACCGTAGCGCGAGGAGCCGCCGTACGTCGGTTTGGCGCCCACCAGTCCGCACACGGCCGCGGGCTGGCGGATCGAACCGCCGGTGTCGGTGCCGGTGGCCAGTGGCGCCTCGAACGCGGCGACCGCGGCGGACGAGCCGCCCGAGGAGCCGCCGGGGATGCGCGAGACGTCCCACGGGTTGGCCGTCGGGCCGAAGGCGGAGTTCTCCGTGGAGGAGCCCATGGCGAACTCGTCCATGTTGGTCTTGCCGAGGATGACCAGCCCCGCGGCGCGCAGCCGCTCGGTGACGGTGGCGTCGTAGGGCGGCCGCCAGCCCTCCAGGATCCGCGACGCCGCCGTGGTGGGCATGTCGCGGGTGGTGAACACGTCCTTGTGGGCGATCGGCACGCCCGCCAGCGGGCCGAGCTCGGCGCCCTCGGCGCGCCGGGCGTCGACCGCGCGGGCCTGTTCGAGGGCGGCGTCGGCGTCCACGTGCAGGAACGCGTGGATGTCGCCGTCGACCGCGGCGACGCGGTCCAGGTAGCTCTGGGTGGCCTCGACCGCGGACGTCTCGCCGTCGCGGATGGCGGCACCGAGTTCGGCCGCGGTCAGCCGGATGAGATCGCCGCTCAACACCGGCTCCCCTCTGCTCGCACGCGTGAGCTCACTCTTCCTCCCCCAGGATCTGCGGGACGCGGAACCGGCCGTCCTCCACCGCCGGCGCGCCGGCCAGCGCCTGGTCCGGGGCGAGCCCTGGTCGGGCCTCGTCGGAGCGGTACACGTTCGTCAGCGGCAGGGCGTGCGAGGTCGGCGGGATGTCACCCTTGGCGACCTCCTGCACCTCGGCCACAGCGGAGATGATGACATCCAGCTGGGCGGCGAGCCGGTCGAGCTCGTCCTCGTGCAGCGCCAGCCGCGACAGCCGGGCGAGGTGTGCGACCTCATCGCGGGTGATGGCGGACATGAATGGAAACCGTTTCTTCGGCGGATTCGGACAGGTCAATCCTATGGCCGCCGCGGACAGCGCTCACCGGTGATCGGGTGTACCAAGGGTGAGCCGCCGAGCGCCTGGAGCCGTCGGCGTCTCCCGCCGAAGGCCCCACCACGCCGACGGCGCAAGGAAGCGAGACGGCGAACCCGACCAACAGCACCAAGGGTGAGCCGCCGAGCACCTGGAGCCGCCGTTCGTCACCCCCCGAAGACCCCACCACGCCGACGGCGGAAGCGGCCGGGGGCCGATGCGGCGCACCGGCCCCTGGCGCGCGGCGCTAACCGTGCGATCCGGTGCGCTCCTGCGACGGCAGCGCGAGCTTGCCGTGCTCCAGCAGCCAGTTCGTGGCCGCTGCCGCCTCCAGCGGCGGGGCGAAGTGGCGCCCCTGCGCCGCGTAGCAGCCCAGGGCGTGCATGGTGGTGGCGACGTGCTCCGACTCCACCCCCTCGGCGACCGCACGCATGCCGAGCGTGCCGACCAGGTCGATGGCGGAGCCGACGATGAGTCGGCCGTCGGGGGTGTCGGCGACCTGGCGGACGAAGGACTCGTCGATCTTGATCTCCTCGACCGGCAGCCCGTTCAGCCGGGCGAGCGTGTAGTAGCCGGTGCCGAAGTCGTCCAGGGTCAGCGGCACGCCGAGGTCGGCCAGCGCGAGGATGGTCGGCGTGATGGCCTCGGCCTCGGCCACCATGACCCGCTCGCTGATCTCCAGCCGCAGGGCCTCGGGCCGGACGCCGTGCCGGCGCAGGCCGGCGGCGACGATGTCCGGAAGGGTCGGGTCCAGCAGCTCGCGCGCGGAGAGGTTGACGGCCACCGGCAGCCGGATCCCCTCGGCCCACCAGCGGGCGATCTGCGGCAGGGTCTGCTCGATGACCTCGTGGGTGAAGCTGCGCATCAGGTAGGACTGCTCCACCATCGGCACGAACTCCTCGGGGGGCAGCACACCGCGCTGCGGATGCCGCCAGCGCACCAGCGCCTCCAGGCCCACCGCGCTGCGGTCGGCGAGGTTGACCTTGGGCTGGTAGAACATCTCCAGCTCGTTCTCCACCAGGGCGCGGCGCAGCTCGCTGAACAGGCTGAGCCGGGCGGTGGAGTTGCGGTCCTTGTGCGGGGCGTAGAGCTCCACGCCGGTGCGGTGCTCCTTGGCCACGTACATGGCGACGTCGGCACGCTGCAGCAGGAGCTCGAAGTCGGGCGCGTGGTTGGGGAACAGCGCGATGCCGACGCTGGCCTCCAGGTCGAAGTCCATGCCGTCCAGCCGCATGGGCTCGGCGAGCGCCACCCGCAGCCGCGCCGCCACCTCGCGCGCGGACGCGGCGTCGCGGATCTGCGGCAGCAGCACCGCGAACTCGTCGCCGCCGAGCCGGGCCACCAGGTCGCCCGGGCGCACGCTGTGGGTCAGCCGGTGCGCGACGGTCTGCAGCAGCCGGTCGCCGGTGGGGTGGCCGAGGGTGTCGTTGACCTCCTTGAAGCGGTCGAGGTCGAGCAGCAGCCCGACGCGCTGCTTGCGCTGCTGCGCCTCGCTCAGCGCCTCCTGGGTGCGCAGGATGAGCAGCTTGCGGTTGGCCAGGCCGGTGAGTTCGTCGTGGTTGGCCTGGTACTCGCGCTTCATCGACAGCGTGGCGCTGCTGTACAGGGCGGCCAGCGGGAAGAAGAAGAGCCTGCGCGACGTTGAAGGCGGTGCGGTGCGGTGCGTGGCCGCGCGCGACCCCCGCGATGATCGTGGCGAGGGCCTGCGTGACGCCGGCGAGCGGCAGGCCGTAGGCGATCACCAGGGCGAACGAGAAGGGCAGCGACGTCGGTGTGCCGTCGTCGCCGGGGCTGTTGCGGGTCCCGATGGGACGCAGCTCGCCGATGATCACCATGCACAGGACCACCCACACCAGCGGCTGCGCGGCCATGTGGTGCAGGCCGGGCAGGTCGACCCAGAACAGCGACACGCCGAGGAGAACGCAGCCGGCCACGGTGGTACTGGCGAGGTACAGCCACAGTGGCGTCCCGACCCGGGGGCCGACGTCCCGGGTGTTGTTGGGATCTTTCATAACGTCCTCGGGGTCTTCCATGGAGCGTCGGCGGCGAGCCGGGAGAACTGTGCGGCTGTCGGCGCTCCTCACGAAATCTGTCTCAACCGTCGCGGTCACCCCCATGACCGGCTCGGGCCTCGTATGGGATTCGGATACAGCCGTTCAGGCACAGCTTACGTCGCTTCGTCACCAGCTGTCGCCAAATGGAGACTTTAGGTAAACCATGGTTCCCCTGCCACAATCGCCCGATTCGCTCCAGAATACTGCGGGAGGTAGCCTGATGACTGCGTATCGTAGATCCCACCGTGTCACCGGCTACTCAATGAGTACCCGAACCCACCGGGCACTCACGCCAGGCCCACGATTCGATCACTCTTCGTGATGTCCCGCCTCGACCGCCACCGGCTTGGCCGCATCCGGACCCTGGTCGAGCAGCACGCGGAAGCCCTCCTCGTCGAGGACCGGCACGCCGAGCTGGACCGCCTTGTCGTACTTGGAGCCCGGGCTGTCGCCGACGACCACGAAGTCGGTCTTCTTCGACACCGACCCGGTGACCTTGCCGCCCCGTTCGGCGACCGCCTCCTTGGCGCCGTCCCGGCTGAACTCCACGAGCGAGCCGGTGACCACCACCGTGACGCCCTCCAGCAGCCGCGGGCCGGTGTCGGCGCCCTCCTCCTCCATGCGGACGCCGGCCGCCCGCCACTTCTCGACGATCTCGCGGTGCCAGTCGACCGAGAACCACTCCACGATGGAGCCGGCGATGGTGGGGCCGATCCCCTCCACCGAGGCCAGCTCCTCCTCGTCGGCGGCGGCGATGGCGTCGATCGAGCGGAAGTGCCGCGCGAGGTCCTCGGCCGCCCGCGGGCCGACGTGCCGGATCGACAGCGCCACCAGCACCCGCGCCAGCGGCCGCCGCTTGGCCTGCTCCAGCTGCTCGAACAGCTTCTCGACGGTCTTCTTCGGCTCGCCCTTCTGGTTGGCGAAGAAGGTGACCACCTTGGGCTCGCCGGTCTTCGGATCGGGCTTGGGCTCGGTGGTGTCCGGGTCGAGGACGAGTGTCTTGATGGGCAGCAGGCGCTCCACGGTGAGGTCGAACAGGTCGCCCTCGTCGCGCAGCGGGGGCTCCGCCGGCTCCAGCGGCTGGGTCAGCGCGGTCGCCGCGACGTAGCCGAGCACCTCGATGTCCAGGGCCTTGCGGCCCGCGATGTAGAACAGCCGCTCCCGCAGCTGCCCGGGGCAGTTCCGGGTGTTCGGGCAGCGCAGGTCGACGTCGCCCTCCTTCTGCTGGCCGAGCACGGTGCCGCACTCCGGGCAGGTCCGCGGCATGACGAACGGGCGCTCCGAGCCGTCGCGGCGGTCCAGCACCGGCCCGACGATCTCGGGGATCACGTCCCCGGCCTTGCGCAGCACCACGACGTCGCCGATGAGGACGCCCTTGCGCTCCACCTCGCGGGCGTTGTGCAGGGTGGCGAACTCCACCTCGGACCCGGCGACCCGCACCGGCTCCATGACCCCGTAGGGCGTGACCCGGCCGGTCCGGCCCACGTTCACCCGGATGTCCACCAACCGGGTGGTGACCTCCTCCGGCGGGTACTTGTAGGCGATGGCCCAGCGCGGCGCGCGGCTAGTGGAGCCGAGCCGGCGCTGCGTCGCCACGTCGTCGACCTTGATCACCACGCCGTCGATCTCGTAGGCGGGGTCGTGCCGGTGCTCGGCGTAGTAGCCGATGTAGCCGCGCACCTCCTCCAGGGAGCCGACGACCCGGTAGCGGTCGCTGATCGGCAGCCCCCAGTCGCGCAGCATCTCGTAGGACTCCGACTGCCGGGCGAACCGCACGCCGTCGAGCGCGCCCACCCCGTGGCAGAGCATGCTCAGGGGGCGGGTCGCCGTCACCCTGGGATCCTTCTGGCGCAGCGAGCCGGCCGCCGCGTTGCGGGGGTTGGCGAACGGCGGCTTGCCGTCGTCGGCCAGCCGCGCGTTGAGCGCCTCGAACGCCGCGCCGGGGAGGAACACCTCGCCGCGCACCTCCAGCAGCGCGGGCGCGGGCCGGACGCTCTCGTCCAGGCGGACCGGGACGGCGTCGATGGTGCGGATGTTGAGCGTGATGTCGTCCCCGACCCGGCCGTCGCCGCGGGTGGCGGCCCGCACGAGGTGGCCGTTCTCGTACACGAGGTCCACGGCGAGGCCGTCGATCTTCAGCTCGCAGAGGTAGGCGTCCACCGCGATCTCGTTCTCGACGCGGTGCGCCCAGGCCGCCAGCTCCTCGTCGGCGAAGGCGTTGTCGAGGCTCTGCATCCGCTCCAGGTGCTCGACCGGCGCGAACTCGTTGCTGATGGGCGCCCCGACCTTCTGCGTCGGGGAGTCGGGCGTGCGCAGCTCGGGGTAGGAGTCCTCGATCCCGCGCAGCTCCGCCATCAGCGCGTCGTACTCGGCGTCGGAGATGACCGGGCTGCCCAGGTAGTACCGGTAGCTGTAGTCGTCGAGGTCCTGACACAGCTCGGCGTGCCGCTCGCGCACCTTGGCGGGGACTCCCTCGACGGCGGTCGTCTCTTCCGCACTCACCTGGGCACGTCCTTTCGTCGTCATCGTCGTGGCTCGTCGCGCAGCACGCGGGCCGCCGTCCGGCAGGCGGTCAGGGCGGCCCGCGCGTGCCCCGGCGAGGCGCCGGCCAGGCCGCAGGACGGGGTGGTGACCACCGTCCGGGCCAGCAGCTCCGGCGCGAAACCGATCCGATTCCACAGTTCACGTACAGGATCGACGGTAGCGGCGGCGTCCGACAGAACCTGGTCGGTACTCGCCACGACTCCCAGAAAGAGTCCTACCCCGTCCTCCACCGCCGTTCCGAGCGCCTCGTCGGAAGCGCGGGTCAGCCAGGCCGTGTCCAGACCGATCCCGCGCGCCCCGGAGCGGCGCAGCAGGTCGATCGGCACCGAACGGGCGCAGCAGTGCGCGACCGGGACGGCGCCGGCGCCCGCCACGGCGTCGAAGACGGCCCGCAGCCGCTCCTCCGCGGTGACGCGCTCCACCGCCGGCAGCCGGCCGTACCCGCTGGCGGTGGGCACGGTGCCGAGCAGGGCCGCGGGCAGCGCGGGCTCGTCGACCTGCACCACGAGCTCGGCGCCGGGCACGCGTCTGCGCACCTCGCGGGCGTGCGCGCCGACCGCCTCGACCAGCGCCTCGGTGAGGTCGCGGACCGCTCCCGGGTCCTTGAGCAGCTTCTCGCCGCCGCGCAGCTCGATCGCCGCGGCGAGCGTCCACGGGCCGGCCAGCTGCACCTTGAGCGGGCCGCTGTAGGCGTGCGCACGCTCCTCCAGGGCGTCGAGGTCGTAGGAGAGGAAGTCCCGCGCCCGCGCGGTGTCGCGGCCGGGGCGCTGGACGACCCGCCATCCGGAGGGCTGCACCTCGACGGGGAACTCCGGCAGCATCGCCGCCGTCCGGCCCACCATGTCGGCGCCGGCGCCGCGCGCCGGGAGTTCGGGGAGGTGCGGAAGCTCGGGAAGTTCGCCCACGATGGTCCGCACGGCCTCGCCCGGATCGGTGCCGGGCCAGGATCCCACTCCGGTCGCGCTCGCCTCGGGCCAGGGATAACGCTGCTGCTCGCTCACGATGCCCAAGGTTAGAGCAGCACGGCGGTGTCCCCGCACCGCCGGGAGCGCCGGCGCCGGCCGCGGCCGTCAGGCGGCCGTCTCCTCCCGCCGGGCGTCCTCGCGGCCCGGTTCCGCGCCGGCCCGCCGGCGGCGCCGCCGGCGCCACAGCACGGCGGCGGCCACGGCCGTGACCGCGAGCGCCGCGGCGGCGACCGCGAGCAGCGGCGAGTGCAGGAAGAGGTTCCACCACGCCGCGAGCACCGCCATGCCGCCGAGGCTGTACACGGCCGCCCAGGCGAGGCAGCCGGCGAACATCGCGACCAGGTAGCGGGGGAAGCTCATGCGCATGGCGCCGGCGGCGAGGTTCACGGCGGTCTGGATGCCGACGGTCAGGAAGGAGAGGGTGACCGCCGGCGGGCCGAACCGGTCGATCAGCCGCTCGGCCCGGGTGAGCCGCTCCCCCAGGCGGCGGGCGAGTCCGGAGCGGTGCACGCCGGCGCCGATGCCGCGACCGATCCAGTAGGTGGCCTGCGCGCGGCAGAACACGATGGCGAGGAGGGCGGAGTACACCACCCAGAAGGGCCGCCCCTCCAGGAACTCGTACGGCATCCGCCCTCCCCGCCCGTCGCCGGACCCACTGCCGGACCTACTGTGCTGTGCCTAACCTAACTTCCGCTCTCCGGAGCCGGACAGGGGCCGCCGGCGGGCGATATGTCACGATCTCGGCACTGCGGGCCCGGCGGTGCACCGGCTCACCCCGCCGCCGCTGCCTCGGCGCGCCGGCTCGTCTCGGCGATGGTGGCCGACCCGAGGACGACGTCGCCGTCGTACAGGACCGCGGCCTGGCCCCGGGCGACGCCGGTGGCCGGCTCGTCCAGCCGCACGACCAGCCGGCCCTCGCGCTGCCAGGCCCGGCACGGGTGCACCTCACCGTGCGCCCGCAACTGGACCGTGCAGGCGAGCGGCTCAGCCGGGGGCTCGCAGCCGCTCCAGACCGGGCGCTCCGCCACGATCTCGTCGACCGCCAGCGCCTCGCGGGGGCCGACGGTGACCGTGTTGTTCACCGGCTCGATGGACAGCACGTAGCGGCGGTCCACGGCTCCGCCCAGGTGGAGCCCCCTGCGCTGGCCGACCGTGAACGCGTGCGCGCCGTTGTGCGTGCCCAGGACCTCACCGGACTGGTCCACGATCGGGCCGGGCTCGCTGCCCAGCCGCCCGTTGAGGAAGCCGGCGGTGTCGCCGTCGGCGATGAAGCAGATGTCGTGGCTGTCCGGCTTGTCGGCCACCGCGAGCCCGCGCCGGTCGGCCTCGGCCCGGACCTCGGCCTTGGTGCAGTCGCCCAGCGGGAACATCGCGTGCGCGATCTGCTCCCGGGTGAGCACCGCCAGCACATAGGACTGGTCCTTGGCGTCGTCGACGCTGCGCCGCAGCCGGCCGCCGGCCTTGCGCACATGGTGGCCGGTGCACACCGCGTCGAAGCCGAGCGCGACCGCGCGGTCCAGCACCGCCGCGAACTTGATCTTCTCGTTGCAACGCAGGCACGGGTTGGGGGTGCGGCCGGCCGCGTACTCCGACACGAAGTCCTGCACGACGTCGCGGTCGAATTCCTCGGCCATGTCCCACACGTAGAAGGGGATGCCGATCACGTCCGCGGCGCGGCGCGCGTCGCGGGAGTCCTCGACGGTGCAGCAGCCCCGCGCGCCCGTGCGGTAGGACTGGGGGTTCTTGGCGAGGGCCAGGTGCACGCCCGTGACGTCGTGCCCGGCCTCGGCGGCGCGGGCGGCGGCCACGGCGGAGTCGACGCCGCCGGACATGGCGGCCAGTACACGCAGAGTCATAGCACCTCCAGCGTAAGCGCTGGCGCGGATCACTCCCTACCGGGTTCGCGTCGAACCGGTGCCGATCCGGTCGCCGCGCTCTGCGAAAATCGGTACATGGCTCTGTTCCGTCGCCGCCGATCCGCCGACTCCGACTCCGCCGCCGCCGTGGAGGAGTTCTGGGCCCACTGGGCCGACGTCCGCACCGACCTGGCGGCGTCGGTCGACGCCGGGACGCCGGTTCCCGAGGACGCCGCCCGCCAGCTGACCGAGCGCGTGCGCCAGATCCACCCGGCGCTGACGTGGGAGGTGTCCCGGGCACCGCGGAGCGCGCTGCGGGGGTTGGAGGACCTGCGGCTCGACGACGACGCCCGGGAGCTCCTCGCCCGGATGGACGACCTGGAGGGGACCGTGCCGGCCTCCCCGGCCGACGACCCCGAGTACGCGCTGGTCCTGAGCGCGGGCGCCGACGACGCCGCACGGGTGCTCGCCGAGCGCTGGTCGCGCTCCGCGCCGGCGGAGGCCGCGTGGCGGTTCCTGCCCGCGCGCCCGGCCGACCATGACCGGCTGTCCAAGCCGGTGAACTGGGACGGCAACGAACTCGACCTCGGGCACGCCACGGTGGCGCTGCGGGTGAACCAGAAGCTCGGCAAGATCGAGGTGAGCGTCTACCACCCCGACTTCATGTTCGTTCCCGAGGACGTCCGCTCCGGCGTGGCCGACCTCGTGGTGATGCTGGCGCTCGGCGAGGACGACGTGGTGCGGTGGATCGGGTCGGTCACCCCGCTGGTGGAGAAGCCGCTCGACCCGCTGCCGCCGACCTCCATGCCGTCGGTCGTGCAGCAGCTGTCGGGCACGCTGGGCAGCGGCGGCTGGGTGACGCTGCAGGGCCGGATCCCGCTGCGCGGCACCATCCAGATCGCGGTCCGCCACCCGCTGCACCGCCGCGACTTCCCCGCGTTCACGCTGTACGTGCAGGTCACGGTGCACTACGCCGAGACCGACTCCGACCGGCTGCCCACCGGCTCGTCGGCGGCGGCGCTGGAGAGCTTCACGCTGGGCCTGCGCGACCTGCTGGGCGAGGACGGCGCGCTGCTGGCCCAGCAGACGGTCGGCGGCCAGCGGCAGTTCCACTTCTACCTCGACCCCGATTCCGGCGTGTACGCCACGCTGGAGAAGGCCGTGCGGGAGTGGCCGGAGGGCCGCACCCAGATCAACAGCCTGCTGGACCCGGAGTGGGACACGATCGACCAGATCAGCCGGCCGGTGCGGCGCCAGCTCGGGCAGTAGGGCGGCCGCGCGCCCGCCCTGCCCGGGAGAGCTCAGCGGCGCCGGGCGCGGGCGGCGCGGGCCCGCTCGACCGCCGGCCCCACGGCCTCGGCGAGCGCCTTGACGTCGGCCTGGCCCGAGCCGCGCCCGAGCGAGAACCGCAGGGAGCCGTTCGCCGTCTCCGGATCGGCTCCCATGGCGAGCAGCACGTGGCTGGGCTGCGCGACGCCGGCCGAGCAGGCCGATCCCGTGGAGCACGCGATCCCGCGGGCGTCGAGCAGCATGAGCAGCGCGTCGCCCTCGCAGCCCGGGAACGAGAGGTGCGCGATGCCGGGCAGCCGGTCGGTGGGGTGGCCGTTCAGCCGGACGTCGGGCACCGCGCGGCGCACGGCGGCCACCAGTTCGTCCCGCAGCCCCGCGAGTTCGGCCGCGTGCGCGGTGCGCTCGGCGGCGGCCAGCCGTACGGCGGTGCCGAACCCGCGCAGCAGCGGTGTCATGAGGGTGCCGGAGCGGACCTCGCGCTCCTGGCCGCCGCCGTGCAGCACGGGCACCGGGTCCACGCCCCGCGCGAGCAGCAGCGCGCCGGCCCCGACCGGTCCGCCGATCTTGTGGCCGGTGACCGTCATGGCCGACACCCCGCTGGCGGCGAAGTCGAGGTCGAGCACCCCCACGGCCTGCACCGCGTCGGTGTGGAACGGGATCGCGTACTCGCGGGCGACCGCGGCCAGTTCCGGAACGGGCTGGACGGTACCGACCTCGTTGTTGGCCCACATGACCGAGACGAGGGCGACATCGGCCGGGTCCCGTTCGATGGCGGCGCGCAGCGCCGCCGGGTCCACCCGCCCGCCGGCGTCCACCGGGAGCTCCTCGTAGACGGCCCCCTGGTGGTCGGCCATCCACCGCGCCGGATCCAGGACGGCGTGGTGCTCGACCGCGCTGACCAGGATGCGCCGCCGCGCCGGGTCGGCCCCGTGCCGGGCCCAGTACAGCCCCTTGACCGCCAGGTTGTCGGCTTCGGTGCCGCCGCCGGTGAACACGACCTCGTTGGGGGTGGCGCCCAGCGAGGCGGCGACCGCCTCGCGTGCCTCCTCCACGACCCTGCGGGCCCGGCGCCCCGCTCCGTGCAGCGATGAGGCGTTGCCGAGTTCGCCGAACTCCGCCGTCATGTCGGCGACGACCTCCGGCCGCACGGGAGTGGTCGCGGCGTGATCCAGATACACCATGGCGGTTCCAAGAATACGGTGCGCGGTCGGCCGGGAGCATGCCGGGACCGCCCGCTGGCGCAGGCGCCGGAGGCGCCCTACGGCACGGTGGCCCGGGGAGGGTCCTCCCCGGGCCACCGCTCTCGGACGCGCGCGGCTACTTGCGCCGGTTGATCTCCTCGGTGAGCTGCGGAGCCACCTTGTGCAGGTCGCCGATCACCCCGAAGTCGCTGAGCTCGAAGATCGGCGCCTCCGGGTCCTTGTTGACCGCGACGATGCTCTTGGAGGTCTGCATCCCGGCCCGGTGCTGGATCGCGCCGGAGATGCCCAGCGCGATGTAGAGCTGCGGAGCGACGGTCTTGCCGGTCTGCCCGACCTGGAACTGGTTGGGGTACCAGCCGGAGTCCACGGCGGCCCGGGAGGCGCCCACGGCGGCGCCCAGGCTGTCGGCGAGGTTCTCCACGACCGAGAAGTCGTCGGAGCCCACGCCGCGCCCGCCGGACACCACGATGGCGGCCTCGGTCAGCTCCGGGCGCGCGCCCTGCTCCTGCTTGACGCGCTCGACCACCCGGGCGGCCCGGGCGGTGTCGGACAGCTCGACCGCCACCGACTCGCGGATGGCCTCGCCCGGGGTCTCGGCCGGCGCGGCCGGGATCGAGTTGGGGCGGACCGCGATGACCGGCGCTCCGGTGCGGACCCGCGCGTGCGTGACCACGGCACCGCCGAAGACGGAGTGCTCGGCGACGGCGTCGGCGTCCACGTCGACGACGTCGGTCAGCACGCCGGAGTCCAGCTTGACCGCGAGCCGGCCGGCGATCTCCTTGTTCTGGGCGGTGGCCGACACCAGGACGGCGGCGGCCTCCGCGTCGCGGGCCAGCTTCGCCAGCAGTTCGGCCGTGGGCGCCGTGACGTAGTCGTTCAGCTCGCCCGAGGCGACGTACACCTTGGCGGCCCCGAACTCGGCGAGCCGCGCGACGCCCTCCTCGGCGCCGTCGCCGACCCACACCGCCGACGGCTCGCCGAGGCGGCGGGCCGCGGTGAGCAGCTCGGTGGTGACCTTCTTGACCTCTCCGTCGACGTGGTCGACGAGGACGAGGACCTCAGCCATGTTCCCTATCCCTCCTTCGTCTCCGCCGGACCCGCTAGATGAACTTCTTCGCGGCGAGGAACTCGGCGGCCTTCAGACCGCCGTCGCCCTCGTCCTTGATGACGGTTCCGGTGGCGCGCGGCGGAGCGGCGGCGGCGTCCACGACCTCGGTGGCCGCGGAGTTCAGGCCCACCTTCGCGACGTCGATCCCGGCCTCGGCGGCCGTCAGCTTCTGCACCGGCTTCTTCTTTGCCTGCATGATGAGCTTGAACGAGGGGTAGCGCGGCTCGTTGATCTTCTCGACCACCGAGACGACCGCCGGCAGCTCCGCCTCCACGACGTCGTGGCCGTAGTCCGTCTGGCGCTGGATGCGGATGGAGCGGCCCTCGATGTCGACCTTGCCGGCCAGCGTGAGCTGCGGCAGGCCCAGGTACTCGGCGAGCGCGGCGCCCACGACGCCGGTGCGCGCGTCGGTCGACTCCGAACCGAGGACCACGACGTCGAACTCAAGGGTGCCGAGTGCCTTGGAGAGCGCGTAGGCGGTCTGGAGGGCGTCGGAGCCGTGCAGCGCGTCGTCGTTGAGGTGGACGGCCTTGTCGGCGCCCATGGACAGCGCCTTGCGGATGGAGTCGGTGGCCTGGTCGGGCCCCATGGACAGCACGGTCACCTCGCCGCCGTGCTTCTCCTTGAGCAGCAGCGCCTCCTCGATCGCGTACTCGTCGAGCTCGTTGATGACGCCGTCCGAGGCCGCACGGTCCAGCGTGTTGTCCTCGGGCCTCAGTTTCCGCTCGGTCGCCGTGTCCGGGACCTGCTTGACCAAAACGACAATATTCATGGCCGGTGGCCGACCTCCCTGCACTCCCATGCGCCGTCCGCTCGGACGCCGCGGACGCCCGCGCGCCGTGGATCACTGGTCACCAGGGTGCCAAATCCGCGCGGGACGCCCGGTCGCGGGTGTGACGTTCCTGTCCCGCCCCCCGCGTCGATCGTATCGCTTGCCCATCCCGATGTTACTCATCAGTAGCGAGCGGGCAAACACCTCCCCTCACCACCGCGGTGAGGGAAGGCGTCCTTACGGGCACCGGGGTCAGCCGAACCACTGCGAGGGACCCAGGATGGGGTTCCACGCGGGCAGCACCTGGAAGCCGAAGACCAGGAGGAAGAGGGCCAGCAGGCACACCGCCGCGATGAGGCCCCAGTACACGTAGGGGTTGCGGATGCCCACGTTCTCCGTGAGCCAGACCGCCTGCCGCCGAGTGCCCCTGCCGTTGGGGCCGAGGAAGGTGAGCAGCACGGTGATGGCCAGCGCGTACGTGCCGACGTGGTTCGCGTCGGACTCCCCGATCGTGAACCCGATGATGAGCCCGACCACGATGCCGCCGAGCAGGTAGCCGAGCCCGTAGAGCAGGGTCTGCCCCAGGGCGCGGAGCAGCGCCCACGGCATGCTCAGGGCGACCACCATGCTGTCCGAGCTGCGCGGGCCGCGGGTCTGCAGCCGGCGGGCGTGCTCCACCTTCACGGTGTCGAGCGCGCTGACGACCGAGGCCGCGAGCACCCCGGTGATCAGCCCGATGGTGGGCACCATCAGCGTCAGCCCGACCAGCGCCAGCAGCAGCGGGACGAGGATGAGGGAGGGCAGCCGCCGGGGTTCGCCCTCGTCCGCCTCGTCGTCGTCGGGGAAGTAGTCGCTCAGCCGGTCGCTGCGCCCGTACTCGGAGCGGCGCCGGCCGAACAGGCCGCGGCGCGGCTCCTCCTCGTCCTCCTCGCGGAACTCGTCGGCCTGGAAGGTCGCGGTGCGGTCCGGGGCCGCGCGGCCGCCGTCGTAGTCGACGGGGGTGAGGATGTCGCGGAACTCCTCCGGCCGGAGCGTGGAGTTGAAGAACTGGGTCTGCGGCGCGGCCTGATGCTCGTCGGGGCCCTCGGCCGGGAGCAGGCCGGTGCGCTGCTGGTCGTCGGCGCCCGCGACCATCGTGCGGTCGGCGCCCTCACCCCAGTCCGCGCCGCCGGAACCCGCCACCATCGTCTGGTCGGGCCGCTGCACCTGGGTGGCGTCCGGAGCCTGGACCTGCGTGGCGTCCGGAGCCTGGACCTGCGTGGCGTCCGGAGCCTGCACCTGGGTGGCGTCGGAGCGCGGGCCGCGGTCGTCCCCCCAGCCGCCGGCGGCGGCGCCGGCAGCGGCTCCCGCGGCCGCGCCGGCCAGTCCGCCAGCCGCCGCGGCTCCGAAGCCGCCGCCGTCGTCGTCCGAGCGGCGCTCGGGGCGGGACGCCTGCACGGTGTGGTGCCCGGTCAGCCCGGACGCCTGGTAGCCGGCGTCCTCCGTCCAGGGCAGGTCGAGGTTGAGGCGGGCGGTCTCGGCGAGCAGCTGCTGCGCGGTCGGACGGTCCTGGAGGTCGCGGGAGGTGGCCGCCACGACGAGCGGCTTCAGCGCCTCGGGCATGCCGTCGAGGTTGATCTCACCGTTGAGGATCCGGAAGAAGATCACCTCGAAGGCGCCGGCGCCGTACGGCGGGTTGCCGGTGGCGGCGAACGCGACGGTGGCGCCCCAGGCGTGGATGTCGGTGGCGGGGCCGAGGTCGGTGCCCTCGATGACCTCGGGCGACAGGTAGCTGGGGGTACCCACGAAGGTGCCGGTCTGGGTGAGCTTGGCTCCGTCGACGGCGTGCGCGATGCCGAAGTCGATGACGATCGGCTCGCCGTTGGAGATGATGACGTTGCCGGGCTTGAGGTCGCGGTGGATGACGTCGGTGGCGTGGATGTCGTTGATGGCCCGCGCCAGTCCGCTGACGAACCGGGTGAGCGCGCGGCCGCGCAGCGGACCGTGGTTGGTGACGGTGGAGTCCAGGGTCGGGCCCGGGATGTACTCCGTGACGACCCAGGGCAGCGGCGCGTTGGTGTCGGCGTCGATCACCCCTGCGACGTTGCGGCTGTTCACCCGCCGCATGGTCTCGACCTCGCGGGCGAGCCGCGCGCGGGCGATGTCGTCGCCGGCCACCTCCGACCGCAGCACCTTGATCGCGACCAGCCGGTCCTGGGAGTCCACGGCCTGGTACACGACGCCCATACCGCCCTGCCCGATCTTCCGGCGGATCTGGTACGGGCCAATGCGTTCCGGCAGCCCCTCGTCCTCGGGGAAACCTGCCGTCATTGCCATCGCGAACTCATCCCCTCAAACCCCGCGAAACACCTCGCCCAGCCTATCGGCCGGGGTGCGCGGGCCGCGGCGTAGCCGACCCGCAACTGCTCATGGATCACGGCGATCCACCGACGGCTCCGCGCCGTCGGCCTCATGTCGAGCGCGGTGGCTCCGCTGCGCCGTCGTCCGCCGGTGCGACCGGACGCCGCACGGTACCGCGCTCGCCGGACAACTCCATGAGTATGACGGAAAATCCGAGGGGTCGGTTCCGCCCCCGCCACGGACCGGGGGAATACCAGGGGCGCCCCGGAGGCACCATCCGGGTCATCCCCTGGCCGTGCCCGCCGCCTCGCCGTCTTGGACCGCCGACGAGCACTACGCCAAGGGGCGTTGACGGCTCCGGACGCTCGGCGGCCCACCACCACACCCCCAGTCGCGCTCACCACCTCACTCCCCTCCACCGCCAACACAGAGAGGGCTACGCCAAGGGGCGTTGACGGCTCCGGACGCTCGGAAGCTCGCCGCTCCACCCCCAGTCGCGCTCACCACCTCACTCCCCTCCACCGCCAACACAGGAAGGGCTACGCCAAAGGGCGTTGACGGCTCCGGACGCTCGGCGGCTCGCTGCTCCCCGCGGTGCGGCTTTTAGGTAGCGGGCCGGGCCAGGCCCTCCACCACCTCGGCACCGGGCAGTGCGGCCAGGCTGCGGCCCGGCACCACGAGCTTGGACCGGCGCAGGCCGCTGCCGATCACCACGTGCGGCTGCTCCAGCACGGCGGCGTCGACCAGAATCGGCCAGTCCTCCGGCAGCCCCACCGGGGTGATGCCGCCGTACTCCATCGCGGTCGCGCTGACCACCTCGTCCTGCGGCGCGAACGACGCCTTGCGTGCGTCCATCCTGCGGCGCACCACGCCGTTGACGTCGGCACGGGTGGTCGCGAGCACCACGCAGGCGGCCAGCCGGGTGACGGCGCCGCGCCGCGCCGCGATCACCACGCAGTTCGCCGACGCCTCCAACGGGATCCCGTAGGCATCCGCACAACTCGCGGTGTCAGCGAGGTCCGGATCGATCTCCGCGGCCAGCGGCTCCGCCGCCGGGCCGTCCTTCCACCGGGCGAGCGCCGCGGCGACCGGCTCGGCCAGCAGGTCGGGCCGCTCCAGCGCGGGGTGGGTATCGAGTTTCCACATGGTTTCCTGTTCTACCTCTCTTGCCTATCCCCCGCACAGGTTCGCCGTTTCCCCGGCGACCGCCGGTGCGCCGGAGCCCGGCGACTCGGGAGGGGGCGCCCCGGCCCGGGCCGGGCGGGAACGCGTCTTCAGCGCCCCTCGAAGACGGCCTTGCCCGGCCCCTTCTCCACGAAGCTCCGCATACCGGTCTTCTGGTCCTCCGTGGCGAACAGCGCGGCGAACTGCAGGCGCTCGATCTCCAGGCCGGTGGCGAGGTCGGCCTCCAGCCCGCGGTCCACCGCCTGCTTCGCGGCCCGCAGCGCCACGGCGGGCCCGTCGGCGTAACGGGCGGCCATGGCGACCGCCGTCGGGTAGACCTCCTCCGCCGGTACGACCGCGTCCACCAGGCCGATCCGCAGTGCCTCCTCCGCGGCCACGTGCCGCCCGGTGAAGATGAGGTCCTTGGCGCGGGCGGGCCCGATCAGCCGCGGCAGCCGCTGCGTGCCGCCGGCGCCGGGGATGACGCCCAGCTGGATCTCGGGCTGGCCGAGTTTGGCGTCTTCGGCGGCCACCCGGAAGTCGGCGCACAGCGCCAACTCGCAGCCACCGCCCAGCGCGTACCCGGTGACGGCCGCGATGACCGGTTTGGGGATCTCGGCCACCGCGGTGAAGGCCGCCTGGAGGCGGCCGGAGTGCGCGGCCATCCGGGCGTAGTCCATGTCCGCCATCTCCTTGATGTCGGCACCCGCCGCGAAGACCCGCTCCCCGCCGTACAGGACCACGGCGCGGACCGCGTCGTCGGCCGCCACCTGGGCCGCCGCCGCGCCGATCTCCGCCTGGACCTGCGCGTTGAGAGCGTTCATCTTGGGCCGGTCCAGCCGGATCACGGCCACGGCCGGGGTCTTCGGATCGGTCTCCACCCGGACGAACTCCGCCACGGTCAGCCCCTTTCAGCTGTGTGCGGTCTGTCTCACCGCTGGCTCTCCCGTACCTATCACGGAGCGCGGCACCGCGCGTGGGCCGGACCCCCGGGGTGTCACCGCGCGGGTCCGGCCAGCGCGACGCGGCCGGTCACCGGAACAGCGGCCGCCAGGTGCCCAGCGCCACCGAGAGGGCGTGTGCGGCGCACAGCAGGAGGACGGTGCCGGCGACCAGCCAGGTGTCGGACGCCCGCCACCGGCTGGTGCGCGCGTGGGTCCGCGGACCGGTGCCGAAGGCGCGGGCGTCCATCGCCATGGCGAGCAGGGTGCCGGTCCGGATGGCGCGCACCAGCAGCGCGAACGTCATGCCCGCGAAGACACCGAGCGCGGCCGCCGGGTTGCGTCCGGCCTCCAGCCCGCGAGCGCGGCGGGCGAGTGCCAGGGCACGCCACTGCCCGGCCAGCAGCGGGACCAGCCGCAGCCCGGCCAGCACCCCGAGGGCCGGGCGCTCCGGCACCCGCAGCCGCTGCACGAGCGCGTCGGCGAGGTCGGTGGGGTCCGTGCTGAGCGCGACCAGCACCCCCGGGAGCGCGATCGCCAGCAGGCGCACCACCACGCCCAGCGCACCCACCGGCCCGGCCTCACCGAAGAGCAGGTTGACCAGCCCGACGGAGGCCCCCATGAGCAGCAGCGAGCCGGCGGCGACGAGCAGCCGGCGCCGCTCGACTCCGGCGAACGGCGCCAGCGCGAGCGTGGCGAGCAGCGGCACGCCGCTGGTCACCGGGTCCACCACCGGGACCAGGCCCGCGGCGACGAGCAGCGCGGCGACCAGCTTGGCGGCCGGGTTGGCGCGCGACAGCCAGGGCCGGGCCGCGGCCTCCGGGGCCGCGGCCGCGCCGCCGGCGCCGCTGGCGGAGACGGTCATTCGGCCCCTCCCCCGGACGTGCGCCCGGCGGCCGCCACCCGGCCCCGCCCGACCCGCAGCCGCGTGTCGGCGAAGCGGTCGAGCAGGAGGTCGTCGTGGGTGGCCATGACCACGGCGCGCCCCTCGGCCCGCAGCGCGCCGAGCAGTTCGACCACCTCCACCCAGGTGCGGGTGTCCTGCCCAAACGTCGGCTCGTCCAGCAGCAGCACGTCGGGCGCGTGCGCGGGTCCGGAGCTCAGCGCGGTCGCCACCGAGAGCCGGCGCTTCTCCCCGCCGGACAGCGTGTAGGGGTGGACGTCGGCCAGCGGACGCAGCCGCAGCCGCTCCAGCAGCTCCTCCACCCAGGACTCGGTCTCGCGGCGCCCCAGGCCGGCGCGCGCGGGGGCGAAGCGCAGCTCGTCGCGGACCGTGCGCGTCACGAACTGGTCCTCCGCGTGCTGGAAGACCGTGCCCACATGGCGGGCCAGCCGGCGGGCCGGCCACCGGGAGAGCGGCCGCGGGCTCACCTCGGCGAGGGGGCCGCGGGGGAGCACCGCCCCGGCGTGCGGGCGGGCGAGGCCGGCCAGCAGCATGAGCAGGGTGGACTTCCCGGCGCCGTTGCGGCCGGTGAGCGCGGTGGCGGTCCCCGCCGGCACCGCGGCGCTGACGCCGTCCAGGACGGTCGCGGGCACCGCGCCCGGCGCGGCGACGTCCAGGGGCGCCCGGGCGACGCAGTCGACCGCCTCGATCACCACGTCCCCGCCCGGCGCCGGGGCGGTCCGCGGCCGCGGCTCTCGGCCGGGCACCCACACGCCCCGCGCGGCGAGCCGCTCGCCTTGGGCGGCGAACACCGCCGGCGGCGGGCCGTCGGCGACCACGCCGCCGCCCGGCTCCAGCACCACGACGCGGTCCACCAGGTCCACGACGTCGGCCACCCGGTGCTCGACCAGCACGAGGGTCGCCTCGGTGGCGGCCACCACGCGGGCGACGACCTCGCGGACCAGCCGGGCGCCGTCCGGATCGAGGTTGGCGGTGGGCTCGTCGAGCAGCAGCAGCCGCGGGCGCATCGCGAGCGTCCCGGCGATCACCAGCCGCTGCTTCTCCCCACCGGACAGCGCGGCCGTGCCGCGCGCCGGCCCGTAGGGGAAGCCGACCTCGCCGAGCGCGGCGGTCACCCGCGGCCAGATCCCAGTGGGCGGCACCGCCAGGTTCTCCAGGCCGAACGCGACGTCGTCGCCGGCCCGGGCCATCACGAGCTGGGTCTCGGGGTCCTGGCCGACCAGGCCGACACCGCCGCGCCGCCGGACCGCGGGCGCACCGTCGAGGCGGAGTTCGCCCTCCTCCTCGCCGATGATGGCGCCGTCGTCGCCGGTCAGCCCGGCCAGCGCGTGCAGCAGGGTGCTCTTGCCCGCGCCGGACGCGCCGAGCAGCAGTACCCGTTCGCCCGGCTCGATCCGCAGGTCCACCCCGCGCAGCGCCCATTCGGTGCGCCCGGAGTGCCGCCAGCCCCACCCGGTGAGCTCGACCAGCGTCCCCGGGCGCGCGGTGGTCCCCCCGTCCGTACGCACCTGCTCAGCCGCGCGCCGAGGGGAACGGCGTGAGCGCGCCCGCGCGGGCCAGCGCGCTGGTCAGCAGCCGCCCGCCGACCCCGGCGACGGCGGCGGCGCTGAGCACCACGATGACCGCGTAGGCCGCCTGGTACTCCAGCGGCCATGTCGGGTAGTACAGCGTGAGGTCCATGGCCACGGGGGCGAGACCCGCGACGGCACCGGCGGTCACCGCGGCGCCCATTCCCCAGCGCCGGTAGCGGCCCAGCGCGAAGACGGTCTCGGGGAGCAGCCCCTGCAGCAGCCCGGACACCAGCACCATCAGCCCCCACCCGGTGCCGAGCAGCGCCGACACGGTGGCGGCGGCGATGGAGGTGAGCACACCGGCGCCCGGCCGGCGGATGATCAGCGGCCCGAGGACCCCGGGCAGCAGCCACACGCCGTACAGCACCGCCTGCGCCGGGGGGAAGGCGAGGAACAGCACATCCGTGGCCTGCCAGAGCATGCCCCAGAACCAGAAGACGACGCCGAGCGCGACGCCCAGCACGGCCGCGACCACGATGTCGACGGTCCGCCAGCGCAGCAGCCGCCCGGCCCGGACGCCCCCGGTGGCGGAGGAGGAGGTTTCCACAGGTGTCCCTTCACGTCATGACGAGAGGGCCCAGCCCGAGAGCACCCGCCCGGAGCGGATCGGCTCCGCCGGACGAACGGTTCCCACGACTTCCTTCGCTGGCATGATCCAGATCAGGTGGCTAAGGGTCTGCGGCCGCGCCGCACTCTCAGCGCCGAAGCGCTCCCCTGTCGGTTCCCCCCATTATGCGGGCAATGCGCACGAACCGGTCAACCCACCGGTTCCGAGAGCACGTCGCTCCGCCCCCGAACGGCGCCGGGCCCCCGGCCTCCCCGCCGGACTCCGGTTCGCGACGCGGGCGGCCGCCCCACGCGGCCCCGGCCCGCGCGGCACGGCCTCCGGGGCCGCTCCCCGCGCCCGGGCGGCCGCCCCGGCACGCGCCGCCCGGGACCCGTCTGGCACCCGCGTCAGGCCGGCCGTGTGCGGCCGGCCGCTGTCGGAACGGCCGCGGGCGGATCGCGGAGGCGCCACCGGCTCTGCCGGAGAAGCCGGGGCCGGCGTTCCCGGACGCGGGCGGTGGTGGAGGGCGCCGTCTACCGGTATCCGGTCCGGGATCGTGCGGCGGGATGCGCCCGCCCCCTCCGCTGACCGGGCCGCCTCATCCCCCCGTCGGCCGCCCCGCGGCGGGCTGGCGCCCCGGCGGCGCCTCCCCCGGCGACCACGGCCGCGACGTCGCCGAACGCCGTCTCCACCGCCTCCCGGCAGTCGCGCGGCACCGCCACCGGATCCGGCACCACCGCCGCCGGGGCGGTCGCCCATCCGGACAGGAGCAGGGCCCGCCGGGCCCCGCGTGAGCGCCTGGCCGCGCAGCACCGGGGCAGTCGGGCCCCGGGCTCGGTCCGCGCCGCCGCTCCGTGCGTGAGCAGGAGGGCAGGGACGGAAACGGGTCCTGTGGCAGGTGCCCGTCCGGGTGAGGGTCCGGCCCCGAGGATCCGGACGCGCGCCGCTCCGCTCCGGCCGCGCCACCCGCCGTCGCGCCGCTGGTGGCCGGCCGGGCAGGCCCCGGTCCCATCAGGACTCGCGAGGCCCCGAACGAGTCGCCGCCAGCCCCCTGTCCGGGGGCGGAGGACATCCCGTGGCACGTCCGCGCGCCACCTCGCACCGCTCCCGGCCTTCGGCCGCGCGACCGACCGGCGCGGCACCGCCGGCAGGCGCATCACCGGGGCCCCCTGGCGAGACCCGCCCGAACGGTACGGCACCGGGGAAACAGCGGCAGGCCGCCACCGCCACTGGCCCCTCGACGGCACCCGCAACCGCATCACCGAGCGGCTGCGCACCGACACCGCCACCAGCGAACACCTCGACGTCTGGGCGGACTCCACCACGGTCCGCGCCCACCACCACACCGCCAGGGCCGCGAAAAGAGGGGACGCGGCCCGGCACGAAAGGGACGCATCCGAAGCCCTCGGGGCGCTCCCGGGGCGGGCTGACCACCAAGACCCACCTGCTCGCCGCCCCCCACCCCTGGCCATCACCACCAGCCCCGCACAGCGGGGCGACACGCTCACGTTCGAGCCGCTAACGGCCCAACTGCGGCCGCCCCGCACCAGGGGCCCCTCCCCGGGCCCGGCCCGACCGGCTGCTCGGCGACAGGGCCTCTCCTCGGCCGCGATCCGCGCCCACCCGCGCGCCCGCCGCGACATCACGGCGACCATCCCCCAGCCCACCGACCAGCGCGAGAAC
>NZ_QEIO01000078.1 GCF_003336425.1 Marinitenerispora sediminis | reverse complement strand
AACCCACCCAACCCGATCAGCCGACCGCCCGCCGGCCGCCCCGGTGCGGACCCGCCGCCCTACCGGGGCCAGCGCACCTACTGCTACGCCGACAGCGTCAGCATGCTGCTCGCCGGCCACGGCCACGACGCCGCGCCGGAGTTCGTCGAGGTCCTCAGCGGCGTCGGTCTCGGCGCCATCCTCCTGCCGGACGACCTCCTGGTGCTCGGCCAGGTGCCGCCCGATGTCGGAATCGACAACGCGCTGCACCGGCTCGGCTTCCAGTTCCGGTCGGAGAGGCCCGGGACCGCCGCCGCGGCGTGGCGGCGGCTGGCCGAACTGCTGCCACGCGGCCCGGTCCTCATCGGCCCGCTGGACCAGGCGGGCCTGCCCTACCACCCGCCCCACCCGCCGGGCGAGGTCGACCACTTCGTCGTCGGCTTCGCCATCGAGGACGACCACCTCCTGCTGCACGATCCCGGCGGCTTCCCGCACGTCCGGCTGGACCGCGAGACCCTGCTGCGGGCCTGGTGCGCTGAGGAGATCGGCTACCGCCGCGGCAGCTACCAGCTCTGGCACTCCCCGACCCGCGCGGACACCGGGCCGACCGCCCTCGCGGACGCTCTGGGAGCGATCCGCGCCGACTACTCCCACGCCGCCGGCGCCCCGTGGCCGACCGGCGCCGCCGCGCTGCGCGCCGGGGCCGACCTCGTGGCCAAGCCGACCGTCGGCCGACTCATCCGGTTCGAACTCCCGCTCGCGACGGTGCGGGCCGGGCACTACGCCGACTTCTTCCGAACCTGCCACCGTCCCGAAGCCGCCGACCTCTGCGACCGCAAGGCCCGCGTCTGCGGAGAGGCGTACTCCGCCGCGGCGACCGGGGACGCCGGCGAACTCGCACGCCTGCTGCGGCTGCTCGCCGAGATCGAGGAGGAGCTGGCGGCGGACCTGCTCCGCTGACCTCCTCCCGCCCGGACCGCGCGCCGGAACCGCGGGGTCCCGCAACCTCCACGTCGACCGGAAATCGAGGCGATCACGATGGTTCTCCCCTCCCCCCGCGTGGCTGCCGCGCCGCTCCGCGCCGCCGGCCCGGCGCCGGCGGCACGGCTCGCGTCCGCCTCCCACCCGGACGCCGAGCCGACGGGCGGCCGGGCGTGGTAGCCGCCGCCCTGACCATCGGCGGGCGGGCGGTCGGCGGCGCCGCCCGGACCCCGGTCGAGGATCCGGCCGTGGCCCAGGTCTTCGCCTACGCGCCGGCGTGCTCGGCCGGCCAGCTGGACGAGGCGGTGGACGCCGCCGCCGGCGCGGCCGCGGCGTGGGCCGCCCTGCCGCTCCCGCGCCGCCGCGAACTCCTGCGGCAGTGCGGCAAGGCGCTCGCGGTCCGCGCCGAGGAGGTCGCCGAACTGGTGACCCGGGAGCAGGGCAAGCCGCTGCGCGCGGCGCTCGCCGAGGTGCGGCTGTCCGCTGACTGGTTCACGCGCACCGCCGACCTCGTCATCGCCCCGGAGGAGCCGGTGGCCGACCGCGCCGCGCGCGTGACCGTCGAGCGGGTGCCGCACGGTGTCGTCGCGGCCATCGCCCCGTCCAACTTCCCGATCATCCTGGCCGTGTGCAAGGTCGCCCCTGCCCTGCTCGCTGGCAACACGGTGGTGCTCACCCCCTCGCCGGCCACCCCGCTGTCCACGTTGCTGATGGGCGAGATCCTGCGCGACGGCCTGCCGCCGGGGGTGCTCAACGTCATCTCCGGCGGCACCGCGATCAGCCGGGCGCTCACCGAGCATCCCGCGGTGCGGCTGATCTCCTTCACCGGATCGGTGGAGACCGGCCGCGCGATCGCGCGCCAGGCCGCGCCGAGGTTCGTCCGCACCGTCCTGGAACTCGGCGGGAACGATCCGGCGATCGTGCTCCCCGACGTCGATCTCGACCGGGTGGCCAGCGAGCTGTTCGACCGCTCGATGCGCAACAGCGGCCAGTTCTGCGCCGCGGTGAAGCGGGTCTACGTTCCCGAGCGGCTGCGCGCCGACCTGGTGGAGCGGCTGCGGGCACTGGCGGGCGCGGCACGGGTCGGCGACGGGCTGGACCCCGCCACGGACCTCGGTCCGCTGGTGAGCCGGCGCCAGCTGGAACGGGTCGCCGGCCTGGTGGCGGACGCGGTCGCCGCCGGCGGCCGCGCGGTCGCCGGGGGAGCCCCGCTCGACCGTCCGGGGCACTTCTTCCCGCCGACCGTCGTCACGGACCTGCCCGCGGGCACCGCCCTGGAGCTGGAGGAGCAGTTCGGCCCGGTGATCCCCGTCATCGGCTACTCCACCATTAACGAGGCGGTCGCGCGCGCCAACGCGACGCGCTTCGGGCTCGGGGGCTCGGTGTGGGGGCCGCAGGAGCCGGCCCGGGAGGTGGCCGCCCGGCTGGACTGCGGTACCACCTGGATCAACACCCACGGGGAGCTCCGGCACGACGTGCCCTTCGGCGGTACCCGCGACTCCGGGCTGGGGGTGGAGTACGGGTACTGGGGGCTGCTGGAGTACACCCGGATCCGGGTGCGGCACACCGCGACGGCGGGCTAGACGCGCTGTCCCGGGAGGCGGGCGGCGCGCGACGCGGGTGGGCCGGCGACCGCGGTGCGGAACCGGCGCTGACCGCGAAGGCGCCGGCTCGGGGAACGTCGTTGCGGGCCCCCGCCCGCGCGGACGGGCTGGGATCGCCGCCGCGCCCGGGGACCCGTCCGCGCCCCCGCTGAGGGCGGGTGCGCGCCGGAGCGCCCCGACCGGGCGGCGCCACGCGAACGCGGCCCATGACCGCCTCGGCGGCGCGGGGCCCCGCGCCGCCTGGCGATGACGACCACCGCCACAGCGTCCGCGTCCGCTCGCAGGCGGGATGGAGGTGGCGCCGCCACGGGGGCGTCCCCGGGGCGTCCTGGTGCTGCCTCTGGTGCGGCAGCAGCGCCATCGCGGCCACGCGGGCCAGTCCGGCGGGGGTGAACCGGTCAGCGTGGCCGCGCCGCCTGGTGCCGCGGAACGTGGTGCGAACGGCGCTCCCCACCTGGCCCGTGGCGCCGCCCGGCCTGTGGTCGAGGCCGGACGGTGTTCGGGGAGGCGCGCCGGTGCTCATCGACGCGATGCGGGACAGCTCACGGCCAGAGTGTCCCCCATGCGCCGCAGGTCGCCGACCGCCCCAGAGCCAAATGCTCCTTATTGGCAACTTTGTGGGCGAGAAAGGGGATTTCCTGCTACAGAATGGCGTAGGGTCGTTCGCGACCCAGCGGAGCCGCACCGGCCGGACCCCGGCGGCCCCGCGCGTCCCGCGTCCACGGGGAGAGGCACATGGCGAAGAACGAGCCGACGGAGCAGAGCGATGCCGCCGTCCGCCGCCGCACGCTCATCAAGGGCGGAATCGGAGCGGCGCTCAGCGTCGGCGCCGTCGTCGGCTGCGCGAAGGAGGAGAACGACGAGGAGGACGACAGCAGCTGGATCCCGAGCTGGGTCCCGCTCATCGGCGGACGGAGCAGGGGCAACGGCACCACCCCCGGCCAGGCGCCGCGCCGCACCCGCCGCTGACCCGCCGGCGAGCGCCCGCCCCCCGCACCGGCCCACGAGGAGCGGCCCGAAGGTCGCACGCATGGCGCCGCCCCGAGCGGGCAGCGGGCGAGCACACCGGGCACGCGAGAACCGGAAGGAGGCGAGCGGACATCACCGATGACGCGCTCGCCCCCATCCGGGCCGACAACGGCGAACTCGCCGCGGCGCTGACCCGCCTCGGACGGGACCGCCCCGCCCGGCCCGAGCTGCTCGACGACCTCGCCGCCCGCGTGGTCGCGCACCTGTGCGCCGCCGAGTCCGAACTCGACCGCGTCCTCGCCCGGGAGGCCGCCGAACCCGGGATCCTGCACCGCCGCAACGCCGCGCGGCGGCACATCGAGCAGCTGCTCTCCCGCCTCAAGGCCGTGGACCCGGCCGGCCGCCGGTTCGCCGAACTGCTGCGGCGCCTCACCGCCGACCTGCGTGCACACCTCGCCGAGGAGGAGGAGATCGTGCTGCCCGACCTGCGCTCCGCGGTCGGCCCCGAACGGCTCGCCGAGCTCGGGGCCGCCTTCGAACGGCGCCGCCGCGCCGAGTTCGCACACCTGCGTCCCGGGTGATCCGCGGACGGCGTTGCCCGGGGTACGAGCTACTCCCCGGGCGTCGGCCGCGGATCCTCCCGCCCCGGTGCGCCCACCGGACGGCTCCCCGGGTCGGCCGCGTGCCGGGCGGCCGCCGGGTCCTCCGCCTCATCGGGCAGGTACGCGCGGAACCAGGCCAGCGCCGCACCGGTCGCGTGCTCCAGCAGCCCCGGCTCGGTGAAGTCATGCGAGGCCCCGCGCACGATATGGACGCGATGCGCGCCGTGCAGCGACTCCGCCGCCGCGCGGCTGATCCGCACGAGATGCTCGTCGTCGCTGCCCGCGATCAGCAGAACGGGCGCGCGTACGGCGGGCAGCCGCTCCGACGCGAGATCCGGGCGGCCGCTGCGGCACACCACCGCACTGACCCGGTCCGGCCGGGCGGCGGCCGCCCCCAGCGCACCGGCCGCCGCCGTGCCGGTGCCGAACAGCCCCACCCGCAACCGCGCGGTGCGCTCGGCGGTCGCGAGCTCGTCCACGACACCGGTCACCCGCCGGGTGAGCAGCGGTACGTCGAACCGCGGCGCGATCGCCGACTCCCCGCCCCGGTCGCGGGTCTCCTCCTCACGCGTCAGCAGATCCACGAGCAGCGTCCCCAGCCCCGCGTTCACCATGGCCTCGGCCACCGAACGCTCCCGCCGGCTGCGCCGCGGGCTGTCGTCGCTCTCCACGAACACCACGACCCCGCGCGCCCGCGGCGGTAACGCCAGGTCGCCGGGCAACTCCACGTCGCCGACGCGCACCTCCATCGGCACGACCTCCATACAACGCTCCCTCCCCGCCGGCGGCTGCCGGCCTTGTCCCAGGTGGTCCAGCGGCGCCCGCCCGCGGGCGCGCCGGTGCGCGCGGGGCGCGGTCGACCCCCGACGCCCCGCTGGAAGAAGCCGCCGGGCGGCCACGCCCGGACAGCGCCGCGCCCGCGTCCCCTCCCCCGGTAGGAGCGGTCCGCGCGGCGCCCATCCCCTCTACCCGGTACGTCGCGGAACCGACGTGCGGACGGCGGTTATTCCGGTGTTCTTTCGGGCGCGCGCGGGCCGAAGGGCCGGCCGCGGGCGTTTGAACGGTGGAGGGCGCGGTAGCGGGACGGTGTCGATTCCCATCCAGCGCCCGGCCCGGAACGGCGCGTCGGCGCATGCGCGAGGTGATCGGATGAGGGAGGGGCCGGAGACCGCGGCCCTGCTGACGACGCTGAAACGGGTGGCGATCATCCTCAAGGACGCGGGCGTGCCGTTCGCCCTCAGCGGCAGCTTCGCCGCCTACGCCCGCGGGGCGACCGCCTCCGACCACGACGTCGACTTCGCCGTGCTGCCCGGAGACGTCGAACGCGCCGTCGACGCGCTCGCGCGAGCGGGGCTGGAACCCGTGCGGGTCGCGGAGGACTGGCTGGCCAAGATGTACGACGACGCCCGCCAGGTCGACCTCATCTACCGTCCCAGCGAGCACCCGGTCACTCCCGAGATGCTCGGCCGCGCGGCACCGATGAAGGTCAACTCCATCCACGTCCCGGTGCTGGACGCCACCGACCTCATGGTGATGCTGCTGCGCGCCTTCACCGAGCACCACTGCGACTTCTCCGCGCCGCTGGAGATCGCACGAGCCCTGCGGGAGCAGGTCGACTGGCCGGCGGTGCGCGCCGCGACCGCTGACTCCCCCTACGCCCACGCCTTCCTGGTGCTGCTGCGGCACCTCGCGGTGATCGGCCCGAACGAGGAGAACCCCATGGCACGAGAAGAACCGCAGTATCTGGCCGGCCACCTGCAGCAGGCGCTGGCCGAGGACCCGCGGACGGGAGCCCTGGGCATCCGGGTCCGCGTGCACGGCACCGACGTCCACCTGTCCGGCGACCTGCCCAGCAGGGAACGCCGGCGCATGGTGCTGGCGGTGGCGAGGGAGATGGTGCCCGACTACGTCGTCCACGACGACCTGAGCGTCGACCCCATGGAAGGCGACACCGAGGAGGAGCGGCTCGCATGATCAGGATCGCCGCGGTCGGCGACGTCCACCTCGACGAGGAGATGCGCGGCCACTACCGCAGCCGGCTGGACGGCCTCGCCGACAGCGCCGACGTGCTGCTGCTCGCCGGGGACCTCACCAAGCACGGCACCGCGGAGGAGGGGGACGTCGTCGCGGCGGAATTCCGGGGACTCGGCGTTCCGGTCGTCGCCGTGCTCGGCAACCACGACTACCACTGCGATGCCCAGGACGCCATCACCGAGGGCCTGCGCGCCGAGGGCATCACCGTCCTGGAGGGCGACGGCGTGACGCTGGACTCCCCGGGCGGCCGAATCGGGATCGCCGGCACCAAGGGCTTCGGCGGCGGTTTCGCGGGCAAGTGCGCCTCGGAGTTCGGCGAGCCCGAGATCAAGGGCTTCGTCCGGCACGGCCGCCAGGTGGCGCACCGCTTCGGCGCCGCGCTGCGCGACCTCGACGCCGACCTGCGGGTCGGGCTCACCCACTACGCCCCCGTGAAGGACACCCTGGCCGGCGAGCCGCCGGAGATCTACCCCTTCCTCGGCAGCTACCTGCTGGCGGAGGCGGTGGACGGAGCCAAGGTCGGCCTGGCGGTGCACGGGCACGCGCACGCCGGCGTGGAGTGCGGGCTGACCCCGGGCGGGGTGCGGGTGCGCAACGTCGCCCTGCCGGTGCTGCGGCGCCCGTACGCCGTCTACCGGCTGGAGGCCGTGCCGGAGCCGGTGGCGGTCTGAGCACCGCGGGCGGGCGCCGTCACGCCCGAGTGGGCACCGGATCGGGCGGGCACCCGTCCGGCCGGACGGCGAGCAGCACCACGTCGTCCGTGGGCGTGTCCGGCATCCCCTCCAGCAGCGCGTCGCAGAACCGGGGGAGCGGCTCGCGCGCCACCACCGCGGCCTGCTGCCGCAACCGGAGCATGCCGCGGTGCAGCGGCTCGCCGCGCCGCTCGATGAGGCCGTCGCTGTACAGCAGCAGGGTCGACTCCTCGGGGAGCGCCGTCCGGGCGTCGGGGCGTCCGCAGCCCTCGACCGCCCCCAGCAGCATGTCGTGTCCGTCCGTGAGGAACCGGGTCTCGCTGTCGGCCGTGGTGAGCAGCGGCGGCGGATGCCCGGCGTTGGACCAGCACAGCCGCCAGCGCCCGGCCGCCGCGCCCTCGATCCGCCCGAAGACGGCGGTGGCCGTCTGCGCGTCGCTGAGGTAGTGCAGCATCGTGTCCAGCCGCCGCATGATCTCGCTGGGCGGCTCCCGGCGGTCCCACGCGAGCGCCCGGAGCATGCTGCGCAGGTGCCCCATCTGCACGGCGGCCGCGCGGTCGTGCCCGGCGACGTCCCCCACCACCACGGCGGTCGCGCCGTCGGGGAGCACGAAAGCGTCGTACCAGTCGCCGCCCACTTCCGCCGTCGCCTCCGCCGCCTGGTAGCGGGCCTCCATCTCCAGGCCGGGGATATGCGGCAGTTCGGGCAGCAGCGACAGCTGGAAGTCCTGCGCGGTGTCGCGCTGGGCGGCGTACAGCCGCGCGTTGTCGACGGCGAGCGCCGCCCGCCAGGCGAGGTCCTCGACCAGGTCGAGGTCCTCGGCCGTGAGCGGATGCGCGGGGTCGGCCCGGACCACGCTCAGCGCCCCCAGTACCCGGTGCCGGGCGAGCAGCGGGGCGACGATCGCGGTGTCCGCGCCGAACCGCCGCTGCGCGTCGCGCTGCATCCGCCCGAGCGGGGTGTCCGCCTGCCCCGTCGGGAACGACTCCACGAGCACCGGACCGGCTCCGGCGAGCGCGCGCTCCAGCGGGGTGTCGGAGAACGGGTCCGGCGGCGGGATGCGCCCCTCCGAGCCGGTCGGCATCGTCACCTCGGGGTCCCGGTGGGCGAACGCCGCGTGCCAGGCCTCGTCCTCGACCAGGTCGACCACGCACCAGTCGGCGAGCCGGGGCACCAGCAGCCGCGCGAGGTTCTGCAGCACCTCCTCCGTGTTCAGGCTGCTGCTGAGCGCCGTGCTCACGTCGGCCAGCAGCGCGAGCCGGGTCATCGCGCGCCGCAGCCCGGGGGAGAACGTCCCCTCACGCCCCTCGTCCGACATGGTGGCCCCCTTCGCCGGGCGCCGGCCGGGACGCCGTCACCCGCGCTCCTCGTCCGGACGGGGCGAGTCCGGCTGCAGCGGGTCGTGGCCGAGGCGCATCAGCGCGTGCCGCCACCGCGGGTCCTCCACCCGCGGTCGGTCGAGCAGCGCACGCACCTGGCGCACCACCTCGCGCATGTCCCGCACGTCCTGCTGGGTCAGGTCCGCGCGCCGCCGCGTGAGCAGCCGCACGACGCGCCGTCCCTGCCAGGCGAGGTCGAGGTCCGGATCCGGGCCGAGCACGTCCTCGCCGGAGGCGTCAGTCACCAGCCAGGTCCGGAGTTCGTCGCCGCGCATGTTCACGAGCCGGTGGAACTCCTGCCAGAGCTCCTCGGTCGCCGGATCCAGCCGCCCGTCCGGTGCCACGCCGCATCCCCTCCCGGCCCCAGGTTCCTCCTCCCGACCCGCTACCGCACCGCCACCAGCCCAAACCCGCCATGTTTACGCCCCAGGGCGCGAGGTAGCGGCCTTGAAGCGGGAGCGGACGGCAGCGACGCCCACACGACCACGGAGGCAGTCATGGCCACCCAGACCGAAATCTTCCTGCGCACCCACCCACAGGACGTCCAAGGCGACCTGGAACTCATCACCCGCTGCGTCGAGCGCCTGGCCGCCTGCGTGCAGTCGTGCACCGCCTGCGCCGACGCCTGCCTCGGCGAAGTGAACGCCACCGACCTCGTCACCTGCATCCGGCGCAACCTGGACTGCGCCGACGTGTGCGCGGCCGCGGAGCAGGTGCTCACCCGCCGTACCGCCCCCGACCCCGAACTCGACCGCTCGCTGCTGGAGACGTGCGTGCGCTTCTGCGGGATCTGCGCCGCCGAGTGCGCACGGCACGCCGACAGCCACGAGCACTGCCGGCTCTGCGCCGACACCTGCCGGCTCTGCGAGGACGCCTGCCGGCAGCTGCTGACCACCCTGCCGAAGGCGCCCGCGGCCCGCCGCCCGGACGCCTGACCCGGCGCCCGACCGACCGAACGCACCGGAAGGAGCAGTTCGATGCCAGCACGCAAGGAGATGCCCAGCACGCTGCAGCGGTCGCCGAAGAAGGCCCAGGACACGTGGGCCGAGGCGCACGACTCCGCCGTCCACACCTACGGAGAGGGCGAGCGGGCGCACCGCGTCGCCTACGCGGCGTTGAAGCACGAGTTCGAGAAGGTCGGCGACCACTGGGAGCCCAAGGGCCGCAAGGGGCCGTCCGACAAGCAGGCGAGCAACCCGCGCGCGCCCAAGCAGCGCGGCGGCGACAAGAAGACGGCTGGGGGCGTGGACGCCAACGCCAGCAAGAAGCACCTCTACGAGCGGGCCCGCGAGATGGACGTCGCCGGACGCTCCTCCATGTCCAAGAAGGAGCTCGTGGACGCCCTGCGCAAGGAGAACGCCAAGCGGACCCGGCGCGCCCGCTCCTCCTGACCCGGACCGCCGCCGCGACCCGACGCAGCCCGAGAATTAAGGAGCGTCCGCCGTGCAGCACGACGAATTCATCGGACACGTCCAGGACCGCGCCCGGCTCGCCAGCCGCGGCGAGGCCGAGCGGGCCGCCCGCGCCACGCTCCAGACCCTCGCCGAACGCCTGCCCTCCGGGCTCGCCCGCAACCTCGCCGGCCAGTTGCCGATCGAGATCGGCGACCAGCTGGAGACCGCCGCCACGGGGGAGGCGGCCGGCGCCGTGCGCTTCGGCGAGCAGGAGTTCTTCGACCGCGTCGCCGAACGCGCGGGCACCGACCGGGCCGGCGGCGGCCGCCTGGCCCGCGCGGTGTGCGCCGTGACCTGCGAGGCGGTGGACCAGCCGCTGCGGGAGCGGACCCACGACGTCCTGCCCGAGGACATGCGGGAGCTGTTCCCGGTGGGCGCGCCGTGACCGCGCGCGGCCGGTAGCCCGAACACCACCGCGAAGCCCGGGCGCCGGGGCGCCCGGGAGCTCCGCCGCGCGGCGGTGGCCGTCGGCCGCGGCGCCGAGTACCCGGCGGGGCCCCGCTCCCGCGACGCTCCCGGCCGCCAAGGGCCCGGGGGTGTGCGAGGGCCGCAGCCGGTCCGGCCACCCGCACGGGGACGCATCCGCGAGCCCCGATCCGGAGGTCGGGTGCGGCGTGCGGGGCGCTAGCAACCCGGGGGCGCGCGGACGCGCCGGCATGGGGGAGCGGCCGGGAGCACCCGAGCCGGGAGCTGCCGGCAGGGCGGCAGGGCCGTGCCCGATCGTGGGCGACAAGGGCTTCGCCGGGGCCCGGGGCGAGAAGGCCGCGGCCGCCCCGGGCCCCGTGCTCGTCCGCCCGGCCCGCCGCGACGAGCCCCACCCCGGCATCTTCCCGAACTGGCTGCACCACCGCATCGAAGCGGTGATCTGGGCCCTGAAGAACCAGCTCGGCCTGGAACGCCGCACCGCACGCATCCGGGAAGGCCTCTGGGCGCGCAGCTGCCAGCGGATCCTCGCCCTCAACGCCGTGGTCCGGCACGACTGGCTGATCGACGCACCCGTCAAGCGCTCACTCGTGGCCTACGGCCACTGACCAGCATCTAGACCGCCGCGGCGCAGTCCTCCGCGGGGCGGGGAGCCGGGGCGGTCCCCTCGCCCCCGGGCGCCGCGGGGACCGGTGCGGCGATGATGCCGTCGAGGATGGCGCGTGCGGCCAGCAGCTCACCGACCTCCTCGCTGATGCGGTCGCGCTCCTTGATCAGCTCGCTGGTGAGCTCCGCGCAGGCGGGCGCCAGCTGGCCGTCGGCGTCGGCCATGCACGGGAGCACCTCGGCGATCACGGCCGTGCCCAGTCCCGCGGCCAGCAGGGTGCGGATGCGGCGCACGGTCGCCGCGTCGGCCTCGGTGAACTCGCGGTAGCCGCTCGGCCTGCGGGCCGGGCGGAGCAGCCCCTGCTCCTCGTAGTAGCGCAGCGCCCGCTCACTGGCGCCGGTCCGCCGGGCCAGCTCTCCGATGCGCATGTGACCTCCGGCACAGGACGTTGACTCTCACGTCGACGTGAAGCTTTAGCTTAACGGCCATGACGGACGAACGACACGACGCCACCGACCACGACCACGACCACCTCGACGGGCACCCCGACGACGACCGCGACGCCCCGGAGCCGGTGACGGTTCTCGGCCTGGGCCCCATGGGCACCGCGCTGGCCGGAGCCTTCCTCGACGCGGGCCACCCCACGACCGTGTGGAACCGCTCGCCCGCCAAGGCCGACCCGCTGGTGGAGCGGGGCGCCCGGCGGGCGGGGACCGCCGCCGAGGCGGTGGCGGCGAGCCAGCTCGTGATCGTGTGCGTGATCGACTACGACGCGGTGCACGCCATCGCCGACTCCGCCGCCGATGCCCTCGCGGGCCGGACCCTGGTGAGCCTCACGGCCGACACCCCCGGCCGCGCCCGGGAGATGGCGGCCTGGGCCGCCGAACGGCGTGTCGGATACCTCGACGGCTCCATCATGACGCCCACCACCACGATCGGCGGCCCCGACGCGGTGATCCTGTTCAGCGGAGCCGAGGCGCTGTACGAGCGGCACGCCGCGGCCCTGGCCGCCCTCGGCGGGCGGCGGGTCCACCTCGGCGCCGATCCCGGCCGGGCCGCCGCCTACGACGTGGCCCTGCTCGACATGTTCTGGACCGCGGTGAGCGGCATCGCGCACGGCTTCGCCCTGGCCGCGGCGGAAGGGGTCTCCGCGACCGACCTGGCGCCGTTCGCGAAAGGCCTCCACGAGCTGCTGCCCTGGACCATCGACGAGTTCGCCCGCAACGTGGACTCCGGCCACCACCCCGACCCGGTGTCGAGCCTGCGCTCCATCACGGCCGGGATGGAGCACGTCGTGCACGCCACGCGCGCCCGCGGACTGGACGACGGGGCGATCGGAGCCGCGACGGCGCTGGCCCGCCGCGGTGTCGACGCCGGCTACGGCGCCGACAGCATGTCCCGCCTGACGGAGCTCCTCGTGCGGACGGCCGGCTCCCCGGTCTCCGGCTGACTCACGGAGCTCCCCGGGGAGGCTCCGCGCCCTGCGGCGGTCCGCGGCCGCGGGCGGGGCCGTCCGGGCCCCGGCTCAGGGAACCCGCTGCCCTCCGGACGCGGCGGCCGACCGGGGGCGGGCGGTCGCTCCCGTCCGCGGGGACGGGACGGGGACGTCGCGGGCGAGGAGCTCCTCCAGGGCCAGCAGCACGTCCCGCGTGGTGATCCGCAGCAGCCCCGGGTCCGGCCGCGTCCCCCACGGGTCGCCGCGGCCCTGCGCCCACAGGCAGACGTGGCGCAGGCCGTCGATCCGCGGACCCCACTGCGCCGGTGAGACCGGGCCGAACAGCCGCACCGACGGTGTCGCGTAGGCCGTCGCCAGGTGGCCGACACCGGTGTCCCCGCACACCACCACGGACGCCTCCGCCACCAGGGCCGCCAGGCGGGTCAGCGACGTGCGGCCGGCGATCACCGCGTCCGGCTCCAGGCCCGCCACGCGGGCGACCCGGGTCGCGAGCTGGTGCTCCTCGCGGGAGCCCGTCACCACGACCGGGTAGCCGCGGTCGGTGAGCCAGCGGGCGACCTCGGCGAACCGCAGCTCCGGCCAGCGCCGCGCCGGGAACGCGGCGCCGGGGTGCACCACCGCCGCGCCCGGGCGGCGGCTGCGCTCCGAGGGCGGGGCCAGCCGCAGGTCCGCCGGGTCCGCGGTGACTCCGTACTCGCCCACCAGGCGGCACCACACGTCGACCTCGTGCTGGCCGGAGACCCAGCACGGGCCCGGCACGTCGGGCAGGTCCGGATGGGCGTAGGTCCACAGCCGGTCCGGCCCCAGCGCGCGCAGCGCGGCCGTGCTCTGCGGCCCGCGGCCGTGCAGGTTGACGGCCAGCTCCGGAGGCGGCCCCTTCCACACCGGCGTCCGCGGCCCCTCGGTGGGCAGCACGTGCGGCGGCAGGCCGGCCAGCGCCAGCAGGTCGGCGTGCCGGGCCGGGGCCGCGAGCCGGAAGCGGTGCCCGGGGTAGGCGCGGTGCAGGGCCCGCAGCGCGGGGACCGCGGTGAGGAAGTCGCCCAGACCGAGCGCGCGGAGCACCACCAGGGCCGGGTCACCCGGGCGGGGGTGCGGTGGCGGGCCGCCGGCGGCCGCGGCCACCGCGCGGTACCCGCCGCGCGCTAACGATCGTCGCATGGCCCCCCGCTACCTTGCCGGGGCGGTTTCAAACCGGCCGTAGGGCGCGAAGCCACTGGTCGCAGGCGTTCCGCCGCCGCGTCGGCGGCGCGCCCGGCGCGGCCGGGCCGGATCGGGACGTGTCACCGCGGCGGATCCGGATAGGGGAGCCCCACCCGGCCGTGGGGAACGGCGTCCACGGCCGCCGGCGGCCCGCCCGAGGCCGCCGGAGGCGAGGAGGGCGCATGGGCATCCGGCAGTGGCTCGACGCATGGCCGGTCTACCGGCAGCTGACCGGGGACGATCCGCTGGGGCGCGGCGCCGCGGCCGAGTCGGCGCGCAGCCGCGCGCTCACCGCGCGCACCCGCACCGCCGACCGGGTCGTCACCTCGGTCTGCCCGTACTGCGCGGTGGGCTGCTCGCAGAACGTCTACGTCCGCGACGACGAGGTCGTGCAGATCGAGGGCAACCCGGACTCGCCGGTCAGCCGGGGCCGGCTCTGCCCGAAGGGCGCCGCCTCCCTGCAGCTCACCACCGGACCGTCGCGTCGGCGCACGGTGCTGTACCGGCCGCCGCACGCCCGCGACTGGCAGCAGCTCGACCTCGACACCGCCATGGACATGGTCGCGGACCGGGTCATCGAGACGCGCCGCCGCACCTGGCGCTGGGAGGAGGACGGCCGCCGGGTGGCGCGCACCCTCGGGATCGCCAGCCTCGGCGGGGCGACGCTGGACAACGAGGAGAACTACCTGATCAAGAAGCTCCTGACCTCCCTCGGCGTGATCCAGGTGGAGAACCAGGCGCGGGTCTGCCACAGCGCCACCGTCGCCGGGCTGGGCACGTCGTTCGGGCGCGGCGGCGCCACCACGTTCATGCAGGACCTCCAGCACGCCGACTGCATCGTCATCGAGGGCTCCAACTTCGCCGAGGCGCACCCGGTCGGCTTCCAGTGGGTGATGGAGGCCAAGGCGCGCGGCGCCGTGGTCGTCCACGTCGACCCGCACTTCAGCCGGACCAGCGCCCACGCCGACCTGCACGTGCCCATCCGCGCCGGTACCGACATCGCCTTCCTCGGCGGCATCATCAACCACGTCATCACCCACGGCGCCTACTTCCGCGACTACCTGCTCGCCTACACCAACGCCGCCACCATCGTCTGCGAGGACTACCGCGACACCGAGGACCTGGACGGCCTGTTCTCCGGCTTCTCCCCGCAGGACCGCGACTACGACCCCGACAGCTGGCAGTACGAGGGCGCCCAGGTGGCGGCCGCCGCCGGGCAGCGCGAGCAGATGTCCCGGGCGGAGTGGGCGGCACGGGAGGAGGGCCGGCACCGGGTCGGCTCCTCCGGACGCTCCGAGCAGCACGGCTCCGGCGGCGCCGCCATCACCGGCGAACCCTCCTACGACGAGACGCTGGAGCACCCCCGCTGCGTGTTCCAGATCCTCCGCCGGCACTTCGCCCGCTACACCCCGGAGGTGGTCCGAGACGTCTGCGGCATCCCGGAGGAGACCTTCCTGGAGGTGTGCCGGCACCTGACCGAGAACTCCGGGCGCGACCGCACCAGCGCCTTCTGCTACGCGGTCGGCTGGACCCAGCACACCACCGGATCGCAGTTCATCCGGGCCGCCTCCATCCTCCAGCTGCTGCTCGGCAACATCGGCCGCCCCGGCGGCGGGATCCAGGCACTGCGGGGGCACGCCAGCATCCAGGGGTCCAGCGACATCCCGACGCTGTTCAACCTGCTGCCCGGCTACATCCCGATGCCGCACGCCCACCAGCACTTCGGCCTGGACGACTTCGTGCGCGCCGACGCCGCCCGCAAGGGCTACTGGGCGAACATGCGGGCCTACGCGGTGAGCCTGCTCAAGGCGTGGTGGGGCGACGCCGCCACCGCCGACAACGACTACGGCTTCGACTACCTCCCGCGGCTGACCGGCTCGCACGCCACCTACGACACCGTCATGGCGCAGCTGGACGGCAGCTGCCGCGGCTACTTCCTCATGGGGGAGAACCCGGCCGTCGGCTCCGCCAACTCCAGGGCGCAGCGGCTCGGCATGGCCAACCTCGAGTGGCTCGTGGTGCGCGACTTCTCCCTCATCGAGAGCGCCACCTGGTGGAAGGACGGCCCGGAGATCGAGACCGGCGAACTGCGGACCGAGGACATCGGCACGGAGGTGTTCTTCTTCCCCGCGGCCTCGCACACCGAGAAGTCCGGCAGCTTCACCAACACCAACCGGATGCTCCAGTGGCACGACGCCGCGGTGCGGCCCAAGGGCGACGCGCGCAGCGACCTGTGGTTCATGTACCACCTGGGCCGGATCATCCGCGAGAAACTGGCCGGCTCCACCGACCCCATGGACCGGCCGGTCCTGGACCTGACCTGGGACTACCCGCTGGAGGACGGCGACGAGCCGAGCGCGGAGGCCGTGCTCGCCGAGATCAACGGCCGCGACGCCGCCGGCCGGCCGCTGTCCCGCTACCAGGAGCTGCGCGACGACGGCTCCACGAGCTGCGGGTGCTGGATCTACTGCGGCGTCTACGCCGACGGCGTCAACCAGTCCCGCCGCCGCAGACCCGCCGACCAGCAGGACTGGATCGCCGCCGAGTGGGCGTGGGCCTGGCCCGCCAACCGGCGCGTCCTCTACAACCGCGCCTCCGCCGACCCCGACGGCCGGCCGTGGAGCGAGCGCAAGGCCCTGGTGTGGTGGGACCCCGAGGAGGGGCGCTGGGCCGGGCACGACGTCCCGGACTTCGACGGCACCCGGCCCCCGGACTACCGGCCGCCCGAGGGCGCCACCGGCCCGGACGCGCTCACGGGCACCGACGCCTTCATCATGCAGGCCGACGGCAGGGGCTGGCTGTACGCGCCGGCCGGGCTCACCGACGGCCCCCTGCCCACGCACTACGAGCCGCAGGACTCGCCGGTCACCAGCCCGCTCTACTCGCAGCAGCGCTGCCCGACCCGGCTCGTCTACCCGCACCCGCTCAACCGGTACCACCCCGCCGGCGGCGACCCGGGCGCGCTCGTCTACCCGTACGTGATCACCACCTACCGGCTGACGGAGCACTTCACCGCCGGCGGGATGAGCCGGTGGACGCCCTACCTCTCGGAGCTGCAACCCGAGTTCTTCTGCGAGGTCTCGCCCGAGCTCGCCGCCGAGCGAGGGCTGCGCCACGGCGACTGGGCGACCCTCGTCAGCGCCCGCAACGCCATCGAGGCGCGGGTGCTCGTCACCGAGCGGATGGTGCCGCTGCGGGTCGCCGGCCGCGTGGTCCACCAGATCGGGCTGCCCTACCACTGGGGGCCCAACGGCTACAGCACCGGCGACGCGGCCAACGAGCTGTCCTCCATCGCGCTGGACTCCAACGTGCACATCCAGGAGGTCAAGGCCCTGACCGCCGACATCCGCCCCGGCCGCCGCCCGCGCGGGCCCGCCCTGCTCGAACTCGTCCGGGAGTACCAGCGGCGGGCCGGAATCACCGACACGACCGGCACGGAGGTGTGAATGACCGCCAACGACCCCGCGCCGGGCGGCCCGGCCGACCCGGCGGGCGCGGCCGGCCACCCCGACCACCCGCCCCGCGTGGGCTTCTTCACCGACACCAGCGTCTGCATCGGGTGCAAGGCCTGCGAGGTCGCCTGCAAGGAGTGGAACGCCATCCCCGAGGACGGGCTGAACTTCGCCGCGACCTCCTACGACAACAGCGGCGGGCTGGGCGCCGACACCTGGCGGCACGTCGCGTTCATCGAGCAGCGCCGCCCCCTCGGCCGGCAGCACACCGGGGTCGCGCGCGACGGCGCCGGACCCGCGGGCGAGGCGGCCGCGGTCGACCTCGGCATGCCGTCCTTCGAACGCCCCGGCGACGGAGCCGGCGCCGACGGCCGCGGCGAGTTCCGCTGGCTGATGTCCTCCGACGTCTGCAAGCACTGCACCGAGGCCGCCTGCCTCGACGTCTGCCCCACCGGCGCGCTGTTCCGCACCGAGTACGGCACCGTGGTGGTGCAGGAGGACATCTGCAACGGCTGCGGCTACTGCGTGCCGGCCTGCCCCTACGGCGTCATCGACAAGCGCGAGGACGACGGCCGCGTGTGGAAGTGCACCATGTGCTACGACCGGCTGGGCGCGGGCCAGCAGCCCGCCTGCGCCCAGGCGTGCCCGACCGACTCGATCCAGTTCGGCGAACTCGACGAACTCCGGGAGCGCGCCGCCCGCCGCGTCACCGACCTCCAGCTCGCCGGCGTCGACTCGGCACGGCTGTACGGGGAGGACCCCGGCGACGGGGTCGGCGGCGCCGGCGCGTTCTTCCTGCTGCTCGACGACCCCGAGGTCTACGGCCTGCCGCCGGACCCGGTGGTCACCACCCGCGACCTGCCCGCCATGTGGCGGCACGCCGGCACCGCCGCCGCCGTGCTGCTGGCCGGGCTCGCCGCGACGTTCCTCGGGAGGCGACGGTGAGCACGTCCGACGTGACCAGGCAGGGCGTGCGCGGCGCCCGACCCGCCCGCGACGCCCTGACGGGATCGGCCCGCGCCCGGCCCGACGCCCCGCGGCGGGATGGGCGGGCCCCCGAGGGCGGGTTCCGCTCCTACTACGGCAGACCCGTGCTGAACCGGATCCCGTGGGCCGCCCGCGACATCGCCGGCTACCTCTTCCTCGGCGGACTCGCGGGCTCCTCCTCGGTGCTGGCCGCGGGCGCCGAGCTCTCCGGCCGGCCGGCGCTGGCCCGGACCATGAAGGCCACCGCGCTGGGCGCCATCACGGGGTCGGTCGCGGCGCTGGTCAACGACCTCGGCCGCCCGGCCCGGTTCGTGAACATGCTGCGGGTCTGCAAGCCCACGTCCCCGATGAGCGTGGGCTCCTGGCTGCTCGCCGGCTACGGGCCGCTCGCCGGCGCGGCCGCGGCCACCGAGCTCACCGGCCGGTTCCGCCGCCCGGGCACCGCGGCCACCGTGGGCGCCGCCCTCCTCGGCCCGGCCGTGGCGGCCTACACGGCGCCGCTCATCTGCGACACCGCGGTGCCCGCCTGGCACGAGGGGTACCGGGAGATGCCGTTCGTGTTCACGGGGTCGGGCGCGGCGGCGGCCGCCGGGGTGGGCCTGCTCGGCTCCCCGCCGGCGGAGAACGGCCCGGCGCGGCGCGCGGCCGTGTTCGGGGCGGCCCTGGAGACCGCCGCCCTGGCCCGGATGCGGCGCCGGACGGCAGCGGTGGCCGACACCCACCGCGGCGGCCGCGCCGGCGTGCTGCTGCGCGCCGCCGAGGCCCTGACCGCCACCGGCGCCCTGGGCGCCGCCGTGCTGGGCCGCCACCGCTGGGCCGCCCGCGTCTCCGGCGCCGCGCTCGTCGCCGGCTCGGCCTGCACGCGCTTCGGGATCTTCTACGCGGGGATCGCCTCCGCCGAGGATCCCCGCTACACCGTCGTCCCGCAGCGCGAACGCGTCCGCGAGCGGGCCGCCGCGGGCCTGGCCTGACGGTGCGCCCCAGCGGTCCCCATGACCACCGCCGGCCGCCGACGCGGCCGGCCCCGTCCGAGAGGAGAACACCGTGAAAGCCGTGGTGTGGCACGACGTGGGCGATATCCGCCTCGACGACGTCCCCGAGCCCGAGATCCGCGACCCCCACGACGCCATCGTGCAGATCACGACCAGCGCCATCTGCGGGACGGACCTGCACATGGTCCGCGGCACGGTCCCCGGCATGCGGGAGGGCACCGTCCTCGGGCACGAGGCCGTGGGCGTGGTCACCGAGGTCGGCCCCGGCGTGCGCAACTTCCGGCCCGGCGACCGCGTGGTCGTCCCGTCCACGATCGGCTGCGGCACCTGCAGCTACTGCCGGGCCGGCTACTACGCGCAGTGCGACCGGGCCAACCCCAACGGCCGGCGCGCCGGCACCGCCTTCTTCGGCGGCCCCGAGAGCACCGGCGCGTTCGACGGCCTGCAGGCCGAGCGGGCCCGGGTGCCCTACGCCAACGTCGGACTGGTCCCGATCCCTGAGCAGGTCAGCGACGAGGAGGCGATCCTGCTCTCCGACATCTTCCCCACCGCCTGGTTCGGCGCCCGGCTGGCCGAGATCGGACCGGGCGACACCGTCGCCGTGTTCGGCTGCGGCCCGGTGGGCCTGTTCAGCATCATCAGCGCCCGGTTGCAGGGCGCCGGCCGGGTGCTGGCGGTCGACCGCGTCCCCAGCCGCCTCGAGCAGGCACGCGCGCTGCACGCCGAGGTGGTCGACTTCGACGAGGAGGACCCCGTCGAGGCGCTGGTGGAGCTGACCGGCGGCATCGGACCGGATCGGGTGATCGACGCGGTCGGCGTGGACGCGGTCGGTCCCGCGCGCGGGCCGGGCCGCTCCGACGAGCCCGCCGGCCTCGCCGACGAGGTCGCGGAGGTCGCGCCGCGGACCAACCCGCAGGGCCGCACCTGGGTACCCGGCGACGCGCCGTCCCAGGCCGCGCGCTGGGCGGTGGACGCGCTCGCCAAGGCCGGCACGCTGTCGGTCATCGGCGTCTACCCGCCGAGCATGACCCGGTTCCCGTTCGGCACCGCCATGAACAAGAACCTCGCCATCAACATGGGCAACTGCCACCACCGGCGCTACATCCCCCACCTGGTCGACCTGGTGGCGAGCGGGGTGGTGAGCGGCACCTCGGTCCTCACCCAGGAGGAGCCGCTGCCGGGCGTCATCGACGCCTACACCACCTTCGACCGCCGCGAGCCGGGGTGGACCAAGGTCGCCCTCACCACCGTGTGACCGCGCGCCGGGGGCGAACCCGGCGCACGCGCCGCGGGGCCGGGCCGCGCCACCGCGGCCCGGCCCCGCACGGGGCGGCCCGGCGCGCTGCCCGGAGTCCGCCGCCGACTGCTCTCAGTGGCGGAAGTGGCGTCGCTCCGAAGCCGCGGAGGCCGGACACCGCCGCGGCGGCAGCGGCGGGCGGGACGAGCGGGTCCGGGCCTCCACCGACCGGTCCGGCCGTGTGGCGGCGGTGCCGGTCAGCTGACCGGCGACCAGCGGTCCGCCCGGCGCACGGCGGGCCGACCGGCCGGGAGCGGTGGTCGGACGACGGGGAACGCGCGGCTGCGGTGCGCGTCACGCACCGCCTCCGGGGACCAGCGGATGGGCCCATCCGGTGAGGCGGTCCCTGCGGAAGAGCGGAGCGGCGCCAAGCCGTCAGCGGCACGAAGGCGCTCTCGGGCCTCGCCCCGGTCGGGGCGGCGGTGACGAAGACCGAGCCCGAGGCCGGGCGCGGAGCGCCTTCGGCCGAGGCCACGACGAGGACCGCGATCACCCCGAGCAGCGGGTCGGTTCCCGCGCCGACCAGGGCGGCGGACGAGGCGCGGCTGTCGGCGCCGCCGTGGAGGACAGCGGTCCGGCGCCCGCGGTGGTGACGCGTCCGACGGCCGCGACCCGCAGGTGCCGGTCGCCGGACAGGTACGCCAGGACGCGGCCGGCGTCCCCGGCCCGGCCCACGCGGCTGAGGAGCTCGCGGGCCGCGACCGCGACCAGTGAGCGGTGCCCCGGCCGCGGCGCACTCCGGCACGGCCTCACCGCGGAGCCGCGACCACGGCCGGGCCCCGCCTCGCCGGCCGTCCCGGTCGCGGGACGACCGGATCCTGGCCGCCCGGGTCGGCGGGGCGGGCCCGGCGCACCGCCGCGTGCCGCTCCGGCGCCGGGGCACTGGACGGACGGCGGCGGCGAGCTGCCGCTGGCCGCGACGGGGGACGAGGGGGCCGCGGGCTACCTCGGACGGCACGGCGGCGCGCGCCTCGCCCGGGGGAGCGGGGCGCTAGCGCGCCGGGGGCCGGACCGGCGGCATCCGCCAGGGCGGCCGCCACCCGGTCGGCCCCCGGACGAGGAGCCGGCGCCCTCAGCCCGACCCTGCCGGCCCGGACCCGCCGCACCGCCACGTCCCGCTCGGGCGCCGGGGCGCCGAGCCTCGCGGCCAGTGGCCGGCACCCGTCACCGGAGCGCCTCCCCGCCCTCCTCCGGGAGCTGCCCCGGGCCGCCGGCGCGATCGACACCCGTATCCGGGCGCGGGGCCGGACGCCGGCCGAGCGCGAGGTCGCAGCAGACGGCGGCGAGGCCCACCAGCGCCGCGGCGAGTGCGCACACGCCGACCGCCGGCCCCGGGCCGATCGAGGTGAGCAGGGCCGCGACGAGGACGCCGGAGGCGCCGTAGCCCAGCCCCTTGGCGGCATAGAGCGACGAGAACCCGAAGGCCCACCGCGACTCCGGCAACTGGCCCTGGACGACCATCGCACGCGAGACGAGCGTCGGGGTCTGCACCAGGCCGGCCACCACGAACAGCGCCGCCACCGCCGGCCATCCGGGCGCGAGCGCCAGGCAGGCGGTCACCGCGCAGTAGCACACCAGCAGCGCGCCGGAGTGCAGGCGCTGCGCCGGCCACCGGCGCAGGCCGTAGCAGAAGCCGCCGACGACACCGGCCACCGAGGCGGCCGACAGGACCAGCCCCGGCGCCGACTCGCCGGCCCCCAGCCCGGTGAGCAGGGAGGGCAGGGAGGTGGACGCCGCCCCCAGCGTGAACATCGCGAGGCCGTCCAGCGTGAGCGACGGCCAGATCCGCCCCAGCGCGCCGGCCCGCGCGGGCCCCGGCGCCGGCGGCTCCGCCGGCGGAGCGGACGCCAGGCCGAGGGCGGCGATCGCGCCCACGGCGGCCGCCGCTCCCATGGCGGCGGTCGGCCAGGTCCCCGAGCCGAGGACGACGAGGGCGGCGACGAGCGCGGGGGCGGCGGCCCACATCGTCGCGCTCGCGGTCTCCTCGAACCCGAACGCGGCCGGGCGGGCGCCCGGCGGGACCAGGTGCTGCAGCAGACTGCGCAGCCCGCCGTTGGCCCCGGCCGCGACGCCCCCGCCCAGCGCGGCCAGCGCGACGATCACCGGGAACGGCAGGACGTGGGCGAAGGCGGCCAGCGCGAGGCAGATCGCCGCCTCCGCGCCGAGCACGAGGAACGCCTCGCGGCCGGCCGGGCGCCGGTCGAAGCGCCGCCCGAGCCACGAGGCGCAGGCGGCCTCGGCCAGCGCGTGCCCGCCGGCGAGTAGTGCCCCGGCCGCGAACGAGCCGGTCACCTCCCGCCCCAGGTAGACCAGTGCCAGCGGCGCCATCGCGACGGGCAGCCGCTGGCAGAGCAGGACCAGGGTCCACACCGGCAGGCCCGGAGTGCGCAGCACGGCCAGGTAGGACCGGACGCCGCCAACCGCCGTGGCGCCGTCGGCGCTCGCCTCCACCACGCGTCCTCCTTCGTCCGTCAGGGGGCTTGCGCGCCCGGCGCCGCCGGTGCTGGGCGCGGGACGCGGACCTGCGGTGCCTCGCGGCGGCGGCCACCGCGCGCCGGACGGCCGGACGCGGCGGTGCGGCTCCGGTTCGCCGGCGTCATGATGCCGCACCGCGCGGACCCCGGCAACGATTCCGTCCGAATTCGGTCGCTCGGCGATTCCGCCGGATTCCCACCGCCTGTGGAACGCGCAGGTCCGCGACCGCCGGCACCGCCGGCCGCGTATTCGACCCGGCGGGCACCCCCTGTTCCGAATAAAGCGCCTGATATTCCGAACCTTGCGAAATGTGGTGGCAGGGTCTTACGTTCTTTCCGGCGCCCGCCCCGGGCAGGTGCATACCGGCGCCCCCGGCCCACGGCGTGCGCGGCGGCGGGCCCGCCGCCCGATCCGCGGGCGGCAGCACAGGCGGGAATTGCGTCGCGCCCACCGAAATCGCGCCGCGCCGTCCGCCGGTGCGCCCTTTTCCCGCACGGCGTTTTCCCGAGGAAATCGACAGCGGCCCGAAGCCGGCCCGGGGAATCCGGGCACCGAACCTGGAGGAGTCGTGATGAGAGTCCGGAGGCTGGGCGTCGAGGGCGCCCTGGAATTCACCCCCGAGGTGTTCCGGGACGACCGGGGGGCCTTCACCTCCCCCCTCCAGCGGCACGCGTTCGCCCGGGCCGCGGGCCGCCCCCCGTTCCCCGTCGCCCAGACCAGTCACAGCCGCTCGCGCCGCGGCACGGTCCGCGGCGTGCACTACACGCGCACCCCGCCCGGGACCGCCAAGTACGTGTGCTGCCTGGCGGGCCGCGCGCTCGACCTCGTCATCGACCTGCGCGAGGGATCGCCGACGTTCGGCCGCTGCGAGGCGGTCCCGCTCGACGGGGAGGGGTCGCGGGCCCTGTACCTGCCCGTGGGCGTCGGCCACGCGTTCGTGGCGCTGGAGGACGGGACCCTGATGAGCTACCTCATGTCCGCCGAGTACGCCCCGGAGCACGAACTCGCCGTGCGCCCGCTCGACCCCGCGCTCGGCCTGCCGCTCCCGGACGGGCTCGACCCCCTGCTGTCCGACCGCGACTGCGGTGCCCCCACGCTCGCCGAGGCCCGGGAGCGCGGGCTGCTCCCCGAGTACGACACGTGCCGCACGATCGAGGAGTCGCTGTGAACACCACCGGACACCGCCCGCTCGTCGCGGTCCTCGGAGCCTCGGGCTTCGTGGGCTCCGCCGTCACCCGTGAACTGGCCCGCCGGCCCATCCGGCTGCGGACGGTCGCCCGCCGGCCCGTCGGCCCGCTGCCCGCCGGCGCCGCGGCCGAGCACGAACCGCTCGTCGCCGACCTCACCGGTCCCGGCGCACTCGCCGCCGCGGTCGCGGGCGCCGACGCCGTCATCCACCTGGTCGCGCACATCTCCGGCCAGGCGAGCTGGCGGGTGGCCGACGGCGACGCCGCCGCCGAGCGGGTCAACGCCGGCCTCGCCCGCGACCTCGTGGCGGCCGTGCGCGCCGAGCGGCCGCAGGGACCGCCGCCCACCGTGCTGTTCGCCGGCACGACCATGCAGGCCGGAGTGCCGGCGGCCGAGCGGATCGACGGCACGGAGCGCGACGCCCCGACCACCGCGTACCCGCGGCACAAGCTCGCCGCCGAACGCGCCCTGATGGACGCCACCGCCCAGGGCGTGCTGCGCGCCGTGTCGCTGCGCCTGCCCACGGTGTTCGGGCACGTCCCCGGGGCCGCCGACCGCGGAGTCGTCTCCGCCATGATCCGCCGCGCGCTCGCCGGCGAGCCGCTGACGATGTGGCACGACGGGTCCGTGCGGCGCGACCTGCTGCACGTCGAGGACGCGGCGCGGGCGTTCGCCGCGGCACTGGACCACGCGGAGCCGCTCGCCGGGCGGCACTGGCTCGTCGGGACCGGGAGCGGAACGCGGCTCCGCGACGTCTTTCGCGAGGTCTCCGGCGCGGTGGCGGAGCTGACCGGCCGCCCGGCCGTCCCCCTCGTCTCCGTCCCGCCCCCGCCGCACGCCGACGCCAACGACTTCCACGGCGTGGTGGTCGACTCCTCGATGTTTCGCGGGATCACCGGATGGCGGCCGCGCGTCCCGCTGCGCGACGGGCTGCTCCGCGCCGCGGCCGCCATCGCGACGGCGCCGGTGTGATCCGGCGCCGGGCCGGCGGAGGTCAGAGGACGGCCGCCCGGCTGCTGACCGCCGCGAGGAGGGTACGCGCCTGGACGTTGACGTAGCGGCCGCTGCCCGCCAGCGACGTCAACTGGCCCGGGGTCACCCACAGGTGGCCGGGCGGCGCCTCCTCCGGTGCCTCTTCCGGCCCGGCCTCCACGATGAGGTGCCGGCTCACCGCGTTCAGGAACCGGCCGCCCTCCTCCGAGTGCACCGCCGAGTAGCGGATCCGCTCCGGGCCGGCGCCCAGCACCAGGTCGAGGAACGCGGGCGGGTCCGCGTCCACGCCCACCACACCGTCGGGCACGTGCTGCACGGTGGGCCCCAGCTCGACCGCGTCCGCCAGCCCGCCCTCCGCCCGGGCGCGCGCCAGCAGGTGCGGGACGCCGCCGAAGCGCCGGAGGACGAACGCGACCACGCCCGCGGCCGCGGGCTCGACCAGCGGCTGCGTCCACCCCGGGACCTCGCGGTTGCCCGCCGCGGCGCGCACCGCCACCACGCGGAAGCTCCGGCCGGAGACGTGCTCGACCGCCGACGCGCTCCGCTCCCAGCCCGCCAGCCCCGCCAGCGGGACCAGCCGGGCCCGCACCTCGCGCCGGGACCGCTCGGTGGTCAGCCAGGACAGCACGTCGGTGTCGGAGTGCAGCGCGCCGGGCTCGTGGTCCGGCAGCGGGGCGCAGGCGAGGACCGAGCGGCTGTCCATGTTCACCACGGCGTCCCGCCGCAGCAGCTCGCCGATCTGGCCCAGGGTGAGCCAGCAGAAGTCCTCGTGCGCCGGCACGTCGCCGGCGGCCTCGACGATCACGTTGCGGTTGGACTTGCGGTGGAACCACGCGCCATGCTCCGACTGCAGCACGTC
>NZ_QEIO01000077.1 GCF_003336425.1 Marinitenerispora sediminis | reverse complement strand
GTGGCGGCCACCGCCGCCGCGGCGGCGGTGGCCGCCACCGCCGCCCCCGCCGCGGCCGCCTGCCGCTGCCGCCGGGGCAGCCGGGACCACGGGCTCGCGAACGGCGCCGCGGACAGCGACGCGAGGTACCCGGCCGCGCCCGGGCCGGCGAGGAGCGGCGCGATGACACCGCGCAACCCGAGGTTGACGTCCATCAACTCGGCGTAGACGGCCCGGCAGTCGGCACAGCCGTCGAGGTGCCGGTCCACGACCGCCGTATCCCGCTTCGCCAGGCCGTCGCGGACGTAGGCGCCGAGCCGGTCCAGGGCCGGGCGGCAGGACTCGGAGGCGCCGCCGGCGAGGTGCATCTGGAGGTAGGCCTGCCGCAGCCCCTCGCGGGCCCGGTAGGCGAGCGCCGCCACGCTGTTGGCGCTGATACCGAGCAGCGGCGCCACCTCCGCGGGTTTGGCGCCCTCGATCTCGGTGTGCCACAGCACGGACTGCCAGCGTTCGGGCAGCGACAGGAACGCCTGGGCGATCAGCGACCGCTCCAGCCCCTCCACCGCGGGGTCGACGAACGGCTCGCCGTGGTCGAGGCTCTCGATGTCGTCGGTGACGACCTGGCGGCGCTCGCCCCGGTACCGGTCGTAGACGACGTTGCGCACCGTGCTCAGCAGGTAGGGCCGGAAGCCGTCACGCGGACCGCCGCCCCGCTGCAGGATGCCGAGAACCCGCGCGAAGGTCTCCGAGACGACGTCGTCGACCTCGGCGTCGGCCCGGACGAGCTGGCGCGCCAACCGCCGCGCCGCGTCGTCGTGCCGGGTGTAGAGGGTCGCGAAGGCGCCGGTGTCGCCCGCCCGGACAGCGTCGATCAGCTCATCGTCACCCATCAGTAGCTCAGCGTAGTCGTACCGCGCGCCCGTCATCGCCCGCCCCCAGCCATGGAACGTCCTTGCCCGCCGCGCCGGCCCGCGGCGCGCGCCGGCCCCTCCGTGACCGGTCCGCAGGGCCGCCGCACACCGGGGGCCGCCACGTCGTGGTTCACCGGGGGACGGCCTGCCGGATCCCATGAAAGTACGTCCGCGGAAAAATTTCTGCGATTCCGCGTCATAACCGCCGCCGAAGACCGTGTTCCCCGGTGACGAAGGCCGGACGGCCCCGGGGGCGGGTCCGTCGGGCCGCACAGTGACCGGCAACGACAGGAGCGGGCCATGGGGGGATCCGGGATCGAGCACCCGGAGGTGGCGGGCGCGGGCGGGATCGACGCCGACGTGCGGCTGCGCGCGCGGTGGTCGAGGCACAGCAGAGCCACCGGCTGGCAGCCGCGCGACGAGTGGTGGACGCCGGCGGTGGACGCCGTGTGCCGCGCCGCCGTGACGGGCGACCGGCTGGACGGCGTCTGCGGCCGGCTGGGCCGCGCGCGGGCGCGAGCGGGGGTGCCGGTCGCCGCCGCGCTCGACGACCTCGCCGCGCTCTGCGACGTGCTGGACTGGCCGGCGCCGCCGATGGAACTCGTCAAGGCGCTGGCCGAGGGGTGGGCGAGCGCGGAGACCGCGCCGAAGGACTGCCGTGATCCGCTCACGGGGCTGGCCACGGCCGCCTACCTGCGCACCCGGCTCGGCGAGCTGTACCAGGCGGCCACTCCGGACCGGCCGGTGCCGCGCACCCACCGGCTCCTCGTCGTCGCGCTGGACCCGGCGGTCGACCCGTGGCGGCGAGCGGCCCGGATGATCGTCCTCGGACACGACCTGCGCCGCTACTTCACCCGGGGCGAGTCGCTCGCACTGCTGACCCGGGAGCGGATCGGCATCGTGGCGCGGCTCACCCCCGACCTCCCCATCCGCGCGGGCACGCTGCGGGACCGCCTGCGCCGAGAGCACGCGGCGGCCGTGTGGAGCACCGCCCTGCCGCCGAGCTACGCGGAGGCACTGGACTTCCTGACCGACGTGGGCCGTCCGCCGTCCGGCGACTGACGGCAGCCGGCCCGCGTCACCGCCGCCGGCGCCCGGTCCCGTTTGAGGGGGCGGGACCGGGCGCCGGCGGCCCGGCCGTCCGGATCGCGGCCGCGGAGAGGGCGACCGCGACCCGGACGGCCCATCCGGGGGCGCCCGCAGGAGAGGCGGGCGCCCCCGGGCCGCCGTCCCGCCGGCACGAGGGCGGGCCTGCCTCCCCTGCGCCCGCCCGGAGCGGTGCCGCGGCACAACCGGCGCGATCCGCGCCCGCGTTGCGTCCCGAGCCGCGGGCTCCGCAGCCGTCGGCACGTGCAACGGCCCGCGGCGCCCGGCGGACGAGCCGCACGCCATCCCGAGGGCACCGCGTCATCGGGCGAACCGGGGCCCGTCCCCGGCCGCGCGCTCCGACGTGCGAACCGCGCGCCCGCCTCACCCAAGTGCGCCTGTTCCGCCGGGCGCGGGGCGGACCGGCCGCCAAAGCGGCGGTAGGGGCGCGCCCCACCTCTCTCCGGCATGACGGACGTCGAGCCATGTCTCCCGGCACCGCGGCGGTGACCGTGACCGGTCCGGCGGTCCTGCGGCCGCGGAGCCGGATGCCGGGCCGCGCTCGACCCTCCGCCGAGATGCTCGGGCGCCCGCCCCGGCTCTTCCGCGGCCGTCTCCACGGCGGAACCGGGCCGGGGGCCGGCGCCGGCCCTGCGAGCGCGCCGCCCGGCCCGCGCACGGCGCCCCGGGACCGACGGCGCTCCGGCCCCAGGAGTTCAGCGGGCCGACCGGCAGCGCCCCGGACGCCGACCGCGGCTTCCGGACACCATCCGCCCAGAAGCCGTACGCGGTCAGGCGGGATCCGCTCCAGCCGACCGCCCTTCGGCGCCCCCACCACCCGCCGCGGCCTTCCGTGCCCGGCGGGGCGGACCGGCCGGACGCCCGGATGGCACCCGGTGGCGAGGCGGTGAACGCCCGGCCCGCCGCCAGCGGGGTCCGTTCCGCGACCCACCGGTCCCGGGGCACGCTCCCGTGCACGGCGGCCCGCATACCGGCGACCTCGTGTCCGCCGCGCCCGGCTGGACGCACGCACGCGGCCATGCCCTGCCGGCCGGTGGACCCGCATCCCGGACCACCGGGCGTGCGAGGACCCGCGCCGACGGCCTCCCTGGCGACAAGACCTACTCCCCGGCCTCCCCGGCCGCGATCCGCACCCGCCCGCTGGCCCGTAGAGTCCCGGAAGCGGCCCTCGCCGAGTCTCGGCCCCACCGGCCCCACCGGCCCCACCGGCCGCGCCGGGGCGGCGGGCGCGGGTGGCGCCGCGCGGCCGGGACACCGGGCCCCGGCGCACGGAACCGGGCCCGCCGGCGCGGCGGGCCCGGTGGCGGCCGGAGGCGGCCGGTCGGTCAGTCGTCGGTGGCGAGGACGTCGCCGTTGGCGGCGTCGAACGCGACCTCGCGGTCGTTCTGGCCCTCCGCCTGCCAGTGGTGCACGGCGTCCTCGGGGTCGTCATCATCGTCGTCGCGCTCGGCGGCCTCGAACTGCAGCTCGTGCAGGGGGCCGCCGATCTCCTCCTCGGCCGCGCCCACCGCGGCGGCGAGGTCGATCTCGACGTCGGCCACCGCGAGGTCCTCAGCGTCGGCGCGGCCCTCGTCGGCCAGGGTGACCTCGCCGCTCTCCGGGTTGACGTGGAACTCGTGGTCGCGCTCGTCGGCGACGGAGACGACGTCGACCTCCCAGACGCCGTCGTCGAACTCGATGTCGTGCGCGATGCCGTCCGGCACCTCGGCGGCGGCGAGCTCGGCCGCCGCCAGCAGGTCGATGGTGCTGCCGCCGGAACCGCCGCCGCCCCGCTCCCCGCTGTCGGCGGCGGGGTCGGCGGCCGCCGACCCGCTGTCGTCGGAGGCCAGTGATATCTGGGAGGGGGCGTTGCCGGCGACGCCCGCGTCACCGACGACGGCGAAGGCGAGCCCGGCCGCCCCGAGGGCGACCGCGCCCAGTGCGGCTCCGCCGGCGATCAGCAGCGGCGTCCTACCGAAACGGGTGGGGGTCATGTCGGTCCTCTCCTCGTGTCCCATTACCGAGTGACGGAACCCAGACTCGCCCGTCCGCCTCTAGCGGCGCGCTGCCGCGGCGTTAAGAGCCCCCTAAACCGGCGCGGCCGGCCGGATTTCCCCGGGCCGGCGCCCGGCGGCGCCCCGCCTTCCGACCCCCGCGGCCGTGACCGCCGGGCACGGACGCCCGCTACATGAGCGCGGCCAGCTCCAGCATCGCCGCGGCCGCCGCGTCGGGCCCGCCGTCGCGCTCCGCGGTCACGACGGGCCAGCCCCGCAGTTCGGCCAGCCGGGCGCAGCGGGCGTAGCGGGGATCGGTGAGCAGGTAGCCGCACGGCGCGTCGGGCCAGTCGGCGGCGGTGGGCAGCGGCTCGGTGAAGAACTCCGGGGGCCGGGTGGCCGCGCCGGTCGCGTCCGGCGCCGCGGGGGCGTGCTCGGGGGTCTGGGCGGCGGCGAGGTCCGCCCGGCTCACCCGGCCGGGCTGCGGCAGCAGCGCGTCCGCCAGCAGGTAGCCGGCGACCCGGCGGTGCGCGGCCCGCTGCGCCGCGCCGATCGCCGGCAGCAGCGGGCCGGCCGACCCCGCGGCCACCAGCAGTACCGGGGCGGCTGGGTCGGCCCGGGTGATCTCCAGCGCGGCGCGCGCGACGTAGCGCGCCGCGTAGGGCGGCCGGTCGTCGTCCTCGACCGCCGGCACCACGACCGTGGTCGGCCGGCCCGCGCGCGCCGCCAGGCGCTCCGGCAGCGCACCCCACACCCGTGCGTCGGCGAGCGGGCTGTGCAGCAGCACGACGCCGCTCGCGATCACGCCTCCGGCCGCGTCTCGTCGAGCACCCAGCGCAGGTAGTCGGGGTTGCCGCCCTCGATCGGCACGGCGACGATCTCGGGCACGTCGTACCCGTGCGTCTCGACCAGGTGCGCCGTCAGGGCGTCCAGCCGGTCGGCGGCGGTCTTCATGACCACCGTCCACTCTTTGTCGAAGCGCACCTCTCCGTCCCAGCGGTAGCAGCTGGTGACGGGCCCGCCGACCTGGGCGCAGGCCACCAGCCGGGCCTCGATCACCGACCGCGCGACGCGCTCCGCCTCCGCGGGTCCGTCGGTGGTCGTCTCGACCCGCAGGCATCGGCCGCTCGCCGGCTGTTCCGCCATGGGTTCCCCTTCGCAGCTCGGGCGGGTGATGGGCGGGTCCCGGCGCGTTCTAGGCTCATGGATCATGAGCGATCGCGAGGACCTTCTTCGGCACATCAACGATAAGGCCGTGGTGCACGGCCGGGTGACCCTCTCGTCGGGACGGGAGGCCGACTACTACGTGGATCTGCGCCGGGTGACGCTGGACGGCGAGAGCGCGCCGCTGGTGGGCCGGGTACTGCTGGCCGCGACCGCGGACCTCGACTTCGACGCTGTCGGGGGGCTGACCCTGGGTGCCGACCCGGTCGCCACCGCGATGCTGCACGCGGCGCACGCCGAAGGGCGCCGGCTGGACGCGTTCGTGGTGCGCAAGGCCGGCAAGGCGCACGGCCTGCAGCGCCGGATCGAGGGGCCGGACGTAGCGGGCCGCCGGGTGCTCGCGGTGGAGGACACCTCCACGACCGGCGGATCGGTACTGAGCGCGGTCGAGGCACTGCGCGAGGCGGGCGCGGAGGTGGTGGCGGTGGCCGTCATCGTCGACCGGGGCGCCCGCGCGGCGGTGGCCGACGCCGGTCTGGAGTACCGCGCGGCCTACGAACTCTCCGACCTGGCGGTGTGATCCCGCGCGGCCGGACGCCCGCCCCGCGGCGGTCCGGCCAGCCCCCCCCGGGCCGCGGACGGCGCTCACCAGGCTGACGGCGCCCCGCTGGACACGGCGGTGGGACGGCGGGGCGCAGGCGGTACGGTCACCGCGCGCACACGACCGCGGCGCCGGGCGGCCCTGGCCGCTCTGGCGCCGTGCACGCCGGTGTCACCCGGCCGCGGCCGTCCAGCCGCTCGGATCGGCGGCCGATCCCGTCTCGGTGGGCACGGCGCTGTCGCTCGTGCCGGGCAGTGAGCGGTAGAAGAAGTACCCGCCCAGCAGCACCAACGCGACCAACAGAACGACCGCGCCGACGATGGCCAGTGCCTGACCAACGCCCCGCGGATCATTGCGATGTCGTCCCACGCAGCAGAATGTAGCGCGACCCGACCCAGATTATCGATGGCCGAATGGGGTCGAACTCGTCTTCTGGTCACATCAATTACATAACGGGGTCGATCACGCACACTTCGTCCACCGCCCGCGGCTCCGGCCGCGACCGGCCGGATCCGCGGTTTTGGTCTAGACCTTTCGCGAATCACCGGTGTTCGCGATACTGGCCCGGGTAACCCCATGGGTGATCCAGTGACAGACTTGGCCTCGCGGCACCGACGAGGCCGACCAGTGAACACTCCAGGCCGAACCAGGGAGTCATAACCATGCCTATCGCCACCCCAGAGGTCTACGCGGAGATGCTGGGCCGCGCGAAGTCGCAGGGCTTCGCCTACCCGGCCATCAACGTGACCTCCAGCCAGACGCTGCACGCTGCCCTGCGCGGCTTCGCGGAGGCCGAGAGCGACGGCATCGTGCAGATCTCCACCGGCGGCGCGGAGTTCCTGTCCGGCGCGACGGTGAAGGACATGGTCACCGGCTCGGTGGCGTTCGCCGAGTACGCCCGCATCGTGGCTGACAAGTACCCCGTGAACATCGCCCTGCACACGGACCACTGCCCGAAGAACAAGCTGGGCAGCTTCGTCCGCCCGCTGCTGGAGATCTCCAAGGAGCGCGTGGCGGCCGGCAAGGAGCCGCTGTTCCAGTCGCACATGTGGGACGGCTCGGCGGTCGAGCTGGAGGAGAACCTCCAGATCGCCGAGGAGCTGCTCGCCGCGTCCAAGGCCGCCCGGACCGTCCTGGAGATCGAGGTCGGGGTCGTCGGCGGCGAGGAGGACGGCATCGTCGGCGAGATCAACGAGAAGCTCTACACGACGCCGGGCGACGGCCTGCGCACGGCCGAGGTCCTCGGGCTCGGCGAGAAGGGCTACTACATCGCCGCGCTGACCTTCGGCAACGTGCACGGCGTGTACAAGCCGGGCCACGTGAAGCTGCGCCCGGAGGTGCTCAAGGACATCCAGGACGCGGTCGGCGCCAAGTACGGCAAGGAGAAGCCGTTCGACCTGGTCTTCCACGGCGGTTCCGGCTCCACCCTGGAGGAGATCCACGCCGCCATCGAGTACGGCGTCGTGAAGATGAACATCGACACCGACACCCAGTACGCGTTCACCCGCCCGATCGCCGACCACGTCCTGAAGAACTACGACGGCGTGCTCAAGATCGACGGTGACGTGGGCAACAAGAAGGTCTACGACCCGCGCTCCTACGGCAAGGCCGCCGAGGCCGGCATGGCCGCGCGGGTGGCGGAGGCCGCCCAGCAGCTGAAGTCCGCCGGCAACAAGATGCGCTAGTCAGCGGCGGCGGCCGCCCCGCCGGACGGGGCGGCCGCCTTCCCTGCCAGCCCGGAGGCACCAGGACACCGGCGCATCGGAGCGACGGTTTTCCCTACTCAACCCGTCGGTATAGCCGCATAAAGTGACGGACGGCATGATCACGTACGCGGCTCGATACCGTAGATTCACCTGCGGTTCAGCGTCATGCTCCGGAAAGCACGAGAAAACGTCCAATGATCCCGACTCTGCTTGAGTTCTTACAACCGCTCCTCAGCGCCTTCCAGGCCAACCTGCCGCTCATCGTGCCGACGTCGGTCGTCATCGGCTCCATCGCGACGTACACGTACCGGCGCGTCTCGATCAGTACGGCGCTCTGGGAGCGGCAGAACCAGCGTGAAGAGGAACTCGTCGCCCACCAGACCAACGCGCTGGAGAACCTGAAGCAGCGAGCCCAGCCGTACCGGAACGCCCGCGCGGAGGCGGGCAAGTACGCGGACATGGTCCAGATGCACGCCGACGCCCTCGGCGAGCGCAGCCACGCCATCCAGAACGCCCGGCTGCTCACCGGCGGATCCGCGCTCCTCCAGCAGGCCCGCGCCGCCAATGAGCGGCGGCAGGACCCGCGGCTGCTCCCCCGGATCCTCCAGAGCGTCCGCGACAGGGCGACGGCCGCGCGCGCGGCCGTCGACGCGGGGCGCGACACCCCGGCGTCGGAACAGCGGCGACGGCGCGGCGGGTCCGCGTCCCGCCGGAGCCGGTGATCCCGCCCGGTTCCACCCGGCCGCCCGCCCCGCGGCCCTCCGATCCCGACCACGCGCCTGCGCGCGCCTCTGAACGGTTGTCACCATGAGCACCATCGCCACGGTCTCGGCTCTCGCGATCCTCGCCGCGGGAGCGGTCCGGCTCGTCCTCTACCGCGGGTGGACGAGGACGGGGACCTACCGGTCCCATCCCGAGGGCCACCGCGCCCTCATGGACGCGCTGCGCCGCCTCCACGCGGAGGAGGAGCGGTCGGCACGCGCCCAGAGCGCGCTCGCCGCCAAGAACACCACCCTGGACACCCTGTTCCTCGCCGCCGCGCGGCACCGCACCGCGGCGGCCGCCTCGGCGGCCGAGGAGGCCGGGGATGCCGCCGAGTCCCTGGCCGCCGCCCGGAGCGAGCTGCGGCGGCTCGACGGCGTCGTGGAGCAGAACATGGGCGCCGCGGGTGCGCCGCCCGGTCCCGACTCGCCCGCCGCACCGGGCGCGTCGGGCGACGCACGGCGGATCGCGGTCGGGTCCGCGCTCCTCGTGCTGCTGGCGGTGCTGCTAATCGCGGTGGGGGTGTGAGCGCCGTGGAGACCGACCGAGACGGGGAGAGCGGCAGGCGGAGTCCGGACGCGTCCCGCCCGGTGCCGCCGGGCATCCGCGCCGAGCACGGGCAGGACCGGGGGTGGCCGGCGTGATGGGCTTCCTGGCGTGGCTGATCGTGGCCGCGCCGCTCACGGTGGGCGGCTGGCTGTCCGTCCGGCAGGCCCTCATCAAGCACGGCAAGACCAAGGACCACGTCGCCGAGGAACGGGCCACGCGCCTGGAGACGGTGCAGAGCCTCTACCAGGAGGGGCTGCTGGAGGCGGTCGCGCCCGGCGACTACGCGCAACTGGAGCGCGCCGAGCGCAAGCGCATCGTCGGGGGGACGGAGAAGCACGCCCGCCACCTGCAGGTCATCCAGGAGACGCGGCGGGAGATCAGAGGGGACGTCGAGGCGCTCCGCGAGCACGGGGTGCTCACCCAGAGCTACGAGGAGATCATGACGCCGGGCACCGAGATCGGCTTCAGGCTCCAGCCCGGTTTTACCGCCGACGACGCCGAGCGGTTCCGCCAGGGCATCGAAATGGTGCGCGGCATGGACGAGCGCGAGCGGATCGAGCCACTGGAGGTCCCGCCGGAGGTTCCGCTGGAGAGGGTGATGCGCAACCTCGACTCCCTCCCCCGGACCCTGGAGGAGATGATCGAGTTCATGGAGAAGACGACGGGCGAGCGCGACGTCGTGCGGCGGTTCACCGAGATCGCCGACCACCCCCACCGGCTCCACCCGCTGAAGGCGCGCGGATCCGGCTGGTCCAGGCGCCACGGCGCCTCCGGGACGCGGAGCGGCGCCGAGACGACGACCGCCGCGCGGTCGAAGTCCCGCTCCGGCGGACGCGGGAGGCGCTGACATGGCGACGATCCTGCACTACCTGTTCGAGACCGCCTTCCTGGTCGCGGCGGCGGTGATCGCCGTGTCCGCGGCCACGCGCCTGTCCTGGGACGCCCTGGACGTGCCGGGCGGACTCCTGGGCGCGCGGGCCCGGGGCGAGCGACTCGCCGCGGCAGCGGCCGCACTCCGCCGCCAGAGGGAGCTCCTCGCCGAGAAGGAGCGGCTGATCGAGTCACTCGCCGGCGACGACCCGGCGCGCGAGCCGGCGCAGGACGTGTCCGCCGTCCGCGCGCGGATCACCGAGATCCACGCGGAGATGGAGCGGGCCGCCGCGGAGGCCGCCGCCAGCGAGGCCGAGACCGAGGACCGCACCGCCCGGGAGCGCGAGGCCCTGGACCGTGCCCGCCGGAGGGCCCGACGGGCCGAGGTCGTCCTGCTGGCCGTCGCCGTGGCCGGGGCCGTCGGCGTGGCCGCGGGGTCCTTCTCCGGCGCGGCCTGACGGCCCGGTCCCGCCGGCGCCCCGCCGACCGGCGCCGCGTGCGGCGCGGCGGCGCGGCGCTGGCAGGATGGACGGCATGGACCTGCATCAGAACCTGCTCGGCGAGCCGCCCGCCACCCGGCTGCCCGACTTCCCGGAGGCGCGGGAGGCCCTCGCCGCGGCGGCCGACCCCGCCGAGGCCGCCGCCCGCTTCCCCACCCACTCCGACGCGTGGGCGGCGCTCGCCCGGCGCGCGCTCGACTCCGGCGACGCGGTGGCCGCCTACGCCTACGCCCGCACCGGGTACCACCGCGGCCTCGACCAGCTGCGGCGCGCCGGCTGGAAGGGACACGGCCCCGTCCCGTGGGAGCACGAGCCCAACCGCGGTTTCCTGCGCTGCCTGCACCTGCTCGCCACCGCGGCCGGCGCGATCGGCGAGACCGAGGAGCACGAGCGCTGCACGACCTTCCTGCGCGACAGCAGCGCGACCGCCGCCGAGGAGTTGTCGGGCTGACGGCCGGGGGTACGGGCAGGTGACCGGCGTCGAGGTGCCTTAACCGGCCAGGGCCGGTCATGTACCCTCAATACGCAAGAGCCCCTGTCGCTTCTTGCGCCAGGGGCTTCGTCACGCCAGCCGTCACGACTGTGCCCACGGTCCTCGCACGTAAGGAAGAGGTAGACGCGGATGCCGGCCATCACGATCATTGGCGCCCAGTGGGGAGACGAGGGCAAGGGCAAGGCCGCCGACCTCGTCGGCGACCGCGTCGACTACGTCGTACGGTTCCAGGGCGGCAACAACGCCGGGCACACCGTGGTCATCGGCGAGGAGAAGTACGCGCTGCACTCGCTGCCGGTCGGCGTGCTCTCCCCCGACGTCGTGCCGGTCATCGGCAACGGGGTCGTCGTCGACCCGGCGGTGCTCTTCGAGGAGATCCGCGGCCTCCAGCAGCGCGGCGTGACCTGCGAGCGGCTGCTGATCTCGGCGAACGCGCACCTGATCATGCCCTACCACCGCGCGCTGGACAAGGTCAGCGAGCGGTTCCTCGGCAAGGCGCGGATCGGCACCACCGGCCGGGGCATCGGCCCCACCTACGCCGACAAGATCTCCCGCGTGGGCATCCGGGTGCAGGACATGTTCGACGCCAAGATCCTGCGCAAGAAGCTGGAGCTCGCGCTCAACGACAAGAACCAGATCCTCACCAAGGTGTACAACCGCCGCGGCCTGGAGCTGGAGCAGATCCTGGAGGAGTACGTCGGCTACGGCGAGCTGCTGCGGCCCTACGTCGCCGACACCGGGCTGATCCTCAACCGCGCGCTCGACGAGGGCCGGACGGTCTACCTGGAGGGCTCGCAGGCCACCCTGCTCGACGTCGACCACGGCACCTATCCGTTCGTCACCTCCTCCAACCCCACCGCCGGCGGCGCCGCCGTGGGCGCGGGCATCGGCCCGACCCGCATCACCAAGGTCATCGGCATCCTCAAGGCCTACACCACCCGCGTCGGCTCCGGTCCGTTCCCGACCGAGCTGCACGACGAGTCCGGCGAGTGGCTGCGCCAGAAGGGCCACGAGTACGGTGTCACCACCGGACGCAACCGGCGGTGCGGCTGGTTCGACGCCGTCATCGCCCGCTACGCCACCCGCGTCAACGGCATCACCGACTTCTTCCTCACCAAGCTCGACGTGCTGTCGGGGCTGGAGCGGGTGCCGGTGTGCGTGGCCTACGACATCGACGGTGTGCGGCACGACGAGTTCCCCATGACCCAGACCGAGTTCCACCACGCCACCCCGGTGTACGAGTACCTGGACGGCTGGGCCGAGGACCTGTCGCGGGCGCGGTCCTTCGAGGAGCTGCCCAAGAACGCCCAGGCCTACGTGCGCGCCCTGGAGGAGATGTCGGGCGCCCCGTTCTCCGCCATCGGCGTCGGCCCCGGCCGCGAGCAGACCTTGGAGCTCCGCTCCCTGGTGTGACCCGGGGCCGCCCCGGCGGGCGGTCTCCCGTCGTCGCGACCGACATCCCACAACCACTAGGGTCCCTGCTGTGAAAGCCCTCGTTCTCGGCGGCGGAGGCCGCGAGCACGCGCTCGTCCGAGCGCTGTCCCACGATTCCGGCGTGACCGACCTGCACTGCGCCCCCGGCAACCCCGGCACGGCGGAGCTGGCGGCGAACCACGTCCTCGACATCACCGACGGCGCGGCCGTGGTGGGCCTCGCCTCGCGGCTGGGTGCCGAACTGGTGGCGATCGGCCCCGAGGCGCCGCTGGTCGCCGGAGTGGCCGACGCGCTGCGGGCGCGCGGCATCCCGGTCTTCGGTCCGGACCGCGCCGCCGCCCGGCTGGAGGGCTCCAAGGCGTTCGCCAAGGAGGTCATGGCGGCGGCCGGCGTGCCGACGGCCGGCGCCTACGTCTGCGAGACCGCGGCGGAGGCGGCCGAGGCCCTGCGGGTCTTCGGCCCGCCCTACGTGGTCAAGGACGACGGCCTGGCCGCCGGCAAGGGCGTGGTCGTCACCGAGGACCTGGCGGCCGCCGAGCGGCACGCGGCCGAGTGCGGCCGGGTCGTCATCGAGGAGTACCTCGAAGGCCCCGAGGTGTCGCTGTTCGTGCTCAGCGACGGCGCGAACGCGGTCCCGCTGCTTCCGGCCCAGGACTTCAAGCGCGCCCGCGACGGCGACGCGGGCCCCAACACTGGGGGCATGGGCGCCTACACTCCGCTGCCGTGGGCGCCGCCCGGGCTCGTCGACGAGGTCATGCGGACGGTGGTGCAGCCGACCATCGCCGAGATGGCGCGGCGCGGCACCCCCTACCAGGGGCTGCTCTACGTCGGCCTGGCGCTGACCGCCAAGGGGCCGCGGGTGGTGGAGTTCAACGCCCGGTTCGGCGACCCGGAGACCCAGGTCGTGCTGGACCGGCTGGCCACTCCGCTCGGCGGGCTGCTGCAGGCCACCGACACCGGCGGGCTCGCCGGTGTCACCTCGCTGGAGTGGCACCCCGGGGCGGCGGTGACCGTCGTCGTCGCGGCCGAGAACTACCCGGGCACACCCGCCAAGGGCGACGTCATCTCGGGCGTGGACACCGCCAACGCGGTCGAGGGCGCCTACGTGCTGCACGCGGGGACCGCCCGCGACTCCGAGGGCCGGCTGGTCACCGCCAGCGGCCGGGTCCTCAACGTCGTCGGTACCGGCCCGGACCTGGGCACGGCGCGGGACCGGGCCTACACGGCGCTGTCGCACATCGGACTGCGCGGCGCCCACTTCCGCACTGACATCGCGCTGTCGGCGGCACGCCGGGCACGGTGAGCCCCGTGCCGCGCCCGGCGCCGATCGGTGCCGGGCGCGGCCCCGCGGGCGGCGAACCCGTCACCGCCTGACCGGCCACGCCCGGCACCTGCCAAAATGGACGGGTGATCGAGCGCTACACCCTTCCGGAGATCGGGCGCGTCTTCAGCGACGCCCACAAGTACGAGCTGTGGTGCCGGGTCGAGACCCTGGTGCTGGAGGCGCACGCCGCGGCGGGCACCGTGCCGGCCGACGCGGTCGAGCCGGTGCGCCAGGCGCCGCCGCCGACGCCGGAGCGGGTGGCCGAGATCGAGGCCGTCACCCAGCACGACGTCATCGCGTTCCTCACCGCCTGGGCCGACAACACCGAACCGCGCAGCGCCGCCGCGTGGGTGCACTTCGGCATGACCTCCTCCGACCTCCTCGACACCGCGCTCGCGGCGCAGTTGGTCGAGGCGACCGACATCCTGCTGGCCAAGGCCGACGAGCTCGTGGCCGTGCTGCGCGACCACGCCCTGGAGCACCGGAGCACGCTGCGGGTGGGCCGCACGCACGGCATCCACGGCGAGCCGGACGTGTGGGGCCACCGGGTGGCCGACTTCGCGTTCGCCATGGCGCGCTCCCGCGACCGGCTGCGGCGGGCCCGCGAGGCCGTGGGGGTCATGGCGATCTCGGGCCCGGTGGGCACGTACTCCAACATCGACCCGGAGGTCGAGCGCCACGTGGCCGAGAAGCTCGGCCTTCGCCCGGCCGACGTCTCGACCCAGGTGGTCATCCGCGACGGCATCTCCGAGTGGGTGAGCGCGCTCGCCGTCATCGCGACCGTGTGCGAGGCCGTCGCCCTGGAGGTGCGGCACGGCCAGCGCACCGAGGTGCGGGAGCTCTGGGAGCCCTTCGGCAAGGGCCAGAAGGGCTCCAGTGCCATGCCGCACAAGAAGAACCCGATCATGTCGGAGCGCATCTGCGGCATGGCGCGCATCGTGCGCGCCCAGATCGTCCCGGTCATGGAGGGCATCCCGCTGTGGCACGAGCGGGATATCTCGCACTCCTCGACCGAGCGGGTCGCGCTGCCGGACGCCGCCATCGCGACCGACTACCTGCTGCACCTCACCACCCGGCTCGTGCGCGGCCTCGTCGTGGACGCCGACCGTATGCGGGCCAACCTCGACTCCACGCACGGTCTGATCTACTCCTCCACCGTGGTGTCGGAGCTGATCGAGACCGGACTGTCGCGGGAGGACGTCTACGCGCTGGTGCAGACGGCCGCCATGCGCACATGGGAGAGCGGCACGCCCTTCCGGGAGACGCTGCGCGCGGAGGCCGGTGTCCGCGGGGTGCGGCTCGACGAGGCCCGGCTGGACGAGGTCTGCCGGCCCGAGCGCTTCGTGCGGCGGCTCGGCGGCGTGTTCGACCGGCTGAAGGGCCTCAGCTGACCCGGGGCGCCCGGGACGGCACCGGACCGGCCCGCCGTCCCGGGCGCCCGCCGCCCGCCGCCCGCACATCGTCCCCGCCCACCGAACCCGAAGAGCGCACCATGAGCGGTTTCGTCGAAAAACCCGTCCCCGTCGAGGTCCCGGGCCTCACCCATCTGCACACCGGCAAGGTCCGCGACCTGTACGCGACGGCCGACGGCCGCCTCGTCATGGTGGCCAGCGACCGGGTCTCCGCGTTCGACTGGGTGCTGCCCACCGAGATCCCGGACAAGGGCCGGCTGCTCACCCGGCTCTCGCTGTGGTGGTTCGAGCGGCTCGCCGACCTCACCGACAACCACGTCGTCTCCGACACCCCGCCCCCCGGCGCGCCCGCCGACTGGGCCGGACGGACCCTCGTCTGCCGCAGGCTGGACATGGTGCCGGTGGAGTGCGTGGCCCGCGGGTACCTCACCGGCTCGGGCCTGGCGGAGTACCGCGCCACCGGCGAGGTGTGCGGTGTGCCGCTGCCCGGGGGCCTGGTGGACGGGTCGCGGCTGGAGCAGCCGATCTTCACGCCGGCCACCAAGGCCGAGGTGGGCGAGCACGACGAGAACGTCTCCTACGCGACCGTGGCCGCGCGGCACGGTGAAGCGCTGGCCGCCGAGCTGCGGGAGCGCACCCTCGCGGTGTACGAGCGCGGCCGCGCGGTCGCGGAGGAGCGCGGCATCCTGCTCGCCGACACGAAGTTCGAGTTCGGACGCGACCCTGGGGGCCGGCTGGTGCTGGCCGACGAGGTGTTCACCCCGGACTCCTCCCGGTTCTGGCCGGCCGAGTCCTGGGAGCCGGGGCACGCGCAGCCGTCGTTCGACAAGCAGTACATCCGCGACTGGCTGACCTCGCCGGCCTCGGGCTGGGACCGTGCCGCCGAGGTCCCGCCGCCGCCGCTGCCCGACGAGGTGGTGGCGCGCACGCGGGACAAGTACGTCGAGGCGTTCGAACGGCTCACCGGAGGCAGCCCCGACCTGGGGTGAGCGCCCTCGGGGCCCGGGCGCCGGCCCGGGGCCCGGGCGGCGGGGTGTCGGTCGGCGGCGGCAGCGCCTACAGTGTGGGCGGGGCTCACGGCGCACCAGGCCGCGCGGCCCGCGGTCCTCCCCGGTCCTCGGCCGCGCGTCTTCCCCCGCGCACGCCGCCCCGCGTGTGCGCGCACCGGCGGCGGGGCCGTCGACGCGCGGCGCCACGGGACACAGAAGTGGCGCTGACCTGGTGCTATAGCGCGATTTCCGCGATATCAGGTGAATCGCCGCAGGATCAACGGGCGTACGGAGTGCGTTGCTATAGAGTCGTCGCCAGATGGCTGCCGTTCGAGCCCGCCTCGTCGGAACGCTCCGCGGAGGAACCGCGTCTGAGAGCAGACGATTTCGACGAGTTCGACCGATAACTGCCTCACAAAGGAGCTAATGAGCATGGGCCAGGAGGTTCGTTACCGCGTCCGTGGCGGCCGTCCCCTCAACGGGACCGCGTTCATCCAGGGTGCGAAGAACGCCGTCCTGCCGATGATCGGCGCCGCCCTGCTCGCTGCCAAGGGACGCACCGTCCTGCGCAACGTGCCGATCATCGAGGACGTGCGCCGCGCGCTGGAGCTCGCCGAGCACATCGGTGCCAAGGTGGAGTTCCACGAGGCGGAGCGCACGATCGTGATCGACGCCTCACGGCTCGGCGACCCGGAGCGCGCGGTCCTCCCCGCGCGCATCGCCGCCCGGTTCCGCGGGTCGGTGCTGTTCGTCCCGGCGCTCATGCACCGCATGGGCCAGGCCCGGATCGAGGGCGTCGGCGGCTGCAACCTCGGCAGCCGCAACCTGGACTTCCACTACCGCGGATTCGCCCGCCTCGGCGCCGAGGTCACCGAGGACGACGAGCGCAACCACATCCAGGTCACCTCCCGCGACCTGCGGGGCGGGCACCTCTACCTGGACACCCCCTCGCACACCGGCACCGAGAACCTCATCATGGCGGCCGTGCTGGCCCGCGGCACCACCGTGATCGAGCACGCGGCGCTGGAGCCGGAGGTCATCGACGTCATCGAGTTCCTCACCCGGATGGGCGCCCGGATCACGGGCGGCGGCACCGGCTTCATCACGGTGGAGGGTGTCGAGGAGCTCACCGCGGTCGAGCACACGATCATGTCGGACCGCATCGACGCCGGCGTGTTCGCGATGATGGCGGCGGCCACCGGTGGCGAGGTCAGCCTGGTCGGCGCCAACCTCGCGCACCTCGGGGTGGCGCGCTGGAAGCTGGAGCAGATGGGCGTGGAGTTCGCCCAGCAGGGTGCCGTCCTGCACGTCCACCGCGACCCGGCCACCGCCCTGCGGCCGATCAACGCCGTCACGTCCCCCTACCCCGGCTTCGCGACGGACCTGCAGTCGCCGCTGATGGCGCTGGCCACGCTCGCCGACGGCGAGAGCTACATCCACGAGGCCATCTACGACGGCCGGTTCGCGCTCGCCGACGAGCTCAACAAGATGGGTGCCAAGATCGAGGTGGACGGCACCCGGGCGATCGTGCACGGCACGACCACGCTGCGGGGCACCGACGTGGTGGCGCACGACCTGCGCACCGGTGCCGCGCTGGTGCTCGCCGGCCTGGTGGCCGAAGGCGAGACATGCGTCGCACCAGGGTACCTCGTCGACCGCGGTCACTCTCAGTTTGCGACCAGACTGGCCGCATTGGGCGCCGACGTCACGCGCGAAGAGGGCGCGTAACCGCCAAGGTCCCAGTTCACGCCGGGGCGGGGGCCGAGGCTCCCGCCCGGCCCTTTGACGTTCTATGTCAAACGATCTTCATTGGGCGCGCACAATGGGTACGATCTCGGCAATCATGCCGTGACAGAAATCAGGTCGGGAACCAGTGGGCGCACATAGTGAAGAGCGTGGAATGGTAGCGGGGAGCAGCCCGAGGTGAGTGCGCAGCGTACTGGCGATTTGACAATTGGTGTCATCGGGCCGCATGAGGTGGTCGAACGCGTCATGCTCATGGGCCCGGGGTCCACGGGGCCGCTCAACGCCAGACTCATCGCCGCCGCCTATCGAGACGAGCAAGAGGCGACCGACAAGGTTCTGCGCCTGGGATCCGCGATCGACGCCTACCTGTTCGCGAGCCCGGTCCCCTACGAGTTCGCCCGTAAGGCCGGCGTTCTGACGATGCCCGCCACCTACGTCCCGCTCGGCGGGGCCAGCCTGCACGAGGCCCTGCTGCGGGCCACCCTGGACGAGAGGTACGACCCGACCCGGGCCAGCCTGGACGTGCTGAGCCGGACCGACGTCGTGGAGGCGTACTCGGAGGTGGACCTGCCCGTCGACGGCATCCACGTGCACGAGGAGCTCGCCAGCACGGCGCAGCTCACCTCATTCCACGAGAGCCTGTGGCGGCGCAAGGCCACCAAGATGGCCATCACCTGCGTGCGCGGGGTCGCCGAACGGCTGGAGGCGGTCGGCGTGCCCACGCTCCGGCTCCGCCCGACCAACGCCGGCGTGCGCAGCGCACTGCAGACCGCGGGCCTGCTCGGGGCGCACCACCGGCTGGAGGAGGCGCAGCTGGGCGTGGTCATCGTGGACGTCCCCACGCTGCGCGACTCCACGCGGCGGTCCACCCCGCGGTACTGGCGGGACGAGCTGCGGCTCGCACTGCACCGGATGCTGCTCCAGGAGGCGCACCGGATCAACGCCACCGCGCATCCGGTGGACGACCACACGTTCATGGTCACCGCCACCCGCGGCTCGCTGGTGGCCGCCACGGAGGGCTTCCGCCAGCCGCCGTTCGTCGAGCGGATCAAGACCGAGCTCGGCATCGCCATCGAGGTCGGCATCGGCATGGGCCGCACCACCCAGGACGCGGAGACGCACGCCCGCGCGGCCCTCAGCCGCGCGCAGGCCACCCGGCAGAGCTTCGCCGTGGACCGCGAGGGCCGCTCCCTCGTCCCCGCCCAGCGGGCGCCACAGCGCCAGGCCGGCGAGCCGCTGCGGACCAAGGGACGCGAGACGCTGCTCCGCCTCTCGGAGAAGATCGCCGAGGAGGAAGCGCCGCTGGTGGTCGACGCCGAGGGCGCCGGCCGCATGCTGGGCGTCACGCCCCGCACCGCGCGGCGGCTGCTGCGGACCCTGGTCGAGGAGGGGCTGGCATGGCCGCTCCCGCCGAACCGGACCCTGCAGCCCGGGCGGCCGCGGCAGCTGTACCGGCTCATCGTGGAGAAGCTGGACAAGGACAAGGCCGGCAAGTAGCCGTCCGCCTGCCCGGGCCCGCCGCGGCGGGCCCGGGCAGGCGTCATCGGGGCCGGAGTCGGCGGCGGAGCACCGCGCCCGCCGGCCCGGCGTCCGGACCCGCCGTCACCGCGGTCCGCGGGTGGGGTGGGCCGACGCGACAGCGAGGAAGGCGTCGTTCTCCTCGGGGGCGCCGATGCTCACCCGCGCGCCCTCGCCCGGGAACGGCCGCACGGCGACCCCGGCTGCCTCGCACGCGGCGGCGAACTCCACGGTCTCCGCACCCAGCCGCAGCCAGACGAAGTTGGCCTCGGTGGGCGGCACCGTCCAGCCGTCGGCGAGGAGCGCGTCGCGCACGCGGTCGCGTTCCTTCACGGTGGCGGCCACCCGCTCCAGGAGCTCGTCCTCGGCCGCGAGGGAGGCCACCGCGGCGGCCTGCGCGACGTGGTTGACCGCGAAGGGCACCAGGGTCTTGCGCACGGCCTCGGTGACGTGCGGATGCCCGACGAGGAAGCCGACGCGCAGCGCCGCCAGCCCGTAGGCCTTGGAGAAGGTCCGCAGCACCGCGACGTTGGGACGGTCCCGGTACAGCGTGAGACCGTCCGGCACGCCGGGATCGCGGACGTACTCGCGGTACGCCTCGTCCAGCACCACGAGGACGTGCTCGGGCACGCGGTCCAGGAACTCCACGAGCTCGGCCTCGCGCACGGCGGTACCCGTCGGGTTGTTCGGATTGCACACCAGCACCATGCGCGTGCGGCCGGTGACGGCCGCGGCGAGCGCGTCGAGGTCGTGCGTCTCGTCGCGCAGCGGAACCCGGACCGAGGTGACGCCGGCCAGCTCGGCCAGCAGCGGGTAGGCCTCGAACGACCGCCAGGCGTAGCAGACCTCCGCCCCCGGCTCACCGACCGCCTCCAGCAGCTGCTGGAGCAGCCCCACCGAGCCCGCGCCGACAGCCACGTGCTCCTCCGGGACCGCGAACCGCCGGGCGAGGGCCGCGATCAGGTCGGTGGCACCGGCGTCGGGGTAGCGGTTCAGCTCGGTGGCCGCGGCGGCGACCGCCGCCAGCACCGAGGGCAGCGGTCCGTAGGGGGACTCGTTGGAGGAGAGCTTGACCGACCGCCCGTCCGGCCCCACGACGGCCCGACCCGGCCGGTACGGCGGGATCGATCCGAGCACAGCTCGGAAATACGGCGAATTCCGCTCCGACACCATTGTCCTTCCTCGATACTCTGAGCGAGAGCGCCGTCACGTTGCGCGACCGCACACGCAGGCCGCCCGCGGCGGGCTCCCCAGCCGCAATATCGCACAGAACAGGAACGAGCACCATGGCGCACCCCCCGCGACTTCGGAAAGCGGCGGCGGCGGCACTCACAGCCGTCACCGCCCTGACCGCCCTGTCCGGCTGCGCGGGGGGCGGTGCCGCGGCCCCGGAGGAGGCGGATCCCAACGCCGAGGCCGCCGGGATGCTGCACCAGGCCCAGATGGTGCAGTACGGGTCCGCGAAGCTGATCGCGGACCAGAGCGAGTCGGGCAGCTACGCGCGCCTGGGCACGGTGCGCGCGACCGAGCAGCTCCGCGAGGCGACGGAGTCGGACCGGCCCGACTGCCTGGACTCGGTGAACCGCTGGGCCCGACTCGGCGAGGTCCGCGACGCGCCGGCGTCGTTCGCGGTGTTCGGCGACGAGCACGGCACCATCTCGCACCTCCTGCTCGACCTCCCCGACGGCGTGGCGGAGCGGGCCATGGACATCGAGCTTCCGGAGGAGTGCTCCGAGTACACCGCCACCACTGAGGACGGGCAGACCAGCGCCTTCACCGTGCGACCACTGGAGCTCGCCACCCTCGCCGACGAGAGCCGGGCGGCCGTGGTCGAGACCCGGATGGGCGGCGACACCCTCCGGCTGCACACCCTGCTGTACCGCAACGGCGACTACCTCGGCAGCACGTCGGTGCTGGCCCCGGCCGACCGGTCGCAGCGGAGCGAGGAGACCCTGGTCGGGTTCACCGAGGAAGCCCTGGAACGGGAGCGGAAGGTGCTGTCCTGATGGCGCCCCGGTCCCCGGGTTCACTGGCGCGCCGGGCCGGGATGGCGTAGCATTCCGAAATCGAACACATGTTCGAGAGAGAAGGGAGACGGGGAGCATGACCACGGCAGCGCCCGCAACGGGTCGTCCGGCAGCGCGATCCGGCAGGGTCGGACAGGCTCCCCGCTCCCCTCTCGTCCCGCCGCCCGCGTCGTGCCTCGACGACCGCCGCGTCCTGCGCGGCGTCGACTGGGGGGCGAGCTCCTCCGCGGCGTTCTACCGCTCACTGGAGGACGCGCTGGAGCGGCTCATCGAGTACGACACCCTCGCCTCCATGCCCGGTTCCTGACCGCCGGGCACTCCCCGCGTCCGCGGTGCGCCGGTCGGGCGACGACGCCGGCGCACCGCGGACGCACCACCTCACACCACCTCGTACGGGGCCGGTCGGCGGCCGGAGTCGGCCGTCTCGCCCTCGGGGGCACGCCTCGGGCGCGGCGGGTCGGCCACCGCACCGAAGCTCGCCACCGGGACGCCCGTCTCGACGTCGACGATCAGCGCGCGTACGACCGGCGGCCGGCCGTCCATCGGCACCGCGAACACCACGTCCACCGCGCGGTCCTGCCGCCGCCCGCCGAACCGCACGAACCGCAGGCACTCCTGCCGCCAGACGTCCACGGGTTCGGCGGTGGTCACCACCTCGGCGTTCATGTGCCAGACGTCGCTCGCGTACAGCCGACGCAGCGTCCGGCTCAGCGGCACCTCCCGCAGCTCGCACGGCACCCGGTGCCGCACGCGCCGCGGGATCTCCACGAGCTCCGGCGACAGCACGCCGAGCACCGCCAGTTCCACGGCGAGCACGGCGGCGTGCGTCGCGGTGAAGCCGGTGGCGACCGCGAGGCCGGACACCGGCAGCCCGAGCGCGGCGGCCGCGGCGGCGGCGAGCAGCCCCGCCCGCGCGATGGTCCGCCACCCCACGGGCGTGCTGCTGAGCCCGCCGAAGCAGCCGCACCCCTGCTCGGGGTCGCGCCGGCGCAGCCGGAGCAGCGCCAGGACGGCCACGCCGAAGAGCGCGGCGGTCCCGGCACGCGCCGCGTCGCCCAGCGGCCCGGCGGCCGCCACCAGCAGGACGGCGAACGCCGCCTCGACGCCGGCGGTGGCGAGTGCCGCCGGCCGCCGCACCCGTGCCGGAAGCAGGCTCATCGGCCCCTCGGCGCCGGACGGGCGGACGGCGGTCTTGCCGACCGCGGCCAGGAGCAGCAGGACCGCCAGAACGGGGAGTTGGGTCTCGCGGATGACGTCGATCACGTTTCAGCCCACCGTCAGAGTCGCGTTGAAGCAGCCGGCCTCGGGGCTGCCGCCCAGGCCGATGAAGCTCAGGAGGGTCAGTTGCGCGATCCGTCCCCGGCCCTCGGAGGCGCACGCGCGGCACCGGTCGCAGAACCGGCTGGTGGCCGAGGCGCAGGCGGTCACCGGGACCACGGCGGACCGGCCGGTGCAGTCGTTGCGCAGCCGCAGGCGCGCGCCGATCGAGAGCAGCGGGAGCGCCGCGCACGTGGTGTGTCGGTCGCAGTCCGGCCCGCAGTCGAGCTCCCCGTCCAGGGCCGGGTAGGCGGCGCCGACCGCGGTCGCCAGGGGATTGACGTGGGTGTTCTTCCCGAGCGCGGGGTCGTACCAGGTAGCGGTCCCGGACACCGTCTCCCGGTAGCGCTCGACCGGCGGCCGGGCCGGGATCCGCGAGACCGGGTAGTCGGGCTGGGAGGTGACCGGGATCAGCGCCTGCACCTCGCCGTCCCGCCAGATGCCGACGGCGTCGAACAGGTAGCCGGGCTCCAGCCGCGGATGGCGCACCCCCATGCGGCCCGAGGCGCGGTAGGGCACGGTCGCGGTGACGCGCGGCCGGTCGTGGCCGGTGTCGACCACCAGCGTGTCCTCGGTCCGCTCCGCGATCACCCCGGTGACCCGGGCGAGGTCCGCCCACAGGCGCTCCACCACCCAGCGGTTGGCCGGGTGGCTCCGCACGACGACGTCCTGGCCGGGCCGCAGGTCGGTGTGGCACACCTCGCGCCCGTGCCAGAAGGTGGTGCTGTCGGCGAAGACGAACCGCTCCTCGCCCTTCGGGGTCGCCATGCTCAGCATGTGCGGGCCGATGTCCAGGAGCACTCCGCGCGTCACCCGCTCGACAGGATCGGCGGCAGCGTCCGGCTCCGGCGGCGCCTCCCGCCCCAGCAGGGCGGCGGTCAGCCGCCGGCGTGCCTGTACGTCTACCGCCATTCGCGCTCCTCAGCTCCGCCATGGGGTCTGGTGTGGGTCCGCCCGCTCCACGCACTCCGGCAGGAGGCAGGCCCCCGGGCCGTGACGGACAGGAACGTGCACCATTCTCACCCGCCACTCCAGGTGAAGATGACCACGCGGGCGTCACCTTCTGCCCAAGACCTCGTCGATCACCGGAGAGCGGTCTTGCCCCGGCATCGTGGCGCATGGTGACCCGAGCAGCGCTTTGCGAAGTTCGCCCATACATGCACACACATGCGAATAATGGTCCGATTTGTCGGAATATGACATCGCACAGAGCCACCGATTGCCGCGCTCATGCGACAGTGAGGAACGTGAGGTCGTGAGTCAGAGCACGTGCCAGGGCGAGGGGCGCCGACGCGTGTACCGGATCGGGTCGGTGGTCGTGTGAGTGGAACAACGCGGCAAACCAGGTACGAGGAGTTCTCCACGTACGTCCGGGGCCGCGGACCCGCGCTGCTGCGGATGGCCCAGGGCCTGACCAGCAACCACGCCGACGCCGAGGACCTCCTGCAGGCCGCCCTCGTCAAGACGTTCTTCGCCTGGGACCGCATCAGCAGCCCCCGCGCCCGCGACGGCTACGTCCGGCGCGCCATGGTCAACACCCAGATCTCGGAGTGGCGCCGCCGCCACATGACCGTCTACCCGACCGACGACATCCCCGAGCAGCGCGTCGACGACCCGACATGGCAGACCGACCTCGCCGACGCCGTCGGCCGCGCCGTCAACCGCCTCCCGGCCCGCCAGCGGATCACCGTGATGCTCCGCTACTACGAGGACCTCTCCGAGGCCGAGATCGCCGCCCGCCTCGGCGTCAGCATCGGCACCGTGAAGAGCACCGTCTCCCGAGCCGTCGCCAAACTCCGCCGCGACGCCGACCTCGCCATCGAACGCGCCACCTCCTGACCCGCCCCCCGGACATTCGTTTTGCGCCCACCTCACGCCCTCGGTACGCTTGGCACAGCCAGGAGGATTCGCCTAGTCCGGTCTATGGCGCCGCACTGCTAATGCGGTTAGGGTTCACGCCCTTCCGGGGTTCAAATCCCCGATCCTCCGCAGGTGGGAAGGGGTCCGACGCACAGCGTCGGGCCTCTTTCGTTTGCTGGCGATGGTCGTGTGAGGCCAAGGTGCGGCCAAACGGTCGAGGACGCGTCACGCCACGCTCCCCCGCGCCGGCCTGGGGATGATCGCCGCGGGCGCCTCGGCAGCCGCGGCGGCAGCCTCCGGGATCACCGAAGTGTAGACGTCGGCGGCGGAGCTGTACCGCGCGTGGCCGGGCGTTTCAGGGGCCGGTGGGCACATGGGGGGCATGAGAGCGGGCATCCGGTCGCACCGCCGTCCCCGCGCTTCGGACCTGGGCTGCCAGATGCGGTCCCCGCCGACCGGGGGCATCACGATGTGGAGTCGCGGTCCCCTGGTGCCGTGCACGACCGAGCCCCGGCCGGCGGCCGGGGCTCGGTGTTCGGGGGTGCTCAGGGTGCGGAGCGGCGCCGGTCAGGAGACGCCGGTGATCTCGTTCGACGCCGCCGGCAGCTCGGTCTCCCCCTGGACCTCGCCGGACGCGATGTCGACCGCGTACAGCCGCCGCTCGCCCGGGTCCGTCACGTAGGCGGTGCCACCGCGCACGAAGAGCGTGGGCCGGGCATCCTGCCATTCCAGGGGCTCGGTCCACTCACCGATGACCGGGAAGGAGTCGGTGACCTCGGCGGACTCCATGTCGATGACGTGCAGCGCCCCGTCGGTGCCCAGGACGAGGCCCTCGCCGTCGGGGCCGCGGCCCAGGGAGCGGAAGCTGTAGCTGGTCCCCAGGTCGACGAGTTCCAGGGCACCGTTCTCGGTGTCCACGACGGTGACCCGTTCCGGGCGCTCCAGCTCGGCGTCGGGGTCGGTCTTGTAGTCGCCCAGCACGTAGGGGGATTCCTCGTGGCCGGCCTGGTTGCCGATGCGGCCGTACTCGTCCGGGCTGTCGACCTTGGTGATCTCGCCGCCGGTGTAGAGCAGCACGCCGTCCTCGCAGCCGACGACCACGGCCTCGTCCATGGCGGTCGCCTCGCCGTGGACCCCCGGGCACTCCTCGTTGCGGGCGATCTCCTTCCGCTCGGCGTCGAGGACCTGGATGCCGGGGCGGCTCTCCTCGTCGCCGAGGGTCACCACCATCTCGCCGTTCTCCAGGACCAGGGCGACACCGTGGTGGGGGTGTTCGGTGGTGTGGGACTCCGTCTCGGGGAGTCCGTCGCCGAGGTCGGCGGGATCGAAGACGGTGACCTCGCCGGTTCCGTCGGAGAACAGCACGGTCCGGCCGGCGTGGCGTACCGCGTGGCCGGGCTCGGGCGCCGGGAACTCGTCGTCGGTGAGCCGGGCACCAGTGGCGTCCAGGACGCGGAAGCCCGTCGACGTCGAGACGAGCACGTGCCGCCCGTCGCCCGCCGGGTTGAGCCGGTTGAAGCCCTCCAGCGGGATGTCCTCGACGACGTCGAGCGTCTCGCCGTCGATGACGTAGATGCCTCCGTCATAGGTCGCGACGAGGGGGTTGGCGACCTCGGTGGCGGAGGCGTCCGCCGCGCCGCCCTCGCCGCCCGCCTCCCCGCAGGCCGTGGCGGTCAGGGACAGTGCCGCGAGGGCGGACAGCGCCGCCCAGCCGCGCTTGCGGCGGGACCGGTGGGGGTGGTGTCTCATGGTTCTCTTCCGTTCTCGGAGGGGATGGGGTGTGGGAG
>NZ_QEIO01000076.1 GCF_003336425.1 Marinitenerispora sediminis | reverse complement strand
TGGGAACCAGGCGGTGGTGGACCTGGATGTGCCGGTCAATGTGACGGGGAACGCGGTCGGTGCGGTTGGTGGTGTGGCGGGCGCGGCGGCGCAGGACACTGCGGCCGCCGTCATCGAGACGCACGGCCACCACCACAAGCACCTCCGCGCCGAGGCGGGCGCGGAGCGCCAGCACCAGCTCGCCGGCCAGGACCTCCAGGCCAAGCAGGCGGTCGACGCCGCGGTGGACCGCGCCGAGCGCCTCGTGCGCGCGGTCGATGTGCCCGAGGTCCTGCCGCTGACGTCGCCCATCGTCGTGCACCAGATGGGTGCGGGGCAGGAGCGCCAGTACCAGTTGTCGGTCCGCGAGGCTGACCCGGTGCGTGCGGTGGAGTCGACGCTGGACCGCACCGAGCGGATCGTGCGCGACACCGAGCTCCCGCAGGTCACCCCGCTCACGTCGCCGATCACCGTGCACCAGATGGGTGCGGGGCAGGAGCGCCAGCACCAGTTGTCGGTCCGCGAGGCCGATCCGGTGCGTGCGGTGGAGTCGACGCTGGACCGCACCGAGCGGATCGTGCGCGACACCGAGCTCCCGCAGGTCACCCCGCTGACCGAGCCCGTCACCGTGCACCAGATGGGCTCCGGGTCGCCGGACCTGGTCGGCACCGCCAGCGAGCTCGCCCGGCCGCTGCAGGTGAACACCGACTCGGTCAAGGCGGGCCCGCTGCTCAAGCAGTCGGCGCCGGTGGACGGCGATCGCGTCCGGCATGGGAACCAGGCGGTGGTGGACCTGGATGTGCCGGTCAATGTGACGGGGAACGCGGTCGGTGCGGTTGGTGGTGTGGCGGGCGCGGCGGCGCAGGACACCGCGGCCGCCGTCATCGAGACCGGAGGCACCGGCCGCACGCCGCTGCGGAACGGCTCCGACGACGACCGGGTGTCCCCGCTGCCGGAGCCGGTCATGACCGTCCCGTTCGTCGACGAGCTCCCCGGCAGCACCACGGAGGGAGAGCCGACGCCCCCCGCGGAGCTGTCCGGGGTCCCCCGGCTGACCGGCGACCCCCTGGAGTTCCTGGGCCTGGGCGGGCTGAGCGTGGGCCCGCTCGGGTAGCCCGGCCCTTTCGAGACATCCCGTGCCGCGCGGAACGGGCCGGACCCGCTCCCGTCCGACCGGCGACACGGTGATCGCGCGAGAACGGATCTGAACGAGGGTTCCGACCCTCCGTCTCCAGCGGTGGACCGGCGGAGGCGAAGGACCCCGAACGGACCGTGGCGGCCGCCACCGACGTCCCTTCCCGTGTTCAGCGGTGGACCGACGGGGACGGGCCGACGTGCCGGCCGCGGCGCGAGCGAGGCGAGTCCCTCCGGAGCAATCCGGAGGGACTCGCCGCTTGTGCTGGTGGCGGGGCACGCCGCGACCCGTCCCCTGCGGAGACCGGGTCGGCGGCCACCGGAACCGGAGGGTGAGTCGCGGACGGTACGGGCCCCGTATTCACGATGTGAGCGAATTCACGCGATGCGGATCTGGCGGATGATCTTGCGGCGTAGTGTCACCCGGCGGCTGCCGTCCGGGTACAGGCGTACCCGGGCGAGCTCCCACCGGCCGTACTCGGCGTGGTCGGTCAGTGCCTGCCGCGTGGCGTTTCGCGACGTGCCGCGCGGGAAGCGGAGTTCCTGGTACTCATACTCAAGCATTGCGCTTATTCTGCGACTGCCGAGGGGTGTTGTGCCATAGCGTTCACCCGCGAGAGGCGAGCGCCGCGGTTCTGCGAGGGGAGAGGGGAGCCGCCTCGGAGCCCGCGGCCACCGGACGAAGGCGGTGAGGTCGCGGCACCGACTCGGGCAGCGAAGCGGGGAGGCGTCGGTTACCGTCAGTGGCGGGGAAGCCAATGGCTCCGCGATCCGCGGAACGACCGCGAAGACGACGCAAGGCTAGACGTAGGGGAAGAGCGTGCCACCCAAGAAGGGCAGCGCCGGTAAGAACGGCTCACAGGAGACCGGGCGCAACGGAGGCAACCGCCTCGTTATCGTCGAGTCGCCCGCCAAGGCGAAGACGATCGCCGGCTACCTCGGCCGCGGGTACGTCGTGGAGTCCAGCATCGGCCACATCCGGGACCTGCCCACCAAGGCCGCGGAGATCCCGGCGCGCTTCAAGGGCGAGCCGTGGGCCCGCCTCGGCGTGAACGTCGACCGGGACTTCGAGCCGCTCTACGTCGTCAACTCCGACAAGAAGTCCCACGTCAAGAAGTTGAAGGACTTGCTCTCCGAGGCCGACGAGCTCTACCTCGCCACGGATGAGGACCGCGAGGGCGAGGCCATCGCCTGGCACCTGCGCGAGGAGCTGAACCCGCAGATCCCGGTCCGGCGCATGGTCTTCAACGAGATCACCAAGGACGCCATCCAGCGGGCCGCCCAGAACACCCGCGACCTCAACCTGCGGCTCGTGGACGCCCAGGAGACCCGGCGCATCCTCGACCGGCTGTACGGCTACGAGGTGTCGCCGGTGCTGTGGAAGAAGGTCATGCCCAAGCTCTCGGCGGGCCGCGTGCAGTCGGTCGCGACCCGCCTGGTGGTGGAGCGGGAGCGCGAGCGCATCGCGTTCACCGCCGCCGAGTACTGGGACCTCCGGGCCGTCTTCGACACTCTCGACGCGGGATCCGGCGACGACCCCGCGAGCTTCGCCGCGACCCTGGTCGCGGTGGACGGCGCCCGGGTGGCCCAGGGCCGCGACTTCACCTCCGAGGGCCGGCTGCGCTCAGCCAAGGGCGTGCTGCACCTGGACGAGGAGGCGGCGCGCGGGCTGGCCGCCCGGCTCGGCGGCGCCGACTTCGCGGTGCGTGCCGTGGAGCGCAAGCCGTACCGGCGGGCTCCCTACGCCCCCTTCCGGACCACCACGCTGCAGCAGGAGGCGTCGCGCAAGCTCGGCTTCTCCGCCAAGCAGACCATGCAGGTGGCGCAGCGGCTGTACGAGAACGGCTTCATCACCTACATGCGCACCGACAGCACCACGCTGTCGGAGAGCGCCATCGCCGCCGCCCGCGACCAGGCCGTGCGGCTGTACGGCGGCGCCTACGTACCGGACCGGCCGCGGGTGTACGCCAGCAAGGTGAAGAACGCCCAGGAGGCGCACGAGGCGATCCGGCCGGCCGGCGACAGGTTCCGCACCCCCGCCGAGACCGGCCTGAGCGGTGGGGAGTTCCGGCTCTACGAGCTCATCTGGAAGCGCACGGTCGCCTCGCAGATGAAGGACGCCGTCGGAGAGTCCGTGACCGTGCGGGTCTCCGGTACCTCCAGCGCCGGCGAGCAGGTGGAGTTCACCGCCAGCGGCAAGATCATCACCTTCCACGGGTTCCTCAAGGCCTACGTCGAGGGGGCCGACGACCCGGAGGCCGAGCTCGACGACCGCGAGCGCCGGCTGCCGCCGGTGGACGAGGGCGACGCGCTGAAGGCCGAGGGCATCGAGGCCGAGGGGCACAGCACCCGCCCGCCGGCGCGCTACACCGAGGCCACGCTGGTCAAGGAGCTGGAGGACCGCGAGATCGGCCGGCCCTCGACCTACGCCTCGATCATCGGGACCATCCTGGACCGCGGCTACGTGTTCAAGAAGGGCTCGGCGCTGGTGCCGTCCTTCCTGGCGTTCGCGGTGGTGCAGCTCCTGGAGCGGCACTTCGGCAACCTGGTGGACTACGACTTCACCGCCCGCATGGAGGACATGCTCGACGACATCGCGCGCGGCGACGCCGAGCGCGTGCCCTGGCTGCGCCGGTTCTACTTCGGCGACGCGGACGAGACCGGGCTGCGGGAGCTGGTGGGCGACCACCTCGCCGACATCGACCCCAAGGAGATCAGCTCCTTCCAGCTGCCCAACAGCGACATCATGCTGCGGGTTGGGCGCTACGGCCCCTACATGGAGCGCGGCGGCCAGCGGGTGAACGTGCCCGAGGACCTCGCGCCCGACGAGCTGACCGCGGAGAAGGCCGAGGAGCTGTTCGCCCAGCCCAGCGGCGACCGCGAGCTGGGCACCGACCCCGAGACCGGTCACCGGATCGTCGCCAAGACGGGACGGTTCGGCCCCTACGTCACCGAGATCCTGCCGGAACCGGCGGAGGAGGCCGAGGCGGAGGGGAAGAGCCGCGCCAAGAGCAGGTCGAAGGCGGCGCCCAAGCCGCGGACCGGCTCGCTGCTGAAGTCCATGAGCCTGGAGACGGTCACCCTGGAGGACGCGCTGCGGCTGCTCTCGCTGCCGCGGGTGGTCGGGGAGATCGACGGCGAGGAGGTCACCGCGCAGAACGGCAAGTTCGGCCCCTACCTGCGCAAGGGCACGGACAGCCGCTCGCTGGAGACCGAGGAGCAGATCTTCACCGTCACCGTCGACGAGGCCCGCGAGCTGTTCGCGAAGCCGAAGCAGCGCGGCCGGCGCGCCGCGGCCGCGGCACCGCTGCGCGAGCTCGGCGAGGACCCCGCGAGCGGCAAGCCCATGGTGATCAAGGACGGCCGGTTCGGCCCGTACGTGACCGACGGCGAGACCAACGCCTCGCTGCGCAAGGGCGACGAGGTCGAGTCCATCAGCGTGGAGCGCGCCGCGGAGCTGCTCGCCGAGCGCCGTGCCAAGGCGCCGGCGAAGAAGGCGACCGCGAAGAAGACCACGACCACCCGCAAGAAGACCGCGGCGAAGAAGAGCAAGGGGTAGGTCGGCGCCCGTCGGCGGCCGGTCCGGCGCCGCGTCGGGCCGGGCCGGCTGTCCGGCGGACGAGCCTCAGCGCCCGCCTCAGCCGGGTCGCGCCGTGCGGCCGGGGCCGGATGCCGAGAGGCGGGGCGCGGCCGTCGCCGCGGGCGGTGCGCCGATGGGTGCCTTCTCCGGGGTGGCCTGGCGCAGAGCGGTCTCCGTGCGGCCGGTGGCGGCCGCTTGCGGATACGGCGGTGCCGGACCCGGTCCGCGTGGGCACCTCTCCGCTGGCTCCCGCCCGGCAGCGCGCTGGGCGGGGATACCGCGTTGGCGCGCATGCGGAGGACCGGCGCCCGCCTGCCCGACCTGGCCGGGCGCGGAGCGGGATGGACCCCCAGCGGATGGGGCGGAGGCCGGCGGGCGCGCCGGGCCGCCGCCGACCGGGGACGGTCCGCGGGGATGAGGCGAGGCGCGGCGGGTGTGGCGGCCGCTGGTACCGCGACCGGGGAGCGCGCAGCGGCGGCCAGGGCCCGACACAGCCACCGGGGACGGCCGTGCGTGCCGTGTCCGCGGCCGGTCCGGGGTCCGCGGCTGCCACGGCGCGGCGCGCGCCCGGCTCCCTCGGGCGGTGCTCCGGCGCGGTCGCGCGGAAGCTGGGGCGGCGCGATTTTTCCGCGGAAACCTGTGGGGCGGATCACGTTTGAGATTACGCTGGTGAGCACGCAGCCGACCAGTGCCGTGTGCAGACCGTCATCGATAGCGCCTGCCCGAAAGCGTGGTTAGGGCCCGAACCGTCGCTACTCTTTTCGCCATGAGCAGATCTGGACCTCCTGGACCACCCGGACCCCTTGGGGCGCCGAGCGAGGCGCGCAACGTTCTGGCGATCAAACCCTTCCGCCAGCTGTGGGTCTCGCTCTCGCTGTCCAGTCTCGGCGACTGGCTCAGCCTGCTCGCGCTAATGTCGCTGGCCGCCATCCTCACCGAGGACAGCTCCCGGCTCGTGCAGTACTTCGCCGTCAGCGGCGTGGTGCTGCTCAAGCTCCTTCCCTCGCTGCTGCTCAGCCCGTTCGCCGGCGTGCTGGCGGACCGCTTCGACCGCCGGCTCATCCTGGTCGTCGGCGACATCGTGCGCGGTCTCCTCTACATCTCCATCCCGATCGTCGGGCGGCTCGACTGGCTGCTGATCGCCAACTTCCTGGCCGAGTGCGTGGCGCTGTTCTGGGCGCCGGCCAAGGACGCGACGGTCCCCAACCTGGTGCCGAGGAAGAAGCTGGAACAGGCCAACCAGCTCAGTCTGCTCACCACCTACGGCTCGGCGCCGGTGGCCGCCCTCATCTTCGCGGTGCTCGCCGCCTTCAGCTCCGTACTGGGCGGGCTGTTCCCGTCGCTCGGCTCGCCCGAGGCCGACGTCGCGCTGTACATCAACGGTGTCACCTTCTTCGTCGCCGCCGCGGTGATCTGGCGGCTGCCGATCCCGAAGAAGAACATCGAGGTGGCGGCCGAGCCGTCCGTGCTGCGCACCATCTGGGAGGGGCTCCGCTTCGCCGGGACCACGCCCATGGTGCGGGGGCTGCTGCTCGGCATGCTGGGCGCCTTCGCGGCGGGCGGCGCGGTCATCGGGGTCGGCCGGGTGTTCGTGTCGGGGCTGGGCGGGGGCAACGCCGGGTTCGGCGTCATGTTCGGCGCCGTGTTCGCGGGTATGGCGGTCGGCATGTTCGCGGGCCCGCGCATCCTGCGCACCGTCGAGCGGCGCCGGCTGTTCGGACTGGGCATCGGGCTCTCGGGCGCGGCGCTGCTCCTCGTCGGACTCATCCCCAACATGGTGCTGGCCGCGCTGCTGACCGCCGTGGTCGGTGCCGGCGCGGGCATCGCGTGGGTGATCGGGCTGACCATGCTCGGCAACGAGGTCGAGGACGACATCCGCGGCCGCACCTTCGCGTTCCTGCACGCCGCCGCGCGCGTCGTGCTCATGGGCTCGGTCGCGGTGGCGCCCCTCCTGGCCGGCCTCGTGCCCGAGCGGACGCTGCGGGTCCGGGAGCTGAGCTACGAATTCACCGGCGCGGGCGTGGTTCTCGTGCTCGCCGCGCTGCTCGCGGTGCTGGTCGCCGTGATCTCCTACCGGCAGATGAACCGGGGCACCGAGGGCTCGCTGCTCGCCGAGCTGGCGGCCGTCGTCCGGGGCGCGCCGCCCGCGGACGCCCAGGAGGCCGAGCGGCTGCCCGGCACCTTCATCGTGCTGGAGGGCGGCGAGGGGGCCGGGAAGTCCACCCAGGTTCGCCAGCTCGCCATCTGGCTGCGCGAGGAGGGCTTCGACGTGGTGACCACGCGGGAGCCCGGCGCGACCAAGCTCGGCATGCGGCTGCGCGCGCTGCTGCTGGACCGGGAGCACACCGGGATGTCGCCGCGCGCCGAGGCGCTGCTGTACGCGGCGGACCGGGCCGAGCACGTCAACGCGGTGATCCGCCCGGCGCTGCAGCGCGGCGCGATCGTCATCAGCGACCGCTACGTCGACTCCACGCTCGCCTACCAGGGGGCCGGCCGGGAGCTCGCCGAGTCCGACATCGCGCACGTCAGCACGTGGGCCACCGGAGGGCTCGTCCCCGACCTCACGGTGCTGCTCGACCTGCCGCCGGACGCGGGCATCGGCCGCCTCGGCCGTCCGGCCGACCGGCTGGAGTCGGAGCCGCTGGAGTTCCACGCCAAGGTCCGCGAGGGCTTCCGGGCCCTGGCCGACCGCGAGCCGGAGCGCTACCTGGTGCTGGACGCCCAGCTCCCGCCGGAGGACGTGACGAAGGCGATCCAGCGCCGGGTCCGCCCGATCCTGCCGGACCCGGTGCCGGATGACGCCGAGGAGATGACCGGGATCATGCCTGTCATCAAGGACTGACATCGCCGGGCGGCCGAGTGGCCGCGGGCCGAGCGGACGCGGGTGCCGCCGGGGGACCGAGCCCCGGCAGCATCCGCGTCCGGCGTTCCGGGGCGGACCGCTCCCGGCCGTCCTCCCCGCGCCAGCCGTGTGCGGGTGCGGACGGAGCGCGGCGCGGTCAGCGCCACGGTGCCAGGTGCGACGTCGGATCATCGCCCGGCGCGGTGTCCCGGCTCACCAGGGCGAACCGGGCGTCGAAGCCGAAGGGCCGGTCGAACGCCAGCACGGTCACCGCGGCGCCGGCCACGTCGAGGGCCGCGCCCACGCGGTAGTGCGCCTCCCAGGTCTCGTCCTGCGGCCTGTCGCCGGTCAGCCGCGGCCGCGCGTCGGCTGGGGAGCGCGGAGCGGGGGGCGGCTGGCCGGCCGGGGCGGGCGCTCCCGGCCACCGCAGCTCCAGCAGGCGCAGCACGCGCAGCCGCAGCCGGCCCGGCGCGGGGGTCGACCACCCGAAGCGGTCGACGCTGCTGGAGTACACGTTCGCCAGCTCGTACCACCCGGTTCCGTCCGGCAGGAAGCCGATCGTGCCCGCCTCCATCGCCCCCTGCTCCAGGGACGCCGAACTCCACCGGCCGACCAGCCCGTCGTCGCGCATGGCCAGGAGTCTGCCACGGCGGCCCCGGCGCGGGCCTTCGCCGACGTGCCCGGGTCGCGGCGCGTCGCGGCCGGATTCCGGCACGGCCGAGGGCCGGCCGGGCGCATCACTCCGGAGGCGTCCGCGCCGCCTCCTATGCTGAAGGGCGATGAGCGTCTTCGACGACCTGGTGGGCCAGGACACGGTGATCGAGCAGCTGCGCTCGGCCGCGCGGGCGGCTGACGGGCTGCTCGCCGGCGGGACCGGTGCGGGCATGACGCACGCGTGGCTGTTCACCGGCCCTCCGGGGTCGGGGCGGGCCGTCGCGGCGCGCGCCTTCGCCGCCGCGCTGCAGTGCGCGCACGGCGGCTGCGGGCACTGCGACTCCTGCCACCAGGTCCTCACCGGGACGCACGCCGACGTGCTGTACGTGCGGCCCACCGGCCTGAGCTTCGGAGTGGAGCGGACCCGCGACCTCGTGCTGCGGGCCGCGTCCAGCCCCACGGGCGGCCGGTTCCGCGTCGTGCTGTTCGAGGACGCCGACCGCGCCACCGAGGCGGCCTCCAACGCGCTGCTCAAGGCGGTGGAGGAGCCGTCGCCGCGCACGGTCTGGCTGCTGTGCACGCCCACCGCCGAGGATCTGCTGGTCACCATCCGGTCGCGCTGCCGGCTCGTGCTCATGCGCACCCCGGGCACGCCCGCGGTCGTCGACGCCCTGGTCCGGCGCGACGGCGTCGATCCTGGACTCGCCGGGGCGGTGGCCCGGGCCGCCGCGGGAGACGTCGAGCGTGCCCGCCGGCTGGCCGCCGATCCCGAGGCGCGCGAGCGGCGGCGCGAGGTGCTGTCCATGCCCGCCCGGCTCGACGGCTTGGGCGCGTGCGTCTCGGCCGCGGCGCGGCTGTACGAGCTGGCCGAGGCAGAGGCGAAGCAGACCACCGCGGCGCTCGACGAGCAGGAGAAGGCGGACATGCGCGCGGCGTTCGGCGAGGGGGCCACGGGCAAGGGGGTGGCCAAGGCCGTCCGCGGCGCCGCCGGCGCGCTCAAGGAACTGGAGGAGCGGCAGAAGCGCCGGGCCACCCGCATCAAGCGCGACACCTACGACGTCGCGCTCATGGACCTGGCGGCCTTCTACCGCGACGTGCTCGCGGTCCAGCTCGGCGCCCAGGTGCAGCGCAGCACGGAGAGCCACGACGAGGACGTCCGCCGGGTGGCGGGCAGCAGCACCCCGGAGGCCACGCTGCGCCGGGTCGACGCCATCATGCGCTGCCGGGAGCGCATCGCCGCCAACGTGCACCCGCAGATCGCCATCGAGGCCATGACGGCCGCACTCTACCTGGGGTGATCCGGGTCGGCGGCCCAGCCGCCGCGGGGCGGTGGGCGGTCGGCGTGTCCCGAGGTTTATCTTTACGTCAAGACGAATCGGGCGGTCGGAGGCGCGCATGACCTGGGATCCGGACCTGTACGCGCGGTACGACTCCCACCGGGCCCGGCCGTTCCTCGACCTCGTCTCCCGGGTGCACGCCGACGATCCGCGGACCGTGGTGGACCTCGGCTGCGGGACGGGTGCGCTGACCGAGTCCCTGGCCCGGCGCTGGCCGCGCGCCCGGGTGGAGGGCATCGACTCCTCGCCGGAGATGGTCCGCCGAGCCGTCGCCCCGCCGGACGGCACGCGGTTGCGGGTGCGGCTCGGCGACGTCCGCGAGTGGCGGGCCGCGGGCACCGACGTCGTGGTGAGCAACGCCGCGCTGCAGTGGGTCCCCGAGCACCGCGGCCTGCTGCGCCGGTGGGCCGCCGAACTCGCCCCCGGCGCCTGGCTGGCCTGGCAGGTGCCCGGCAACTTCGGCGCCCCGTCGCACGTGCTGCTGCGCGACCTCGCCGGATCCGCGCGCTGGTCGCGCCGGCTGGCGGGAGCCCCGCTGGGGGCCGGCACGGTGGACGACCCCGCGGGCTACGCGGCCCTGCTGCTGGAGGCCGGCTGCGACGCCGACGTCTGGGAGACCACCTACCTGCACCGGCTGGAGGGGCCCGACCCGGTCCTGCACTGGGTCCGCGCCACCGCGCTGCGCCCGGTCCTGGCCGTCCTCGGCGCGGAGGAGGCGCGCGCCTTCGAGGCCGAGTACGCGGCCCTGCTGCGCGACGCCTACCCGCCCGGCCCGCACGGGACGCTGTTCCCGTTCCGGCGGATCTTCTGCGTGGGGCGCCGCGGCTGACGCTGGGCGGACCGTCCGGCGGGGCGATCGGCGGCCAATCCCGCGTCTCCCCGGACCGGCGGCTTAGTCAGACGGCCGCCGCGATCTAGGGTGACCCCGTGGGCATGATGATGGCGGTCAGCTTCGAACGGTACGGGCGGCTCTACTACCTCGACCCCGGCGGCCTCACCCCCAGAGTGGGCGACAAGGTCCTGGTCCCCACCGACGACGGACCCGAGGTCGCGGAGTGCGTGTGGGCGCCGCAGTGGGCGAGCGAGGACGTCGAGGGGCTGCCCGTCTGCGCGGGCATCGCGACCCGTGCCGACGTCGCCCGCGACGAGCGCAACCGGCGGCGCCGGGCCGAGGCCCGCGCCGAGGCCAAGCGCCTGGTCCGGGCGCACGAGCTGCCGATGAAGGTGGTCGGCATCGACTACGTCTCGGCCGGCAACCGGTTCGTCGTCTACTTCTCCGCACCCCGCCGCGTGGACTTCCGGGACCTGGTGCGCGATCTCGCCCGCGCGCTGGACGCCCGGGTGGAGCTCCGCCAGGTCGGCGCGCGCGACGAGGCCCGCCTCCAGGGCGGGATCGGGCCGTGCGGGCGCGACCTGTGCTGCGCCACGTTCCTCAAGGACTTCGAGCCGGTGTCGGTCCGCATGGCGAAGGAACAGGGCCTGGGCCTCAATCCCCTGCGGATCGCGGGCGCCTGTGGCAGGCTCATGTGCTGCCTGAAGTACGAGCATCCGCTCTACCAGGAGTTCCGGGCGAGTACCCCGCCCCGGGGCAGCCGGGTGGGCACCCCCGAGGGCGACGGCGTGGTGGTCGGCCACAACGTCCCCGCCGGAAAGGTCGTGGTACGGCTCAACGACGGCGGCCGGCGCTGCGCCTGCGACCGCGCCGCCGTCTGCGGCCCCCGGCAGGCCTACGAGCGCGCCCACCCGGGCGGCGGCCGCCCGGGTGAGGACGGCAGTACTGGCACCGAGGTCGAGAGCGGGACTGAGTGAACCGAACAGGATGGCTGGCCTGCGCCACCGCGATGACGATGCTGGCGGCCGGCTGTGGCCGCTCCGGCGACCCCGACCCGGTCCCCGGGCCGCTCGCCGACTTCTACGAGCAGGAGGTGTCGTGGCGGAGCTGTGAGCGGGGCGCGTTCGAGTGCGCCACCATCGCGGTTCCGCTCGACTACGACGAGCCGGACGGTGAACGGCTGGACATCGCCGTGATGCGCCTGCCGGCCTCCGGAGCGGACCGCATCGGCTCGCTCGTGATCAACCCCGGCGGGCCGGGCGGCTCCGGGCTGGACTACGCGCGCGCGGCGGGCCGGGTCATCAGCGACCAGATCCGGGAGCGGTTCGACATCGTCGGCTTCGATCCGCGCGGCGTCGGCAAGAGCGACCCGCTGCACTGCCTGGACCGGCCCGACCTGGACGACTACCTCGGCGGCGGCCGCCAGAGCGAGGCGGGCGCGGACCCGGCCGACCTCACCCCGGACGAGGTGGACGAGCTCGCGGAGGACAACGAGGAGTTCGCCGAGGCGTGCGAGCGGCGCTCCGGGAACCTGCTGGAGCACGTCCGCACGGAGAACGTCGCCCGCGACATGGACGTGCTGCGGGCCGTGCTCGGCGACGAGAAGCTCACCTACCTCGGCAAGTCCTACGGCACCTTCATCGGCGCCATGTACGCCCAGCAGTTCCCCGAGCGGGTCCGCGCCGTGGTCCTGGACGGGGCGCTGGACCCGTCGCTGAACGGGCTGGAGATGAGCGTGCAGCAGGCGAGAGGCTTCCACACCGCCCTGCGGGCGTTCGTCGCCGACTGCCTGGAGCGCTCGGACTGCCCGCTGTCCGACGGGGCCGGCAGCACCGTGGACGAGGGCGTCGAACGGCTCAGCGAGCTGCTCGACCGCGCCGGCGAGCAGCCGCTGCGCAGCACGCTCGGCGACGGGCGCGAGGTCACCCGGGCGCGGGTCCAGATGGGGCTGCTCGCCGCGCTGTACAGCGACGCGTACTGGCCCGAGGTGCGTTCGGCGCTGAACGACGCGTTCGAGGACGGGGACGGCACCGGGCTGCTCCGGCTCGGCGACCGCCTCTACGGCCGCGAGGGACGGAACTACGAGAACATGACGGCGGCGCTCGTCTCGGTGAACTGCGCCGACCACGAGAGCCCGCGGGATATCGGCACCTACCAGGCGGCCGCGGAGCAGGCGGCGGAGGACTCGCCGATCTTCGGGCCGTCGCTGGCGTGGAGCGCGCTTCCGTGCGCGTTCTGGCCCGAGCACGCGGTGGCCCCGACGATGCAGATCACCGCGGCCGGCGCGCCTCCGATCCTGGTCGTCGGCACCACCCGCGACTCGGCGACGCCGTACGAGTGGTCGAAGAGCCTGGCCCGCCAGCTGGAATCGGGTGTGCTGCTGACCCGCGACGGCGACGGCCACACCGGCTACCGGATGGGCAACGCGTGCGTCGACCAGGCCGTCGACACCTACCTGCTGCGTGCGGAGCCGCCGCGGAACGGGACCGTCTGCCAGGCCGCGTGAGTGCGGCGGCCGCGGTGGCGCGGCCGCGCGACGAGGGACCGGCCCCGACCTCCGCGGTCGGGGCCGGCCGTCCGTTCCGCACGCCGGAGGCCGTCCACCGCGGCCGGGCCGCGCCGTGCGTCGCCCCCGGCGTCCGGGTGGTCTCGATTCCGCATAGCGCCCGTGTCATCACTGGATCGCGGCCGTGACCTGCGGGAAGGTCCCCGCGGGGGTGGTGGTATGCGGCGGATCGACGGCGCTTCGCCATCGGTGCGGCCGGAGGCGGGCGGCACCGGGGGCGGTGGGGGTGCGCGGACCGGTGACGAGGGCGGCCGGCCGGCCGGGGAGCGGCCGGCCGGGCCCGGTGGTCCGGTGCCCGGTCCGGGCGGGTCCGCGGCGGTCTGCCCGGAGCTCGCCGCCACCGCCGTACTCGACCGGCTGCGCGAGCGGGAGTACCGGTATCTCGACGCGGACGGGCACGTCTACCTCGACTACGCGGGCGCGGGGCTGGCCGCCCGGAGCCAGCTGCGCAGCCACGTCCGGCGCCTCGACGGCGCCTGCTTCGGCAACCCGCACACCGGCAGCCCCACGTCCGCGGCCTCCTCGGAGCTGGTCGAGGGCACCCGCGCCGCGGTGCTGACCTACTTCAACGCCCCGCCGGACGAGTACACCGTCGTCTTCACGGCGAACGCCACGGCGGCGTGCCGGCTGGTGGGGGAGGCGTACCCGTTCCGCCCCGGCCGGCGGTTCGTACAGCTGCTGGACAACCACAACTCGGTGCTCGGCATCCGCGAGTTCGCCCGCGCCGGCGGGGCGGCCATCGAGACGGTCGGCCTGACCGGGCCGGAGCTGCGCGGCGACGAGGACGGGCTGCACGCGGTCCTGCGCCGCTCGGCGGCGCGGCTCCGGCTGCCCCGCCGCGGTGCGGCGGGCGGCCGGTCCGGGCTGTTCGGCTACCCGGCGCAGAGCAACTTCACCGGTGTGCGGCACCCGCTGGAGTGGGTGGACCTCGCCCACGAGTACGGGTTCGACGTGCTGCTGGACGCCGCCGGCTACGTACCGACCGAGCTGCTGGACCTGTCGCGGGTCAAGCCGGACTTCGTCCCGGTCAGCTGGTACAAGCTGTTCGGCTACCCCACCGGCCTCGGCTGCCTGGTGGCGCGGAGGGAGGCGCTGGCCCGCCTGGAGCGGCCGTGGTTCGCCGGCGGCACCGTCCAGGCGGCCAGCGTGCTGGGCGACTGGTACCACCTGGCGGCGGCGGAGGCGGCCTTCGAGGACGGGACGCTGAACTTCCTCTCGATCCCCGACATCACGGTCGGGCTGGACTGGCTCACCGGGATCGGGATGGAGGTGGTCGGTACGCGGGTACGGTGCCTCACCGGCCGGCTGCTGGACCGGCTGACCGCGCTGCGGCACTCGACCGGGGTCCCGCTGGTGCGCGTCTACGGCCCGACGGACACGGCCGGCCGCGGCGGCACGGTGGCGTTCAACTTCCTCGATCCGGGCGGCGCCGTGGTCGACGAGCGCGCCGTGGCCCGCGACGCCGCCGCGCACCGGATCTCGCTGCGCACCGGCTGCTTCTGCAACCCGGGCGCCGGCGAGGCGGCCTTCAACCTGGACCGGTCCGGTCTGGCGGCCGCCTCGGCGCGCGGCCTCGACGACGTCGACGCCTACCTGGACCACCTGCGCCTGCCCTCGGGCGGCGCGGTCCGGGTGTCGGTCGGCCTGGCCTCGAACCTGGCCGACATCACCCGTTTCCTGGAGTTCGCGGCGGACACCTACCTCGACCGCGACCCCAGCGAGGCGGGACTGCGGCCCCGCGAACGCTGCTGACCCCGCCCGGCCGGAACCGCTCCGGCTGAGCCCCTCGCGGCCGGACATGCCGGGTACGGAGGGCTCGCGGGACACGCTAAACTGGTGACCGCCTCGTGAGAGCGAGGCGTTTCGCCGCCTTAGCTCAGTCGGCCAGAGCGACGCACTCGTAATGCGTAGGTCGTCGGTTCGATTCCGACAGGCGGCTCAGGTGACGGCCAGGTCATATCGCCTATGACCTGGCCTTCTTATTGGTTCGAGACTCGTCGCGTCACCCGCCTGGGCTTTCCGTGAGCGGAGCGGCTCGTAGCACTACTTCTCGCACTTCTTCTGCGTGGTCAGATGCTCACCGTGTGTCACTTGGTAGCCGGTGCCCCTGGACGCGCTTGGAAAATACCGCTGTGGCTACCGCGCGAACTCGGTCGCGCTCCGCGAGTGAGATCACGACGTGTGTTCTCTCCGCGCACGGGTGCGTCCCCATCAACCGCTGCTTGAACCGGACAACTGGCCCGTGATCGCGTTGATCACTCAACCGCCTTTTCCAGGGGGTCGTCTACTTGCTCCTCAGACGCTTGCTGAGGGATGCCCTCGATCACCTCCGTGCCGCGGTAGTAGCGCCACGCGCTCTTGTACTTGGTCGGTGCTTCCTCGTACATGAGCGCGTAGCCCATGAGTGCGGTGATCTGCCATGTTGGCGGGGTCGCGGCTGATATCAACCGGAAGACGGCGTCCGCGCTTGGTTCCGCCCACGGCACCGTGATGGTCGTCCGTTTGTGGTCCGGCGCTGACGCGTACCGGAAGTTGTATGGCAACCCGGCCTTCACGGCGCGCAGTAGGGCGTGGAGCGTCGTCTCGCCTGCGGTCAGTCCCCTGACCGGACGATCCAGGTCGATGGGGTAGAGCGCGTCGAAGTGGTCGCGCTTCAAGACGGTGTGGTCGCGCTGCCGGCCCGGGTCCTTGTTGCCGAAACCGCCGTTGTTCCAGGGGATGTTCCCGCGGCCCTTGTGGTGACTGATCAGGAGCTGTTCCGGGGCGAGGGCCGAGAAGTCCTCAGCGACGTATAGGCAGGAGAAGCTCAGCTCCCCGAGGGTGATGTTGCGGCGCCCGGAGATCTTCTTGAGGTGCTCCCGCAACCGCGCGGGCAGGGTCTTGTCGGCCTTGCCCACGTAGACGAACGCTCCATTGAGATAGAGCTGATAGACACCTGGACGTTCCTCCAGCTGATTGATGTGCTCCTCCGAGAGGGGGGCGGGTGTTAGTTCCGCTAGTCCTACGGCGAGTTGGTCCCTCAGCGCCTTGGTGATGCTCAGCGTGAAGGTTCGGTGGAACGCCGCCCACTCCGCGGAGCCAGGTGTCGCCGTCATGTTCTCGCCGCTCCCACTACCCGTGATCCTTGGCCGAACGATAGCGACACTACGGTCCCGTGCGACACATGTCTCACTGAGACGGTTTCGCGAACAAAAACTCCGCGGTATGGTTTTCTCCGTACTGAGCTGCGAGGAGTATGAATCATGGAACGAACGTCGGTGGAACTGTTCGCCGGTGGAGGGGGGCTGGTTCAGGCCAGCACGAACGCTGGCTTTCGTCATCTCCTGCTTAACGAGTTCGCTCCGTGGGCCTGCAAGACGCTTGAGGAGAATGATTTCGAGAGGTACGAGGAGGGCGAGCGCCCCCCTGTGCCCGAGCCTGGTGAGAAGCCCCCTCTTGTCGCCGGGGACGTGCGCAAACTTGAGATGGAGTACCTGAGGGAGTGGGGGGTCGACCTGCTCGCTGGCGGTCCACCATGCCAACCCTTCAGTCTGGGGGGAATCGCGAAGGGAGACGAGGATCAGCGCAACATGTTTCCCGAGATGTTCCGTGCTGTCCGGGAGATTCAGCCCAAGGCTGTCGTCTGCGAGAACGTTCGAGGACTGCTGCGTCCCTCCTTCGCGCCGTACTTCGAGTACATCCGGCGCGAGCTGATGCTGCCGTTCGTGGAACGGAAGGAGGGGGCGTCGTGGCAGGAACACGATCGAGCCCTCGGAGAGCGACTTGACGCGGGAGATGTTGATCCCTCGAGGCGTTACGAAGTCCTGAAGGTGGCCGTGAACGCGGCCGATTACGGCGTGCCTCAGGTGCGTAACCGAGTACTCCTCGTGGCTTTTCGAGCGGACCTCGGCGTCGACATGGACGCCTTCGCGCAAGCGGTCCGCCCCACGCACTCCGAGGATCTGCTGATCCGTGCTCTACGGAACGGTTCGTATTGGGAGGACCACCCGGCCGTAGAGCGCCACGTGAGGGACCGCGTGCTGGCGCGCTACAAGGACGCGCCCCCCCTCGACGAGCTTCCCCTTGAGGACGACCCTCGCGTGTCTCGATGGCTCACGCTGCGGGATGCCCTCGTGGGACTCCCCCCAATCGATCGCGCGAAGCTCGACAAGAAGTCCGAGCAAGGGGGAATACCCGACCACGTTGGCTGGCCAGGCGCGCGGATCTACGACGGTCACACACCAAACGAGCTCGACAAGCCCGCGAAGACGGTGAAGGCCGGAGTGCACGGAGTGCCTGGCGGCGAGTCCGTCATGCTCCTCGACGACCGGGAGGAGAACCCGGACGCTCCCGGCGAGTTGCGCTATGTGTACCGGTACATGACGGTCAGGGAGACGGCCAGGGTCATGACTTTTGGCGATAAGTGGCAGCTGCGTGGGCCACGTGGCGAGCGGATGAGGCAGCTCGGAAACGCCGTCCCCGTGCGTTTGGGAGAGGTCTTCGCCAAGGCGGTGGCTGGAGCCCTGGATAAGGCGGAATCCCGGTCATGACCGACGCTGGGCATGCCCGGCAGAGTGGGTGGAAGGATCAGGCGCCGTCCACGCGAGCGTGGAAGGGGCGCGCTGGCCGCGGCAGGGACGCTCTGGCGGCCGAACAAGACCGTGCGGCCGGAGGACGACAGGGCAGATATGTCCCGCTCAGCGAGGAGCGGTATGCCCTCGCCTCGGTCGAGTTGAAGGTACTGCCTAGGACTCGTCGCATCCGCGCGTACCTACGTTGGTCGGACAAAGGGAGGACGTCTGTCCGCTACCTAGGCCAGGTCGACAAGGACACGAGGGCCGCCAACCTCATTGCGGGTTGGGAGATAGCGAAGGCCAAGGAACTCGTCGGCCCTCGCCCCGCCCCCGACAGTTCCTGGGCATCGTCGGACGCTGTTCGATCAGTGATGCGTGGCAACCGCGGCAGGGACACGAAGCCAGAGCTCCGCCTTCGCTCGCTCATTCATCGCCAGGGACTGCGGTACCGGGTGGGGGTGCGCCCTCTCCCCGAACTGCGACGTACCGCGGATCTCGTCTTTACGAGAGCCCGTGTGGCCGTGTTCGTGGACGGATGTTTCTGGCACGGTTGTCCGGCCCACCTCAGGCCAGCGAGCCGTAACTCGGAGTTCTGGCGCGAAAAGATCGAAGCCAACAGGGCACGCGATGAGGAGACAGACCGGATCCTCACCGAGGCGGGCTGGAAGGTGGTGAGGGTCTGGGAGCACGAGGACCTTGGAGAGGCCGCACTACGCGTCGCGGAGTTCGTGCGCGAGGCGAGCTGAGGGCTACGAGCTTTCGCCGTGAAGGTGGTCGTCGGGGCGTCGGCGGCGCTCGTGAGACGATTCAACCCTCGCCGTCACCGAAGGCCATCAGCGCGTCGCCGACGTTTAGGTCGGCTTCGGCGCGGGCCCGCATGAGGAGCTCCTCGTGGCCCGTACAACGACACGGTTACCTCAACTGGTTCTCAAATCAATGACCAAGTGTGTCATCGAGTCATGGGTGTGTGATGGAACGTTAATCGTGCCGTACGAGCGGAGGGAATCGTGGATCGGTGAGCGTTTGTTAGACCTCGCCACTATGATCGGCGCGCTGCACGCCACTGCGTTACCGTCTAGTGATGATCAGTCATGAGGGCCCGTGACTACGGACGACGGCCGAGTTCTCGGTCTTCCTTCGACTGAGCGGTTGGCCAAGGTCATCTGTGATGCCTTCGAACGCCACCGCTAGAACCGAGGATCCGAAACGACCGGCGTGAGGAGAAGGCTGCCAGTCTATGGGGAGAGCTGGGTTGCCAGCCGGGCACGACACTCCTGACCTGGTATATCCGGGATCAGTTCCTTGGAGTCCGCCACCATTGTCGGGGTTCCGTTCTACTCTTTCTATCACCTGACGACCATCGAAGGTCTCACCCAAGTGTCGCGCGTCGGTACGTTGGGCATGTGGGTTCACCACCCTGGTAGGAGGAGTAAGACTTGAAGATCACTCCATCGGCGCGGATCCTGCGCATGTTGGGCGAGATCGAGTTCGATCCATGGCAATGCGTCGCCGAACTCATCGACAACTCGTTTGACGATTTCACGGAGATCATCCGCTCCGGGGATCCATGGGCGGGCGGCTACAAGGTGAGCGTCACACTCCCGAGTCAGACCGTGCGCTCTTCCGAGGCTCAGGTCGTCATCACCGACACAGGGCGTGGCATGAGCTACGAGACGTTGGAGCGTGCCGTGAGTGCCGGGTGGTCCAGTAACGACCGCTTCGACAAGCTCGGGCTCTTCGGTATGGGATTCAACGTCGCCACAGCCCGGCTCGGGCGACGTACTCGCGTCCTGACCACACGTCCCGGAGACGCTGAGTGGATCGGTGTGGAGATCGACCTCGACCGTATCGGGGACGACTTCGAGGCGGACGACGTCACGGAGCCCAAGGCCGACCCCAACGATCACGGCACCAAGATCGAGATCAGCCGCCTCCACGGGGAGAGAGCCGATTGGCTCCGTCGTAACGCGCCGGGCCTTCGCGCGACGCTGGGACGTACCTACGCATGGATCCTCGACAATCACCCCTTTGAGCTGTGGGTTCAGGGTCAGAGGGTACGGCCTCGTCGGCACTGCCGGTGGGGCGACGACCGCTATGTCACGTACGGCAGCGGAGCCCGAGCGGAGAGGATCCCCGCCTACATTGAGATCGATCAAAAGTACGAGGACGCGGAAGCGTGCCAAGACTGCGGCAACTGGCAGAATCCGGGCCTCGGTAAGTGTGGTCAGTGCGAAAGCGAGTCCCTGACTCCGCGGGAGCGTCGCATCCATGGCTGGCTGGGTGTGCAGAGGCATCTCGACAAGCGTGAGTTCGGGATCGACTTCTTGAGGAACGGGCGTAAGATCCTCCAGTGGGACAAGCGATTGTTCGATTGGCAGAACCCGAACGACCCCACTGGAGCTGTTGACACCGAGTATCCGATCGAGTTGGCTAACCAAGGCGGTCGCCTCATCGGTGAAATCCATTTAGATCATGTGCCGGTGACGTATCAAAAGAACGCGTTCGAATACAGTGATCGGAGTTGGCGAGGTGCCGTTGAGTACTTGAGGGGGCAAGGTCCGCTTCAGCCGGAAAAGGCGAAGCGGGCCGGCTACCCAGAGAACGACAGCCATCTTGGCCTGCTCTATAAGGCGTATAGGAGGAACACGGCGGGGGCCCGTTGCCTAATCCCTGGTGACGGAAAGGGGCCGATCCATGAGGAGACTCGACGCTGGGCTCAACGCTTCCATGCGGGTGACCCTGAATACCAGAGCGATCAGCGTTGGTGGGATGCGGTTGAGTATCACGAGGAACAGAGCAAGCGCTCGAAGCTTGATACCGCGCAGCGCGGCACTCCCACAGACCCCAACGAAGACGCGGTACTTGAAGCTCTGGGGGTGAGGACTAGGAACGATTCCCCTTCTCCAACTGACGCGGACATGTCGTTCACGACGGAGCTCGCTACCGAGGCGAAGAAGAAAAGAGAGGTCAAGGGTGAGAGAAAGGAGACCTTTCAGGAACGAATTGATCGCTACCGACTGGACTCCGTAAGCATCCCGGACCTCTCTCGTGACTTCGGCTTGCCGACGTTGGGATTCCTCAGTGTGGACGCACGCCGCATGACCGCGATTCGAGTTAAAGACGAGGATGATCGGCCCACCCCCGTCCTTTTAGTACAGGACCAGGGTGGAAAAGCCACTGCCTTCGTCGACCCTGCGCATGAGGTCTTCTTCAAGCTCGGGGCGGACGTGTCTGATCTCCTCCTGCTGGAGATCGCTGCCGCGCTGAAGGTAAAGGCCGCCAGCGGGCTCAGCCACTCGGAACTGGTCGCGGAATTGCGGGCCGAGTGCCTGCCTGACACTGCCCTGGACGCTGAGAGGATCGCCGCCGAGGCACGAGAGCTCCTAGTCGTGGTGCGTGAGCGGATGGCCTCATGTGTGGACGAGGATCCTGAGAGGGCGTACCAGTTCTTGTCCCCGGACGAACTCACCGCCACGGAGAACGAGATGATCGCACTCGGGCTCGTCACTCACACGGAGAAGTTGGGTTCTACTAGTGAGTTCATCCTGCACGCCCCCTCACTGTTCCTTGTCAAGCTGCTCGAGGCGTGGCCGGAGGCGTTCATGGACGGAAAGGCGTTCGGTGGCGCTTTCTCCACGGTCAGTTCACCCTCCGCTCGACGCATCAGTTTGGCGACGGTCGTCGGATATCTCAACGATGTCGCCACGCTGGCCAGCTTCACCACCAAGCACCCTCTTCGGTTGCAGCGCACACGCCTAAGCGTCAGGTTGCTCGCGGACGAGCTAGCGGAGGGAGCGTGACTGGGGGCTTCCTTTCGGCGGAAAACCTACTCAGGGGAGGCCCGCAAGGGCTTCCTCACGCTGTTGAGCGGGCGCTGTGGCACCTCGGGTTCACGGATGTACGGATCGTGGATGGCGCTGGCGACGCTGGCGCCGATCTGCTCGCGGTGAGGAATCACGAGCAATGGGTCTTCCAGTGCAAGTGGTCTAGCCGTGGCCCGGTGGGCCGTGACGGGGTCGATGACCTGGAGCGCGCGCGAACTCGCTACCGGGCGGACAAAGCCATCCTCGTGACCAACACGAGTCTGAACCGTACGGCGGAGTCCCGACGACAAGCACTCGCGTCGATCGGCATCAAGATCACGGTCTGGGACGGCCCCACGCTCGCGAACATTTGGGAGCGGATGCCGTCCCGGGTGGCGAGCGCGTACGAACTCAGGCCCTACCAGCGTGAGGCCGCCGACAAGATCGAAGCGGACCTCGGCGCCAATGGACGCGCGCTTCTCGTCCTAGCCACTGGCCTTGGTAAAACCGTTGTCGGGGGGGAGACAATCGCTCGTTTCCTCACCAAGCACCCTGGCTCAGCCGTCTTGGTCGTCGCGCACATGAAGGATCTCGTGGAGCAGCTCGAGCGTGCGCTGTGGCACCACCTCGACAAGGACGTTCCAACGCGTCTTCTGACGGGCGAGACGAAGCCGATCTCCTACGACGGAGTCCTGGTGGGCACGGTCGAATCCGTCCTGGGCGCGGTGAGGTCCGGATGGTCGCCGAAACTTGTGATGGTCGACGAGACTCATCACGTTGGCGAGCAGGGACGGTTTGCGGAACTGCTGGATCTGTGCGGTGATGCCGTGAAGCTGGGAGTGACGGCAACCCCCTGGCGCGGGGATAAATTCGACATCACCGCGCGTTTCGGTCCCGCAAGTTTCTCGATGGGAATCGCGGAAGGTATGGCCGCCGGGTATCTGTCGGCGGTCGACTACCGACTCTTCGTAGACAATATTGATTGGGAGACGGTCAAGCGCGAGAGCGAGCACGGCTACTCGATCAAGGACCTCAATCGCAAGCTGTTCCTCCCTCAACGAGATGATGAGATCATCGAGCACCTCCGCCTCGTGTGGCGTGAGACGAAAGATCCAAGGGCCATCCTATTCTGCCAGACGATCGAACACGCGGAGCACGTGGCCCAGCTTCTCACTCGAGCTGACCAGTCATGGCGAAACGCGTCGTTCTTGCACAGTGGGCTAACTCGCCAGCGCCGTCAGATCCTATTGAATGAGTTTCGACTTGGGCGCGTTCCTATCATCACCTGTGTCGACGTTTTCAATGAGGGGGTAGACGTACCCGATGTGAACCTGATCGGGTTCCTGCGCGTCACCCACAGTCGTAGGATCTTCGTTCAGCAAATTGGGCGAGGGCTGCGTCTCAGTCCAGGTAAGGAGTCACTCAAGGTTCTTGACTTCGTGACGGATATTCGGCGTGTAGCCGCCGCTTTAGACCTGAAGCGCGCACTCGACGCCGCAGAGACAGAGGAACTGCGGATTCCTCAGTCCGCGCATTCGAGAATCGAGTTCAGTGATGAGACCGCTGGCGGCCTCTTGGACCACTGGATCGAGGACGCAGCGAGCCTGGAGACGGCCGCTGACGAAGTGCGACTGCAGTTTCCGTCCCAAGGAGGGATCGAGTAAGGATGGGAATGCCCGCTGAACTCGAGATGGAGATCGTCAAGCTGCTCTACAACGAGGCGGAGGAGGTTGGTTGGACCTACCTTCCCGACTCCGAACGGACAGCTTCCTACAACCGATGGGCCGATGACCCGCGGATTGGCGGGCGGATGTCCTTGTTCCTTAAAACAGCTCAGGAAAGGCGTGTTTGGATTAAGGACGGTCCGATGAAGGAGTACGCCCGCGCCATCTACGGTGTCGGGAAATTCGCACCACTCGTCGCGAACCCTGGCTCCGCCGTCAATACCCTGGTGAGGAAAGCCCTCGGACCTGATTGGGAACCAGACCTGTCGACTCAGGAAATCAAACCCCTGCGTGTACTGGCTTATGCCGGGGAAGAGGTCACGTACTTCACCTGGGGGCCAGCGAGAGACCTGAAACACCTGGTGTGGGCCGCCCTTCGGGCGCAGGCGAATGGAGACGCGACTCCGTGGACTCTCTGTGTTGTCACCTCCTTCGTCAAGGCTCTCCCGCGAGAGGAGAGGGACGAGCATCTGCGCATAGGTGAGCGCTGTGGACTGAGGGTCGAGCACGTAGTGGGCGAGTGATGGTCGGCGGAGATCCGAAGGCCGTCGAGACGAAGCCCTCTGACTGGATCACTACCGTTTGGAAATCGCTCGACGAGCGATCCCAGGACATGCTGATTCGACGGGGGCGGGGCCAAATGTTGGAAGAGATCGGAGATGCCTACGGTGTGACCCGCGAACGCGCCCGTCAGGTGATCCAGGCGCGAGAGAGAGACCTGGCAGGGTGGGCTGATCAGTTCCAGAGTGGGTGGCGGGAGCAGGTGCTCCAGCGCTTGGCTGCGGAATCGATTGTGTCCGATGCGGCCCTCGGGGAGATTCTCCTGGACTCCGAGGGTACGGTTCGTCGCGCCCTGCTACGGCAGCTCGGCCTTAAAGAGTCGCGTACCTGGGCGGGCCGCGTAGAGGGCGTCTGGTCCAAGACCCAAACATCCCTTGACGAGCTCATGAAGCGCCTCGTCTCACAGGCGCCGTTCCGTGCGGACGAGCTCGTGGAGCGAGCGATCGCTATCGGCATCCCGGACACCGTCCCTGTCGAGACGCTTGTCAGCCATTGGAAGAGCCCCCTCGTCCGGGGTGCTGGGGGGCACTGGCTGCGGAGAGTGGCGAAGAACTGCGACGCCGCGTACCTGTGGCTGGAGGATGTGGGAGAAGCTCGCCGAGCAGAGTACATTAGCGAAGCGATCGAGGCGAGCGGGCCAAGGGCTCTCAGTGAGGCCCTGCGAAGGGACGATCGCTTTCGCCAGATCCGCCCGGAAGGTACATGGGCTTTAGCCGACTGGCCGTTGTCACAACAGGCCGGCACTCACACGAATGCCCTGGACGTGATGGTGCAAATACTTCGTGACTCCGGCCCGATGACGAAGCGGGAGCTGTTCGCGCGGGTCATCAAGGAGTATCCGGTTGGGTACGCGCGATTGCGTCAGTGCCTTATCAGTGATCGGCTCGGGCTAACTTCCGATGGCCTTCTTGGCCTTGCGGAGGACGGCGCGAAAGCGATGGAGGAGAGCGAGCCGCGGCAACCCTCGAGCATCGTCGTGGATGACTCTGGTCAGGTCTTAGGGATACGGCTGCCCGTCGACAAGAACGTGTGGCGAGGCAGCGGAATCATCGTCCACCCTTGGCTGACCTGGCGGCTGGGATTGCGGTTGGCTCCGATGTCCCGCTCATTCGACCTCACTGATGGGTCAGGTGACCTGGTCGTGCGCCGTAGTACTAGTGCCGCTCAGCTATCGAGCTTGAGGTCTCAGGTTCAGGCCGTGGGGATGGTGGAAGGGTGCGACATGGTCGTGCTCATTCGCCTTGATACTGAGACAGCCACTGTTCGGCATGCCTGCGACCCTGATAACTGCTCAAGCGAGCTGGGTCGCGAACGACCATAGGGGCGAAGTGATGCGGAAGCAGCCCAAGCTTGATCCCCGACACTGCGTGAGTGCCCATCACCGCGTGAGCGGACGGTGCCGTACACGTTGGACATCGTCATGAGCGAGTGAGAGGTCGATAAGTCTCTGACCTGCTAGAATAAGGTCGAGAGTGGCTCCCGAGTCCCCCCGCGATCCCGTCAGTTCCCTTATCGCGCGTAGGTCGTCGGTTCACTTCCGACAAGCGGAGCAGGTGAGAGGCGTAGGTAGGGGTCGCGGGCTGGCACTATCGCTGCGGTCCCGCCTTGGGGCGGCTGGTCTCGGCGGATTCTGAGCCTCTACGTGTCGGTGGCCGTGGACTTGGCCGGGGGCGCGGCGAGGGCTGAGACCATAGTGATGGCGGGGATCAGCAAGCCTGCGGCCAGCAGGACGACCACCCAGATCTTCAGGGTGCGGTCGCTGCGGCGGAGGAACAGCGGCGGCATGACGAGGCCGATGAGGCCGTAGGTGTCCAGGATGTCGCCCTGCCACAGCACGAGGGCGTGCACCGCCGAAGGCCAGCATCCACAGGTGTCGCGTGCGGGCACCGTCGGCCATCGGCTCCGCTCCCGGCCGTGGGGTGGCGTCACCGTTCTGCCGTGACGTCCGCCGGAAGCCATGACGCCGTGTCACTGGTGGGCGCGGCCGGGTGGAAGCAGACTGGGGGGCACCTCTGGCGCCTGACCGCGGAGAGCGTCCCTATGGAGAGGCGGCCCTCGCCCATGTCCGAAGTGACCGTTGTGCCGGCGGCCCGTACGGGGTTCTTCCGCCGCGGCCCGGGCCGCCTCCGCCGCGACGCGGGGGAGCCCGCGCTGGACGGCCGCTGGTGGCGGCTGCGGCCGCGATGCGGGAAGGAGCGCGTATGACGGCCGCGCAGGCCGAGGAGACACAGGGCCAGATCCGCAGACTCAGCCGTGACATCGTGGCCGGCGCGCTCTCCGTCATCGGGGCCCTGCTGGTGACGATCGGCGCCGGCTCCTGGTGGGACGCGCTCCTCATGGGGGCGGGCCTGGCCACGGCCCTGGTGGTCGTCAACCTGTGGACCGTGGGCCGATTCCCCCGCGTCGCGCTTCCCGGCCTGGTCGCCACCGCGGCCGTGTGGGTCGTCGGTGTGCTGGCGGCGGACTCCCCGGTGCCGTCCTACGGTTTCGCCATCGTCGCCACCATCATCGTCCTTGAGCTGCCGCGCCACCGCCGGGCGGCGATCGCGGGGATCGCCGCCTTCACGGTCGCCGTGGTCGCGGTGAAACTGACGGTGGCGCGGGAGGACGTGGTCGACGTCCTGGTCCGGCACGTCCTCGTCGCGCTGTGCATCGTGGCGGGCGGAGTCATCCTCACCATGCTCGTCTACGCGGTCCACGGCCTCATGGGTGAGTTGGAGCGGGCACGGGAGCGGGAGGCGGAGATGGCCGTCATGCGGGAGCGGGTGCGTTTCGCCGGCGACCTGCACGATATCCAGGGCCACACCCTCCATGTCGTGAAACTGAAGACCGCGCTGGCCCGGAAGCTGCTGCACAGCGACATCGAACAGGTGGACCGGGAGCTGCACGAGGTGCACGCCCTGGTCGGCGACACCATCTCCCGCACCCGGGAGCTCGCCTACGCGCAGCGGCGGCTCAACCTGTCCGCGGAGCTGGAGAACGCCAAGAACCTCTTCGAGGCCGCGGGCATCCGCGTGCACCTCGACCGCGAGGCCGAGGTCGACGCCCACGCCGGCGAACTGCTCGGCCAGGTCCTGCGGGAGACGACGACCAACATCCTGCGCCATGCCGACGCCGAGCAGGTGCGGATCACCCTCTCGGAGACCGGTATCTCCGTCGACAACGACGGGGTGCGTGAGGCGCAGGCTCCCAGGCTCAGCGGACTCGCCACGCTTCGGGAGCGGCTGGCGGCGCAGGGCGGCGAACTCACCGTGGAACAGCGCCACGGCCGGTTCCTGACCGCGGCAACGCTCCCC
>NZ_QEIO01000075.1 GCF_003336425.1 Marinitenerispora sediminis | reverse complement strand
GTCCCGGCCCCGCCGGGCACCCACCGTCACCCGTGAACGCCGACCAGGCCGGCCGGCGGCGGGTCGGCGGCGAAGAGGTCGTCCCAGGGGGCGCTCTGCCGCCGGCCGGCCTGGTCGGCGTTCACGGGTGACGGTGGGTGCCCGGCGGGGCCGGGACGGCCGTCCTGCGGCTCATTCGGATGCGGTGCGATGGGAGAACTCCGGAGACTGTCCATGGGCGGCGGCTGTGGTTCTCCCGCCTCTCGGCGAGCGGCCGGAGGAGCGGTCGGCCGCGGAGGCGGGCGCGGCGCGGTGGGCCGTCCGGACGGGCCGAGGAGGCGGATGAGGGCGATCGATCGGGCGCTGCCCGTTTTCCCCGTGATCGACCTTGCGACGCTGAGGCCACCGGGTACGGCGGCGGGGATCGGGAGAACGGCGGCTGACCGGTCTCGTCGGGATCAGGCGGGGCGGGACCGGTGGAACCGGCCGTGTGGGCTGAGGATAGCCGCTCCGCGCGCGAGCCGTTCGTCCTGGGCCGCCCCGCGCGCCCGCGGACCCGCTATGCTCGCACGGTGCTCGCGGAGCCCGGCGCCATCGCTGTCCAGGCGATGATATGCGTCCGGTCCCGCCCCGGCGCCCGCGGGATCGGGCGCCGGCCCTGGTCCCCCCACGACGGCTGCCTCCGGCCGGTTTCCGCGCGACGCGGCGCCGGTCGTCCTCGGCATGGCGGAAGCACTCATCCGACAAGGCATAATGAGTGTGGAGTCATCACGGATCGCGGTGCGGCCACATGCCAGCCCATGGGCGATATGGAATATGATCATGGGTCGTTTTGACCTGTGGCGCATCCGGTCGGTATGATGCTCCGTCGTTGTGCGTTGAGTTGCCGTGGGTTCCCACACCTTCTCGTTGGGTGCCGATCACGCATCATCGTCCGCGCACCCAACCACCGGGCTGGTCCGCCGCAGCGGGCGGTCCGGGCCAGTAATACGAGTTCCCCATCTCCGTTCGCGGGGATGGACCCCGCCGACTGAGACGAAGGCTTACGATCGTGCGCACATACAGCCCTAAGCCCAGCGATGTCCAGCGTCAGTGGCACGTCATCGACGCCAGCGATCTCGTGCTCGGGCGGCTGGCCAGCCACGTCGCCACGCTGCTCCGAGGCAAGCACAAGCCGTACTACGCTCCGCACATCGACACCGGCGACTTCGTGATCGTCGTGAACGCCGAGAAGGTGGCGCTGACCGGTAACAAGCTGGAGCAGAAGCGGGCCTACCGGCACTCCGGTTACCCCGGCGGTCTGCGTTCCGTCGCCTACAGCGAGCTCCTCGCCAAGCACCCCGAGCGCGCCATCGAGAAGGCCGTGAAGGGCATGCTGCCGAAGAACTCCCTTGGCCGCCAGATGGCCAAGAAGCTGAAGGTGTACGCCGGCGCGGAGCACCCGCACCAGGCCCAGAAGCCGGTGCCGTTCGAAATCACGAAGATCGAGCAGCCGGCCTAGGCGTTCGCGAGACTGAAGGAAGTACGAGGAGAACCGTGGTCGAGCCCACCGGTACCGAAGACGTCAACCCGGATGTGTCCTTCGAGGACAACCCCGAGGAGTTCCCCGCCGAGTACACCAGCGAGACTCCGGACGCCCCTGGCTACGGGGTCGCGCCGGTCGCCGCCGGTCCCGCGGCGGGCACCGGGCGCCGCAAGCGCGCCATCGCGCGCGTCCGCATCGCGCCGGGCTCCGGCGAGTGGAAGATCAACGGCAAGCCGCTCGAGGTCTACTTCCCGGACAAGGTCCACCAGCAGCTCATCAAGGAGCCGCTGGTCGCCCTGGGTCTCGAAGAGGCCTACGACGTCTTCGCCCGCCTCAACGGCGGCGGCACCAGCGGCCAGGCCGGTGCCCTCCGGCACGGTCTCGCGCGGGCCCTCGCCGACCAGGACCGCGAGAACAACCGCCCCGTGCTGAAGAAGGCTGGCCACCTCACCCGCGACGACCGCAAGGTCGAGCGGAAGAAGGCCGGTCTCAAGAAGGCGCGCAAGGCTCCGCAGTACTCCAAGCGGTAACCGGAACCGCCTGGTCCTCCCTGCCGATGTCCATCGGCTCGCAGCTACGGCCCGCCGGCCGCCCGTCATCGCGAACGGGTGGTCCGAGCGGGCCGTAGCCGTTTCCGGTGCCGGCGGACGGGGCCCGACATCCGGCCGCCGGTGTTCGTCGTCTTTCATGTGCATGCAGGTTGGCAGTCCGGTTCGTTGAGTTAAGGGGCGATTCGTTGGTGGCTCGGCTGTTTGGTACTGACGGAGTCCGAGGGGTCGCGGGGCGCGACCTGACAGCGTCGCTGGCGCTGGATCTGGCTACCGCCGCCGCGCAGGTGCTGACCGACGGGGAACGGGAGGGGCCGCGGCCGCTCGCCGTCGTCGGCCGCGACCCGCGGGCGTCCGGGGAGTTCCTGGAGGCGGCCGTCGTCGCGGGCCTGGCGAGCGCGGGCGTGGACGTCGTCCGGCTCGGTGTGCTGCCGACCCCGGCCGTGGCCCACCTCACCGACGAGCTGGGCGCCGACTTCGGCGTCATGCTCTCGGCGAGCCACAATCCGGCGCCCGACAACGGCATCAAGTTCTTCGCCCGCGGCGGCCACAAGCTGCCCGACACCGTCGAGGACGCGATCGAGGCGCGTCTCGGGCAGCCGGTGACGTCGGCGGTGGGCGCCGATGTCGGCCGGGTCACCGACGCCGCCGACGGCGCCGAGCGCTACATCCGGCACGTCGTCTCGACCCTGCCGCAGAACCTGGACGGCCTCAAGGTCGTGCTCGACTGCGCGAACGGCGCCTCCCACGAGGTCGGCCCCGAGGCGCTGCGCCGCGCCGGGGCCGAGGTGATCACCATCGGGGACCAGCCCAACGGCCTCAACATCAACGAGGGCTGCGGCTCCACCCACCTCGACACGCTGCGCGCCGCGGTGCGTGAGCACGGTGCCGACGCCGGGATCGCCCATGACGGCGACGCGGACCGCTGCCTGGCGGTCGCGGCGGACGGCAGCGTGGTGGACGGCGACCAGATACTCGCCATCCTCGCCCTGGAGCTCCAGGAGGCCGGGCGGCTGGCCGGGGACACCCTCGTCGTCACGGTCATGTCCAACCTCGGACTCAAGCTCGCGATGCGCGCCGCGGGCATCACCGTGCTGGAGACCCCGGTGGGCGACCGCTACGTCCTGGAGGCCATGCGCGCCGGCGGTCACTCGCTCGGCGGCGAGCAGTCCGGGCACGTGGTGCTGCTGGACCACGCGAGCACCGGCGACGGCCTGCTGACCGGGCTGCACCTGCTGGGCGCGATGAGCCGCCGCGGGCTGGCACTCGCGGAACTGGCCAAGGTGATGACCCGGCTGCCGCAGGTGCTGGTGAACGTGCGCGGCGTGGACAAGAGCCGCGCGGCGAGCTCACCGGAGATCGCCGCGGCCGTGGCCGCGGCCGAGGCCGAACTCGGCGACCAGGGCCGGGTGCTCATCCGTCCCAGCGGCACCGAGCCGATGATCCGCGTCATGGTGGAGGCCGCGGCCGAGACGCAGGCCCACGAGGTCGCCGACCGCCTGGCGGGCGTGGTGCGCGCGGCGCTGGGCTGACGGGGGGCGGCGGCGCGCCGGGGCGCGGCGCGCCGCCGTCACGGCCGGCGGGTCGGCTGGTCGGGATCCTTGATCTTGGCCCACGAGGCGGGTTCCGTTGGGACCGCCCGGGGGTCGATGCCGGCCCGCCGCGCCGCGTCCTCCCCGGGTCGGCCCCTCGTGTACAGCCAGGTGTCGAACAGCGGCTTCAGGTCGGTGCCCGCGGTGCGCTCCGCGTGCTCGATGAAGTCGGCGATGCCGGCGTTGCCGTACCGGTGCTCGGCGAGCCAGGCGCGCACGATCTCGAAGAACAGCGCGTCGCCGACCGCGTTGCGCAGCGCGTGGACCGCCAGGGCGCCGCGCTGGTACACCGCGGGCGCGAACAGCCGGCTGACCCCCGGGTCCCCCGGGGGGACGTTCCAGAACTCGTCGTCCGCCGGGTGCAGGTGGTAGACCCAGTCGGCCAGCTCCCGTACGGTGCCTTCGCCCTCGTCCTCGGACCACATCCACTCGGTGTAGGTCGCGAACCCCTCGTTCAGCCAGATGTCGGCCCAGCTGGACACCGAGACGCTGTCGCCGAACCACTGGTGCGCGATCTCGTGCGCCACGATGTAGGTGTTGGCGCCGCTCCGGAAGAACTTGGGCGGGTACACCGGCCGGGTCTGCGCCTCCAGCGCGAAGTGGACGTCCGCCGCGGTCGCGATGCCGCCGGCGGAGTCGAACGGGTACGGACCGTACAGCTCGGCCGCCCACTCGACGATCTCGGCGGTGCGCTCGATGCTGTCCCGCGCCGCGCCGAGTTCCGCACCGAGCGACACGTCGTAGGCGTTGGCGACGGGCAGGCCCTCCGAGGTGCGTCCGGTCCGCGGCTCGAAGCGGCCGATGGCCACGGTCGCGAGGTAGCTGGCCTGCGGGGCGGCCTGCCGCCAGGCGTAGCTGACCCGGCCGTTGCGGACGGTGGTCCCCGTGAGGATGCCGTTGCTCACGACCTGGGTGCCCTCGGGGACGGTCACGTGCACGTCGTAGCCGGCCTTGTCGCTCGGGTGGTCGTTGCTGGGGAACCACCACCAGGCGGCTTCCGGCTCGCCGATGGCGACCGCGCCGTCGGCGGTGCGGTACCAGGAGGTGCCGCCGTGGCGGGTGATACGTGAGGGGGCGTCCGCGTAGCGGACCACCACGGTGAGCGGCTGGCCGGCGGCGACAGGGCGCTCCGGGACGATGACGAGCTTGTGGTCGCCGTCGGACCGGTGCTCGGCGACCGCGCCGTTGACCCGCACCGACTCCACGTCGAGCAGGAAGTCCAGGGTGAGGAGGCCGAGGTCCTGGGTCGCGGTGGCGCGGATGGTGGTGGTGCCGGACAGCCAGTCGGTCGAGGGCTCGTAGTCGAGCCGCAGGTCGTAGTGGGTGACGTCGTACCCGGGGTTGCCGTAGTCGGGGAAGTAGCGGTCGCCGATCCCCGTCGCGGGGGCCGCCGCCGCGGAGGCCACGAGGGCGGTGCCGAGCAGCACCGCGCCGGCGGCCGCGGTGCCGCCCCGCCGCAGCCGGTCCATGTGCGTGTCCTCTCACTCCGGGTGCGCAGAGCGATGTCATGGATACGTTACGTGGCCGTGGCGGTGTACGTGGGCATTGTCCGGTTCGTCGGGATGGCGCGGTCGCCGGAGCGGCACGGCGGTCCTCCCGGACCACCCGGCACCCAGGGCAGACGAGGGCGGGGCGGGCCCGTCCGGACCCGCCCCGCCGCTCGCGCGCCCCGCGGGGCACCGACCGCGGTCACTCCACGGTGACGCTCTTGGCCAGGTTGCGCGGCTGGTCCACGTCGTTGCCCTTGGCCAGGGCCAGTTCGCAGGCGAACACCTGCATCGGCACCGTGGCCACCACCGGCTGCAGCAGCGTGGGCACCGCCGGAATCTCGATCAACTGGTCGGCGAACGGCCGCACCGCCTCGTCGCCCTCCTCGGCGATCACGATGGTGCGGGCGCCGCGGGCGCGGATCTCCTGGATGTTGGACACGATCTTGTCGTGCAGGACGCCGCGCCCCTCGCGGGACGGCACCACGACCACCACGGGCAGCCCGTCCTCGATCAGCGCGATCGGGCCGTGCTTCAGCTCGCCGGCGGCGAACGCCTCGGCGTGCATGTAGGCGAGCTCCTTGAGCTTGAGCGCGCCCTCCATGGCCACCGGGTAGCCCACGTGCCGGCCGAGGAACAGCACGGTCTCGCTGTCGGCCAGCGAGCGGGCGAGTTCGCGGACCGGCTCGACGGTGGCGAGCACCCGCTCGACCTGGTCCGGCATGTTGGCCAGCTGCTCGATGATCGCGTTGATCTCGTCACCGAACTTCAGGTTGCGCACCTGGGCCAGGTAGAGGCCGACGAGGTAGCAGGCCACCAGCTGGGTGAGGAACGTCTTGGTCGCGGCGACGCCGACCTCCGGCCCGGCGTGCGTGTACAGCACCCCGTCCGCCTCGCGCGGGATGGTGGAGCCGTTGACGTTGCAGATGGCCAGCACCCGGGCGCGCTGCTCGCGCGCGTAGCGGACCGCCATGAGGGTGTCCATGCTCTCGCCGGACTGCGAGATGGCGATCACCAGCGTCTGGCGGTCCAGGATCGGGTCGCGGTAGCGGAACTCGCTGGCGACCTCGACCTCGCACGGGATGCGGCACCAGTGCTCGATCGCGTACTTGGCGATGAGTCCCGCGTGGTAGGAGGTCCCGCACGCGATGATGACGATCTTCTCGATGTCGCGCAGGTCGGCGGGGGTCAGCCGCATCTCGTCCAGCGTGAGGGTGCCGTCCACACCGACCCGGCCCAGGAGGGTGTCGGCGACCGCGCGCGGCTGCTCGACGATCTCCTTGAGCATGAAGTAGTCGTAGCCGCCCTTCTCCGCGGCCGAGGCGTCCCAGTCCACGTGGTACTCGCGCACCTGCGCCGGGTTGCCGTCGTAGTCGGTGACGACCACCGAGTCCCGGCGCAGCTCCACCACCTGGTCCTGCCCGAGCTCGACGGCGTCGCGGGTGTGCGCGATGAAGGCGGCGACGTCGCTGGCCAGGAAGTTCTCGCCCTCGCCGCGGCCGACGACCAGCGGGGAGTTGCGGCGTGCGGCGACCACGAGGTCCGGGTCGTCCACGCTCAGCGCGACCAGCGTGAACGCGCCCTCCAGCCGACGGCAGATCGCGCGCATGGCGGCGGGGAGGTCGCCGTCGCCGCGCTCCCTGAGCTCCTGGCTGAGCAGGTGGGCGGCCACCTCGGTGTCGGTCTCGGAGCTGAACTTGCAGCCGCTCTCCTCGAGTTCGAGGCGCAGCGACGCGAAGTTCTCGATGATGCCGTTGTGGATGACGGCCACCCGGGTGTCATTGTCGACGTGGGGGTGGGCGTTGACGTCGGTGGGTGCGCCGTGCGTGGCCCAGCGGGTGTGCCCGATCCCGATCCCGTCGGCGGTGCGCGGAGTCCGCTCCAGCGCCGCCCGCAGGTTGGCGAGCTTTCCGGCCCGCTTCTCGGTCTCCAGCCTGCCGCCGGAGAGGACGGCGACGCCCGCGGAGTCGTATCCGCGGTACTCCAGTCTGGCAAGACCGTCCACGACGACCTCAAGCGCCGGTTTTGGCCCGACGTAGCCAACGATTCCGCACATGAGCGCCAGAGTAGCCAATCACGGGGGGTTCTCCAGCCCTCCGGGGTACTAGTCCATTCGGGATTTTCGCAGGTGGCGGTATAGACCACAGGGGGAGCGGCGGCCCGCCGCCGCACGTCACGAGCGGGCCCCGGACCTCGCCACCCCGCCGCACGGCGGGGCGGCGAGGGGGCGAAAAAATTCTTGGGTGCCGCCCCCGTCGGGCCGCCGCGGCGGGTGCGGGCGGCCGCCGATGATGTCGGCGGGACGGGCCGTCCGGCGGGAGGCGGCAGCCCGGTGGGCCGGTGGGCCGGCCCCCGGAGCACACCGTCTAGGGTGGGCAATCGTGTCTCATGCGACGAAGAACGGATTTTCGACGCCGTACGTGGAGCTGGACCGTCCGGCCTGGGCGGCGTTGCGTGCGGCGACGCCGCTGTCCCTGACCGAGCAGGAGCTGGATGTGCTCCGCGGGACGGCCGACCCCACGTCGCTGGACGAGGTGCGCGACATCTACCTGCCGCTGTCCCGGCTGCTCAACCTCTACGTCAACGCCACCCGGCAGCGGCACGCCGCCGTGCGCAGCTTCCTCGGTGATGCCGACCGCCCCATGCCGTTCCTGATCGGGGTGGCCGGCAGTGTCGCCGTGGGCAAGTCCACGGCCGCCCGGCTGCTGCGGACGCTGCTCGCCCAGTGGCCGGACCACCCCAACGTGGAACTCGTCAGCACCGACAACTTCCTCTACCCCAACGCGGTGCTGCAGGAGCGCGGCATCATGAACCGCAAGGGCTTCCCGGAGAGCTACGACCGGCGGGCGCTGGTGCGCTTCGTGTCGGCGATGAAGGCCGGCGCCGCGCAGACGGAGCTGCCGGTCTACTCCCACCTCGCCTACGACATCGTGCCGGGTGCCGTGCAGACCGTGCACCGGCCCGACATCCTCATCGTCGAGGGCATCAACGTGCTGCAGCCGCCCTCCCCGGGCCACCTCGCGGTCGCCGACTTCTTCGACTTCTCCATCTACGTGGACGCCAAGGTCGAGCACATCCGCTCCTGGTACCTGGACCGGTTCCTGGAGCTGCGCCGGACCCGCTTCGAGGACCCCCGCTCCTACTTCCACGCGATCGCCACCAGCGTCCAGGACGCCGAGGCCCGTGAGTTCGCCATGAACACCTGGCGGACGATCAACGAGGTCAACCTGGTCGAGAACATCGCGCCCACCCGGGGACGGGCCACGCTCGTGCTGTACAAGGGCGCCGACCACCGGGTGCAGCGCGTCCGGCTCCGCAAGACCTGACGCGACGGCGGAGCCGGGCGTTCCGCCTGTCTCCGCGGCCGGGTCCGGCTTCCGTTTGATTCATGGCGCCTTGTCGGGAACGTGGCGGTTCCCGGAGGCGTCCAATGGCGCAACACGCCGCCCGGGAGCCGGCGGGGACGCGTCGGCGCGGCCCCGGCCCCCCGGCGGCGCGAGGGGTCCGGACGCGCGAGGGGGAGGACGGGAATGGCACCCGCGGAGAGGCCGCGACGGCGGAGTTCCTCAGTGGTCGTGATCGGCGCGGTGGGCGCACTGTCGCTGGCGGTGGCCGGGTGCGGCAGCACCAGCGGCACCGGCAGCCGGACCGTCACCGCCTACTGCGTGGACCGGGACAGCCGGGGCTCCACCGGCGGCTACCGGGTCGTCGACGAGGACAACTGCGACGGAAGCCGCCCGGCCAGCTACACGGTCGACTGCGACGAACGCACCGGGCGTCCCACGGAACCGGCGGACCGGACCCCCTCGCCCTCCTCGGAGTACGGCTACGAGTACCGCGTCGACGACGACTGCGACGACCGCTCCGGATCCAGCGGCTACCAGGGGGGCAGCGGCTACAGCGGCTACCACTACTACTACGGCGGGACCGTCAGCAACGGCCGGGTCAGCGGCGGCAGCATCTCCCGGCCGCGCGGGGTCACCATCCGGACCGAGCGCGGCACCACCATCCAGCGCGGCGGCGTGGGCGGCCGCGGCGACAGCGGCACGGTCGGGGGCTGAGCGCGTGATCCGGCGCAGCGGGATTCCGGTCCGCCCCGGCTGGGCGGAGATCGTCGAGGCGCAGGGCCTCGGCTTCCACCGGGCGGTGCACCCCGGGCACCTGGCGCGGCCCTACTGGGACGAGTCCGTGTACTACGAGTTCGAGCTCGACGAGGTGCTGCGGCTGGAGCGCGTGGTCGAGGAGCTGCACGAGATGTGCCTCGCGGCGGTCGAGCACGTCGTGGCCGAGGACCGGTTCGCCGAGTTCGGGATCCCGGAGTGGGTGGCCCCGTGGATCCGGGCATCCTGGCAGCGCCGCGACTCCCACGTCTACGGGCGGTTCGATCTCCGCTACGACGGCGCGGGTCCGCCGAAGATGCTGGAGTACAACGCCGACACCCCCACCTGCCTCGTCGAGGCCGCCATCGTGCAGTGGCACTGGCTCCAGGACCGGTTCCCCGGCGGCGACCAGTGGAACTCACTGCATGAGCGCCTCGTCGACCGCTGGGCCGAGCTCCGCTCGCGGCTGCCCGGTGACGGCGCGGTCCACTTCGCCTGGACCAACGAGGACGAGACCGGCGAGGAGGCGCTCACCACCGCCTACCTCCAGGAGACGGCGGAGCAGGCCGGGCTGCCCGTGACGGGGATCGCGCTGGAGGACATCGGGTGGGACCACACCGCACGGGAGTTCGTGGACCTGCGCGAGCACGCCATCACCGCGGTCTTCAAGCTGTACCCGTGGGAGTGGCTGGTGCACGACCGGTTCGGCCCGCTCATCATGCAGCAGCTCCAAGCGCTGCCGTGGGTGGAGCCGATCTGGAAGATGGTGCTCTCGAACAAGGCGCTCCTGGCGGTCCTGTGGGAGATGTACCCCGGCCATCCGAACCTGCTGCCGGCCCGGCTGGGGGACCCCGGCCCGCTCACCTCCTATGTCGCCAAGCCGCTGCTCGGCCGCGAAGGCGCGAGCATGCGGATCGTCACGCCCGAGGGGGAGATCGCCCGGACCGCGGGCGGCTACGGGGCGGAGGGGTACGTCTTCCAGGCGTTCGCCCCGCTGCCCGCGTTCGAGGGGCAGCACCCGGTCCTCGGTGCCTGGGTCGTGGGGGACGAGTCCGCCGGGCTGGGCATCCGTGAGACATCCGGGCTGATCACCGACGACTCCTCCTCCTTCGTCCCGCACGTCATCCGCGCCTGACCGGTTCGCGGTGCCGCGCTAGGCGAACCGGGACTGGCGGCGCTCGATGCGGTGCCCGGCCGGCGACAGGCACGCGGCGAACGGGCCGCCCGGGGCGCGCAGCCGGTCCAGCGTCGGGTCGAGGTGGTCGCGGTGCCACCGCCCCGGCCCGGAGCCGCCCGCGGCGGCGGTGTCGGTGAGTTCCTGGTAGGCGAGCCGCAGCGCGTGCAGCCGGCCGACCGCCTCGTGGTGCTCCCACCACACCGGGCACCAGCCCGGGTCCGGGCCGACGTAGACGGGCACCAGGAAGTCGTCCACCCAGGCGACCAGGGCCGAGAGCTCCCCGCGGTAGGCGTCACGGGACAGGTTGAAGATGAACGGTGTCGCCGCCGGCGGCTCCTCCTCCGTCCGCTGCGCGGGCGCGGACGCGAGGTCGGTGAGCTGGGTCTGCAGCCGGATGACGTCCGCGCCGAGCTTGTGCATGGCGTTCTGCAGGAGGGCTACACGGTCGGTGAGTCCGGCCTCGGCCGCGATGCGGTCGTCGGTATAGGTCATGGGGAGAGTCCCGTGCTGCTCTTCGGTGCCTGAAAATCCTGACTTTTTGGGCTGGAGAAAGTAAATCAGTGTCGAACGCCTGCCCGGCGCGCGGCAGCGGGGCGGCCGTCCGCCTCCGACCGTACGCGACCGCCGTCCGGACCGGCACGGGGAGGGCGGGAGTGCGGCTGAACAGGCGGTACGGGCGGCCGGCCGGGCGGTGCGCCCAGCGGCACCGGCATCGGTGCCGTGCGGCTTTTCGTGGGATTCGCGAACATCGCGGTAGCACGGGGCAGCCCGCTCGGACCGGTCCCCGGCGTGGGGAGGTGGTGGCCCGGCCGGCGGGTGCGGCATGCTCCGACGGGGGGCGGTTCGAGGCGCGGGGCCGTGCCGGCCGCCGCGCGCCGCGGCGGCCGCCCGTTCGCCCGAGGACGTCAGACGAGGTGGAGGCGCCGTGCGGCAGGCACACGAGGTGGAGACGGTACGCAGTGCCGAGGAGGCGCTCATGGCGCGCCTCCCCGAGGGGGCGCTCATGGCGCGCGCCGCCGCCGGACTGGCGGCGGTGGTCGCCCGCGTGCTGCCGCGGGTCTACGGCTCGCGGGTGGTGCTGCTCGTCGGCAGCGGCGACAACGGCGGCGACGCGCTGTTCGCGGGGGCGCGGCTGGCCCGCCGGGGCGCCGCCGTGCGCGCGGTCCCGGTCGGTTCCCGCCCGCACGCGGCGGGGCTCGCGGCGCTGCGCGCGGCCGGCGGCCGCGCGGTGGGCCTCGCCGACGCCGGCGCCGAACTGGCCGCGGCCGATGTGGTCGTGGACGGGCTCGTCGGCATCGGCGGGCGGGGCGGCCTGCGGGAGCCGCACGCCACGCTCGCCCACCAGGCGTCCGAGGCCGCCGCCCCGGTGGTCGCGGTGGACCTGCCGAGCGGTATCGACGCCGACACCGGCGCGGTGGCCGGGCCGGCGGTGCGCGCCGACGTCACCGTGGCCTTCGGCACCCACAAGCCGGGCCTGCTCGTCGACCCCGGGGCCGGGTACGCCGGAGTGGTGGAGCTCGTCGACATCGGGCTGGCCCCGTGGCTGCCGGCCGCCCGGGTCGAGGCGCCGCAGGACGCGGACGTGGCCGCGCTGCTGCCGAGCCCGGGCGCGGAGACCGACAAGTACCGGCGCGGAGTGCTGGCCGTGGCGGCCGGAAGCGACCGCTTCCGGGGCGCCGCGGTGCTGGCCGTCGGCGGGGCGCTGCGCGGCGGGGTGGGCATGGTCCGCTACGTGGGGCAGCGGGCGGTCGCCGCGGCGGTGGTGGGGCGGTGGCCAGAGGCGGTCACGTCGCCGCAGGACCCGGCCGACCCCGCCGCCGCGCTGCCGAGCCGGGTGGCGGCGTGGGTGGTCGGTCCCGGACGAGGGCTGCACCCGGCGGCGGAGGCGGAACTGGAGGCGGTCCTCGGGACCGAGCTACCGGTCCTCCTCGACGCCGACGCCGTCACGCTGCTGGCGCGCCGGCCGCACCTGGTGCGCGACCGGACGGCGCCGACCCTCCTCACCCCGCACGCGGCCGAGCTCTCCCGGCTGCTTCCCGGCACCGAGCCCGCCGGGATCGCGGAGCGCCGCCTAGAGCACGCGACGCGGGCGGCGGCCGAGTACGGCTGCACGGTGCTGCTCAAGGGGTCGACCACGGTGATCGCCGACCCGGCGGGACCGGTGGCGGTCAACCCGACGGGGACCCCCCTGCTGGCGGCGGCGGGGACCGGGGACGTGCTCTCCGGTCTGATCGGGGCCTTCCTGGCGAGCGGCCTGGCGCCGCGGCCGGCCGCGGTGTGCGGTGCCTACCTGCACGGCCGCGCCGCTCGCCTCGCCCACGCGGGAGCGCCGATCTCGGCGTCGGACCTGCTGGAGGCGATTCCGGCCGCGGAGCGCTCGGTGCGCGGCGGCTGAGCACCGGGGCCGCACACGGCGGTGCCGCCGCCGGACGGGGTCCGGCGGCGGCACCTGGCGGGTGGCGACTGGTCGATGGTCGGCGGTGGGCCGGCCGGCTGAACCGGCCGGTCTCGGAGCCCCTTCCCCGGCCCGAGACCTTGACGGCCTCGCGTGGTGCCCCCAGTCGCCCTGATCCCGGTTCCGGTGTTACCAGTCCTTCTTCTTGTCGTGCTTGTGGTGGTGGTGCCGGTCGTGGCCCGTGTGGGCGTGGCTGTGGACGTGGCCCGACTTGGCGCCCTTCAGCCCGGAGAAGGTGAAGCGCTCGTCGAACGAGGAGCTGTCACCGCCGTGGCCGTCGTGGTGGCCTCCGTCGCGGCGCTCGCCGTCCCAGCCGTGGTGGCCGTGCTTGCCCTTGTGGTGGTGGTGGCCGGTGTGGGCGTGCGACTTGATGTGGCAGGTGCCCGCCCCCCTCGGCCCGGCGAAGGTCTTGGCCGCGTCGAACTTGGAGAAGTCGTCGGCCATGGCGAGGGCCGGGGCCCCGAGGACCAGGGCCGGAGCGATCACGCCGGCGACAACGAGTCGACGCAGAGTCTTGTACATGTGAACTGTTCCCCCTCCGGAAAAGTGACCTGGCGCCTTGCCAGGTCAGGCTCCTCTCCCGGGCTCCGCTCCGGCGTACTCCCTGGTCGGTGCGTTGCCCTTGAGCCATCCCCATGCTCGCTCCGGAGACCTCAAATAGAAACAGTGCGCAGTCGTGCGATCGCTAAAGATGACCGGTTCGTCCTTAAACCGCCGTTGACCTGGCTGAACGGTGCGAAATGCCGGGTTTGGTAGGTGCGGGATCGGGAGACCGGCGCGCTTCCCCGGGCGGCTGCCGGGATCCGGGGGCCGAGCCGCCGCCGGACGGCCTCCCGATCCGGAGGCGCGGGCGGGCCGGGCGGGTAAAGGAATGCGTGGACGTACCCGTGCGAGGACGCGCGCAACCCCCCGCCTGCGGGCGCCGAAGACCGTGGATGATCTTCCTGCTGATCTTCCGGAGGGACGCGGCCGGTGCCGCCCCGGGTCAGCCGGCGAGCTCGCGGGCCCGGCGCAGGCCGCGCCCGACCGTGTCGGCGACGAAGGACGCGCCCGGGTCGCCCGGGACGGTCAGCATCGGGAGGTCCGCCTCGGTCGCCCACACGAACGCGGTGTGCTTCTCAGGTTCCAGCGCGGGTGCGGAGAGATCCCCGGACACCCGCACCAGGTAGTCGACCTCGTGCCGCTCGATCCCGTCCTCCGGCGTCCAGACCAGCCGGCCGAGGTCGGCGAGGACCTCGGTCAGCCGCCACCCGGTCTCCTCGCGGATCTCCCGGACCAGCGCGTCGAGGACCGTCTCGCCCGGCTCGACGTGGCCGCCGACGATGTCCCAGCAGTCCGGGAACAGCCGGCGCCCCGGGGAGCGGCGCTGCGCGAAGGCCCGGCCCCGGTCGTCGAGGACCACCGCGCCGACCACCCAGGTGGCGCCGCCGGTCCGCGGCAGGTCGACCCCCGCCGCGACACGCACGTCAGGATGCATCCCGCCCCGCCTTTTCGTCGCTGGCCCCGACCGACCCTACCGCCGAAGCGCCGCGCGGCCCGGCCGAGCGGAGCGCCCGCGACGGGGAAAGCCGCCCGCCGGATCCGGCGACCCGTTACCTTGATCCGGGAATCCCCGCTACCGCCCGGGAGACCGGGAAGGGGTGCCCCGCCGCGCACTCGCCCGATAACGTAGGCGCTTCCCGGGGTGCGATCCGCCTCGGCCGCCCGCCGACATCGGAGCGACGGAGCTCCGCCGGAACCAGCCACGGGAAGACGAGGGCTATGGACGAACAGGCCATGCTCACCCGCGACCTCGTCTTGCGGGTCTGTGCCAACGCCACGGAGTTCGACGAGGGGTGGATCCGGGCGGACGGCAAGATCACCGCCCCGTTCACCGCCTCCCGCGACACCGCGCTCATCGACGCGGTCATCCGCGCGGGCCACGCCATGGGGGTCGACCGGCTGCTCGTCTGCCGCACCCGCGCCGAGTACGCCTACGAGCCGGTGACCGTGGTCCCCGCCGACCGCACCGCACTGGTGGAGCTGATCCGCGGCTGGGGCGGCGAGCCGACCGACTTCCTCGTGGTGGTCGAGGACACCTCGGCCGCGGTGCTGGTCACCGCGACGACGCTGACCGTCGCCGCCGGCCCCGACGACTTCGTGCGCGCCCTCGCCGGCTCCGACATCGCCCAGGCCCGCGCCGCCTTCGCCGAGGAGGCCCGGGCCGAGCGCGACACCGACCTGCTGCGCGCGGCGCACCGCTACGGCTGCCTGGAACAGGGTGCCCGGCACGCACGCGGCACCCGGGGCCCCGGCCCGGACCTCGCCGAGCGCCTCCACACCCAGGTCGACACCATCCGCGCCGACGCGCCCCGGCTGGTGGCCGTGCTGCGCACGCTGCGCGGCGTGCTCGGCTGGACCATGGTCGGCGTGCTGCTGCTCGCGGCCGTCTTCGTGCCCGGCCTGCCGGCCGCCACCGCGGTGGTGCTGGGCATGCTGTGGCTGCTCGCCCAGCTCGCCTGGCTGGCCCGGTCGCGCACGGTGGGCTTCGCGGCGCTGGTGCGGACGCTCGCGCTGGGGGCGCTGTGCGTGTGGCCCATCGCGCTGGTGGAGCAGGCGGTGGCCGGCGTGCTGGGCCTGGCGCCCGAGGACCCCTACGCCTACGCCTACGTGGCCGTCCCCGTGGAGGAGATCGGCAAGCTGGCGCCGGTGGCGCTCTTCTGGCTCGTGGCCCGCCGCAGGTTCGCCCGCATGGCCGCCGTGGACTTCCTGCTGCTGGCCGCCGCGGCCGGTGCGGGGTTCCACCTGGCGGAGACCGCGGTGCGCGCCACCGCGCTCGCCTGGCCCGGCGACGCGGCCACGGCCGGCCTCGGACTCCTCCACCTGCTGCCCGGCGGGATCGACGTGCCCGGGACCGGCATGCGCTTCTCCGGCCACGGCGTGACGACCGGCCTGGTCGGCGCCGCCCTCGGCCTGGCGGTCGTGGGCCGGCGGCGCTACGGCGCGTGGCTGTGGCTGCTGCCGCCGCTCGCCCTGGTGGCCGCCGCCCTGGAGCACCTCAGCTTCAACGCGCTGCTGGCCGGCCTCGAACCGACCGCGGTCACCTCCCTGGCCTTCCGCCTCTACGGCCAGGGCAACGCGACCCGGTGGCTGCTGCTCCTGCTGCTGGTCTGCGCCGTCGTCATGGACTACCGGCTCGCCCGGCTGGCGGCCGACGCCACGCCGCGGCTGCCCGGCCTCGCGCCGCTCACCGAACTGCAGCGCCGCGCCCGCGGCCGCGCGGTGCGCATCCGCGTGCGGATCCCCGGCGACATCGCCCCCGTCTTCCGCAGGCTCGGGCTCGCGTGGGCGCGGATCCCGGTCACGCTCGCCGAGACCCTGTCCTCGATCGCACACGAACTCGCGATCACGGTCGTCGCCGCGAGCCGCGGGCCCGCGACGCTCTGCCGCACCTGGCGCTTCCTGCGCCGGCGGCGGGAGTTCGCGATGGGGGCCGCCCGCGCGGCCGGACGGCCCTGGCGCCGCGGCGGCTCCCGCACGGAACTCAGCGAGACCGAGGCCCGCATCGCCACGGCGCTGGGGGTCGGCCCCAAGGCCGCCGCCGCGGCCGCCGCCGCGTCGCTCGCGGCCGCCCATCCGGCCCTCACCGGCCCGGTCCCCGAGGACGGCGCCGGCTACGCGCTGATGTCGGTACGCGCGGCCGCCGAATGGCTGGCGGGCGTACCGGCGGACGCCCAGCCCTGGGCCTGGGCCGCCGCGGCGTCGCTGCTCGGGCTGCTGCTCACCGGGTGGGGGGTGCCGCGGTCGCATCCCAGCGCCCGGAACTTCCTGCGCGACCCCGGTGGCAACGTCAGCGGACTCCTCGGCGCCCTGGCCCCGGGGCAGATTCCCTACGCCGCGGCCGCGCTCGTCGGCCTGGCGCTGCCGCGCCGCGTCGACCGGCTGCTCCGGCACGGCCGGTGACCACCGGCCGCGTGCCTTCCGGACGGCCCTCTCCGGGTGCGTTCCCACGCGCGCATGCCACACTGGAGATCATGCCTCCTACCGCTGAAGCCCTGGTGGACCTGGGCGCGGTCCGCACCAACATCGAGGTGCTCCGGGACCGCGCCCGCAACGCCGACGTGATGGGCGTCGTGAAGGCCGACGGGTACGGGCACGGAATGGTGCCGGTCGCCCGCGCCATGGTCGCGGCCGGTGCCGCGTGGCTCGGCACGGCGCTCGTCGAGGAGGCGCTGCAGCTCCGCCGCGCCGGCATCCGGACGCCCACCCTGGCGTGGATCATCCCGCCCGGCACGCCGCTGGGGGAGGCCGTCGCCTCCGACATCGACCTCGGCGTCAGCACCCGGTGGGGGCTCGACGAGATCGCCGCGGCGGCCCGCGCCGCCGGCCGCCCGGCACGGGTGCACCTCAAGGCCGACACCGGCCTGTCCCGAGGCGGGGTGACACCGGGCGAGTGGTCCGACGTGGTCGAGGCCGCCGCGCGCGCCGAGGCCGCCGGGCTGCTCCGGGTCACCGGCGTGTTCTCCCACTTCGCACGGGCCGACGAGCCGGGCCACCCGTCGATCGCCGCCCAGCTGACCGCCTTCCACGACGCGCTCGCGCTCGCGGAGAAGGCCGGCCTGCGGCCCGAGGTGCGGCACATGGCCAACTCGGCGGCCACCCTCACCCTCCCCGACGCCCACTTCGACCTCGTCCGGCCCGGCATCGCCGGCTACGGCCTCACCCCCATCCCGGACCTGGCCGGAACCGGGCTGCGGCCCGCGATGACGCTCAGGGCGCCGCTCACGGTGGTCAAGCGCGTCCCCGCCGGCACCGGGGTCTCCTACGGCCACCGCTACGTCACCGACCGGCCCACCACGCTCGCCGTGGTGCCGCTCGGCTACGCCGACGGGGTGCCGAGAGCGGCTACCAACGTCGGTCCCGTGTTCGTCGCCGGCCGCCGGCGCCGCATCGCCGGGACGGTCTGCATGGACCAGTTCGTCGTCGACATCGGCGACGACGAGGCGCGCGCCGGCGAGCCCGCGGTGCTGTTCGGCGCCGGCGACGGGGGCGAGCCGACCGCCCAGGACTGGGCCGAGGCACTGGACACGATCTCCTACGAGATCGTCTGCCGCGTGGGGCAGCGCGTCCCGCGCCGCTACGTGGGAGGAGACGGGGAGTGGCCGGATCCGAGGTGAGGCGTGCGAACCGGATCGGCCGCGCGGTCGCGGGCACGGTCCTCGGCGGAGCCGGCCTGATCGCCGGAGGCGCCGCGGCCGCCATCGCCGCCGAGAAGTGGCTGGTCTACCGGTTGCGCGGCGGGCAGGAGACCGAGTCCGGCGATGACTTCGGCACGCTGCGCGGCACGGTGGGGACCGTGGTCGCCGACGACGGCGTCCCGCTGCACGTCGAGGTGGACGGCCCCGAGGACCCGGCGACCACCGTCGTGTTCTGCCACGGCTACGCCCTCGACCAGGACTGCTGGCACTACCAGCGGCGCGACCTCACCGGGATCGGCCGCCGGGTCTTCTGGGACCAGCGTTCACACGGCCGCTCGCGGCGCGGGCGGCCTGCCAACAGCACCATCGACCAGCTCGGCGCCGACCTCTACCGCGTCATCGAGGCGACCGTGCCGCCCGGCGGGCCCATGGTGCTGCTGGGCCACTCCATGGGCGGGATGACGATCCTGGCGCTGGCCCAGGCGCACCCCGAGCTGTTCCGCGGGCGGGTCCGCGGGGTGGGGCTCATCGCCACCTCCGGCCGGCTGAACGAGGTGACGCTGGGGCTGCCCGCCCTCCTCGGCCGCGCGGTCGACGCCGCCGTCGAGCCCGTGATGCGCACGCTCGCCTGGCGGCCCGCGCTCTTCGACCACAGCCGGCGCTTCGGCGCCGAGATGTCCTTCCTGTCCGCCCGCGTGCTCGGTTTCGGCGCCGGGTCGGTCAGCCCGGCCCTCGTCGACCACCTCGACACGATGATCCGGCGGACGCCCACCGACGTGCTCACCGAGTTCTGGCCCGCGCTCAGCGAGCACGACAAGCAGGAGGCGTACGCGGTGCTCCGGGATGTGCCTACCCTGGTGTTGTGCGGTGACCGAGACCGCATGACGCCCATCGAACACAGCGAACTCATCGCCGAGGCACTCCCCGACGCCGACTTCGTCCGGGTCCCGGGGGCCGGGCACATGGTGATGATGGAGCGGCCGGCAGTCGTCAACGACGCGCTGCGGGTCCTGCTGCGCCGCGCGGGCGTCCCGGAGGCGCCCTCCGTCCCGGCCGAGCCGGCCGCGGACGGCGTCCCGCCGACAACAGACGCTGCGAGCCCATGACCGAATCCACCGAGACCACCGTCGCGAACACCGCCGTCGTCACGGCCGCGACCGACGCCGACATGCGGGCGCTCGGCCGCCGGATCGCCGCCCGGGTGCGCCCCGGCGACCTGCTCATCCTGTCCGGACCGCTCGGTGCGGGCAAGACCACGTTCACCCAGGGACTCGGCGAGGGGCTGGGCGTACGCGGTCCCGTCACCTCGCCGACCTTCGTCATCGCCCGCGTGCACCCCTCGCTGGTCGGTGGCCCGGCGCTCGTGCACGCGGACGCCTACCGCCTGGGCAGCCCGGAGGAGATCGACGACCTCGATCTCGACGCCGCGCTCGCGGACTCCGTCACCGTCGTCGAGTGGGGCGAGGGCGTGGCCGAGGAGCTCTCCGAGGACCGCCTGGAGATCGCCATCGACCGGCGCCCCGACGACAGCCGCACCGTCCGAGTGACCGGTGTCGGCGCCCGATGGGCCGACCGACTCCCCACCGCGGAATAGGCTGGTTGACCGTGCTTCTCCTGGCTTTCGACACCGCGACCCCGGCCGTCACCGCCGCCGTCTGCGAGCCCGACGGCGCGGCCGTGCGGATCCGCGCCGCGGCATCCGCCGTGGACGCCCGCCGGCACGGCGAACTGCTCGCCCCCGGCATCCGCGACGTCCTCGCCCGGGCCGACGCCTCGCCGGCCGACCTCACCCACATCGCCGTCGGCATCGGTCCGGGGCCCTACACCGGCCTGCGCGTCGGGCTGGCCACCGCGCACGCGCTCGCCGAGGCGCTCGGCATCGCCTGCCACGGGGTCGCCACCCTCGACGCGATCGCGCACGCCTCGGGCCGCGACACCCCCTTCATCGCGGCCAGCGACGCGCGCCGCAAGGAGGTCTTCTGGGCGCGCTACGCCGACTCCGCGACGCGGGTCGGTGACATCGCCGTGGACCGGCCCGCCGACGTGCCCGCGGACGGCCTGCCGGTGATCGGCCATGGCGCCCGGCTGTACGCGGACGTCTTCGGCCAGGACGCGGACGCCGCCGAGCCGCTGTACCCGTCCGCGGCCGCCCTGGGCGAGGTCGCCGTCCTGCGGCTGCTCGCCGGCGCCGAACTCCCGGAGCCCCGGCCGCTCTACCTGCGCCGCCCCGACGCCCAGGTCCCGGGCGCGCCCAAGCGCGTCTCGGCGGTCCGCGGGCCCGCGGCGCGAGCGTGAGGGAGGCGGCGTGACCCGCGTGACACCGGTCTACCGGCTGCGGCCCATGGCGGTCGCCGACCTCGACAGCGTCATCGAACTCGAAGCCGCGCTGTTCCCCGGCGACGCGTGGAGCCAGGCCATGCTCCACGACGAGCTGACCGCATCCGGCCGGCACTACCTGGTCGCGGTGGAGGGCGGCGACGACGCCCGGGTGATCGGGTACGCCGGGCTGCGCGCGGTTCCGCCGGAGGGCGACGTGCAGACCATCGCGGTCGGCCGGCCGTGGTGGGGGCGCGGTGTCGGTACCGCGCTGCTGTCGGAACTGCTCGCCGAGGCCGGGCGCCGCGGCGTGCGCGAGGTCTTCCTGGAGGTGCGCTCGGACAACCCGCGCGCCCAGGACCTGTACAAGCGGTTCGGCTTCGTGGAGCTGGGCGTCCGGCGCGGCTACTACGCCGGAGCCGACGCGATCGTGATGCGCCGCTCGGCACCCGCCGCACAGGACGCGGCCGCCCGGGCGCCGCACGACCCCCGGGCCGACGAGGAGAGAGCACCATGAGCACCACCGACCTTCCGCTGATCCTGGGCATCGAGTCGTCCTGCGACGAGACCGGTGTCGGCCTGGTCCGGGGCTGCGAACTGCTGTCCGACCAGGTCGCTTCCAGCGTGGCCGAGCACGCGCGGTTCGGCGGCGTCGTGCCGGAGGTCGCCAGCCGCGCCCACCTGGAGGCCATGACGCCGACCCTGCACCGGGCACTGGACGGCGCCGGCGTCAAACTCGCCGACGTCGACGCCATCGCGGTGACGGCGGGGCCGGGCCTCGCCGGGGCGCTGCTGGTGGGCGTCTCGGCCGCCAAGGCGTACGCGCTCGCCCTGGACAAGCCGCTGTACGGCGTCAACCACCTCGTGGGCCACGTCGCCGTGGACCAGCTGGAGCACGGCCCGCTGCCCAAGCCGACGGTGGCGCTGCTGGTGTCGGGCGGCCACACCTCCCTGCTGCTGGTCCGCGACCTCGCCACCGATGTGCGGCTGCTGGGCGACACCGTCGACGACGCCGCGGGCGAGGCCTACGACAAGGTGGCCCGGCTGCTCGACCTGCCCTATCCGGGCGGGCCGCCGATCGACCGCGCGGCGCGGGAGGGCGATCCCTCGGCCATCCGGTTCCCGCGCGGCAAGTGGGGCGACGGCACCTACGACTTCTCCTTCTCGGGGCTGAAGACCGCGGTGGCGCGCTGGGTCGAGGAGAGCGAGCGCTCGGGCAGCCCGCTGTCGGTCCCCGACGTCGCGGCGGCCTTCCAGGAGGCCGTGGTGGACGTGCTCACCCGCAAGGCGGTGGACGCCTGCCGGGCGCACGGCGTGGAGCACCTGGTCATCAGCGGCGGCGTCGCCGCGAACTCCCGGCTGCGCGCCCTCGCCGAGGAGCGCTGCGCGCGGGCCGGCATCGAGTTGAGGGTCCCGCGGCCCCGGCTGTGCACCGACAACGGCGCGATGATCGCCGCCCTGGGCGCCGAGGTCGTCGCCGCGGGCCTGCCGCCCTCGACGCTGGACCTCGCCACCGACACCTCGCTGCCGGTCAGCCAGGTCCTCGCCGGCTGACCGCGGATCCGGCCGGCGTCGGCACGCCGGCCGGATCCGCCGGGCGCCCGGCCGTACCAGGAGACGCGGCGCGGTCAGCCGCGCGGCATCGACCGCGCGGCAGCGCGGACCGGCTCCGCCCACGCCGCGGCTCCGTCGACGCTCCCGAGCGCCGTGCCGCCGCCCCGTTCCAGGAGCACCAGCGCCACAGGGACGAAACCGTCCAGCAGCGCGCGCAGCAGGGGATGCGGGGACCGCCGGTACAGCTCCAGCACCGCGGCCACCAAGCCGGCGAACTCGGTGAGGTCCACCTCGCATTCGTCCTCGACGATGTCACCCAGCCCCGACCGGCGCCCCACGACCGGAGCGAGGGTCCGCGCCTGCCCGAGGAACACCCGGGCCACGGTGTTCGAGGGGTTCCAGAGGACGAGGCCGCCGACCTGGAAGAAGCAGCTCATGTCGTCCTCCCGGAACCCAGGCGCGCACCGCCGCTCGGCCGCCCGCGGCACGACCGGCGCCTGGACGTCCCGGGACGGACGGCCGGCGAGGCGCTCAGCCGTGCAGCGGCAGCCGCTTCAGCGCGGCCGCGACCGAGTTACGAGGACCGTACACGGCGATGCCGACCAGGCGCAGTTCCTCGGCCGGCACCGCGCGGACGGCCGCACGGTTGTCCTCGTCGTTGTCGGTGCCGAACAACTCCTCGGTGTAGACGCCCACCCGCAGTCCGCGCGCCACGGCGCGCTCCCAGGCCCGGGCCAGCTGCTCGGCTCCGGCGGAGTGCACCACCACGGGCTGGCCGATCAGCGGCAGGTAGCGGTTCCCGGAGCCGTCCTCGTAGGGCTTGCCGACCAGGGAGTCCACGTCGGAACCGGCCCCGCCGGCCAGGAACGCGGTCACATTCAGCTTCTGCCAGGCCGCCAGGTCCTCCCGGACCACGATCGCCATCTTGGTGTCGAAACGCATGTCCGCCATGGTGGGGGAGGGGCCGCCGCCCGGTCTTGAACGCTGGTGCGGTCACAATGGGGGGATGGCGGAGGACTGGACACGCTACTGGCGGTCGCCGGACCTGCCGCTGGAGGCCATGCACGCCCACTTCGAGCGGCATGTCTACCACCGGCACAGCCACGACGGCTACTCGTTCGGCGTCACGGAGAGCGGGGCCCAGGCGTTCCGGTGCCGCGGGGCGGCGCGCACCAGCGCGGCCGGCATGGTGATGGCCTTCAACCCCGACGACCCGCACGACGGGCGCGCCGCGGACGCGCTCGGCTTCACGTACCGGATCGTGCACATCGGCCCCGAGATCGTCGCCGACGTGCTCGGCGACGCGGCGGGAGGCCGGGGCGCTCGGCCGCTGTTCGCCGAGCCGGTCGTCCACGACCCGGTGCTGGCCGGGGCGCTGCGTCGGCTGCACACCGACCTGCTCGGCGGAGCGGGGCGGCTGCGCCGGGAGGAGTCGCTGACCGCGGCCGTGCTCGCCATGGTGCGCAGGGGCGCCACCCGGCCCCCCGCCGCCGCGCGCCCGGCCGGCGGCCGTGAGACGGTGCGCATCGCGCGGCGGGTCCGTGCGCTGCTGGTGGAGTCCGGTACCGACGAGATCACCGCGGCGGACCTCGCCGCCGGCGCCGGCTGCAGCCGGTTCGCCGCCTACCGGGCGTTCCACGCCGTCCACGGCATGGCGCCGAGCGGCTACCAGCGGCTGCTCCGGCTGCGCGCGGCGCGCCGGATGCTCGGCTCGGGGACCGCCATCGCCGAGGCCGCGGCCCGCGCGGGTTTCGCCGACCAGAGCCACCTGACGCGGTGGTTCACGCGCTGCTACGGCATCACGCCGGGCACGTACCGCGCTGCGGCGGCCGGGGCCGACGGAGCCGGCCGATAGCCCGCGCCTGACGGGTGCGGCGGCCCGGCCCCGGCCGGGCCGTGGGAGCTCGCGGCCTTTCCAGGTGGCGCTGAACCAGTCCGACGGCTAGATTGAACTCATTAGTTCAGTGGAGTTTACGGTTAGGTAAGGGGTGGTCGGGTGCAGCCCCGGACCGAGCGTCCCGGTCACCCGCCGGTCCGGGCGGGTTCCCCGTGCGGCTCGGCGTGCCCTGACGCCGGCGCCGGGGCGCCGGGCTGATCCAGTGGCCCCCGCATCCCCGTATTGGTGAGGAGCCAGTGTGGCCAGCAGTAAGACGTTCGTGATCACCGGTGGCACCGACGGCATCGGTGCCGCCGTGGCCCGGGCGCTGCTCCGGCGCGGCGACCACGTCGCGGTGGTCGGCACCGACCCGGCGAAGGGCGCCGGGCTGCTGCGGGAGGCGGCCGGTTCGGCGGGCAGTGCCTCCTTCCTGCCGGCCGATCTCAGCCTGGTGTCAGAGAACCGGCGGGTGGCCCGCGAGTTGGCCGCGGCGCACCCGGTGATCGACGGGCTGGTCCTGTGTGCGCGCTTCTACCAGGCGCACCGGCGGGTGACGCCGGAGGGGTTCGAGCACAACTTCGCGCTCTTCTACCTGAGCCGGTGGCTCCTCGGCTACGGCCTGCTCGGCTCCCTGGAGCGGGCGGAGGCCCCGGTGGTCCTCAACGTGGCGGGGCCGGGCCACGCGACCCCGATCGACTGGGACGACCTGCAGACCGCCCGGGAGTACGACGGCGGGCGGGCGATGTCCGTGACGGGCCGGTACAACGACCTGCTCGGCGTCGCGTTCGCGCGGCGCCACGGTGCCGGCCCGGTGCGCTACGTGCTCTTCCACCCGGGGAGGACGTCGACCGCGCTCGCCGGGGAGTACGACGCTCCGACCAGGCTGTTCGTCGAACAGCAGAAGGCCGCGGCCAAACCCGCCACCGAGGTGGTCCCGCCGATCCTCGGAATCCTCGACGCTCCCCCCGCTGAACCGCTCAGTGCGTTCGCCATGCACGCGCGGATCGACGTCCGGGACGAGCTGTTCCCGATCGAGGCGGCGGCCCGGCTCGCCGCGGCGACGGAGGAGCTGGTGGCGCCGCACGCGGAGTGACGGGCAGCGGGGCACAGGGTGACATCAATGTTTTGTTCACATTAATCTGTTGCAAACCGACTGTTGTGTGTGGGAAGGTGCTGCCATGAGCGAATCCCACGACCCCTTCAGCCCGCCGGACCCCGACGACGCCCGCCGGCGGCGCGAGTACTCCGCACTGTTCCGGATCACCGAACGCCACGCCGCCCACGCCGACCGCCGGCGGTGGGACGAGCGGCGCATGCCCATGGAGCCGCTCGACGCCGTGCGCCGCGTCGCCGATCTCGCCGGCGGTTCCCGGATCCCCGAACCGGACGAGCCGCCGGTGGACGCCTCCGATGTCACGGCGGCGCTCAGCCTGCTGCCGCGTGTGCGCGCCGACATCGACGCTCTGGAGAGCGGGCTGCTCCAGATGGCGCGGGGCCGCGGTATGACCTGGCAGGAGATCGCGTTCGGGCTCGGTCTGGGCAGCCCGCAGGCGGCACGGCAGCGCCACGAGCGCCTCACCGGCCGCGTGGAGCCGGCCGACGCCTCAGACACCGGCCGCGCCGGGACCCCCGGGGCCTAGAAAATCGTTGATGGGAGTTCGCTGAACCGCCTGCGGGCATGGCGAAGGACGCCCAGGATCGGTGTGTGGAGACTGACGTGGACGCCCTTCCCGCCGCACTCCACGTCCATCCCGACGACCACGTCCTGCCACCACGCGAACAACCCCGGCGGCGCGGCCCGGCCCGGCTGCTCACCGACGCCGCACTCGTCTGCGTCGCGGTGGCCCAAGTCCTGCCCTGGCCCCGGTGCTCTTCGCCGTCGCCCTGGGGCTGGCCCGCGCCGCCCCCACCCACCAGGAAAAACCCCGGTTGATGGACGGCGCCCCGCTGCCCTGCGGGGCCTCCCGCGTGACGGTGGACCGCTCCGGCCTGGGCGGGATCGCCGGCTAGGGGCGCGACGCCTCCCACCACCGCTTCTCCGGGGGCACCAAGCTCCTGCTCATCACCACCGCAGACAGAGCCGTGACCGCGTTCTGCCTGGCCAACCCCAAGGAACTGGACGAGCGAAAGCAAGCGGTGCACCTGCTCCACGAGCACGAATGCGCCCCGGGGCCGTGCCCGATCGTGTGCGACGAAGGCTTGGCCGGGGCCGGGGCCGGGGCCGGGATCGAGAGGGCCGCCGCGGCTTTGAGCCATGTGCTCCTCCGCCCGGCCCGCCGCGACGAGCCCGACACCGGTGTGTTCCCCGAATGGCTGCGCCAGCGCATCGAAGCGGTCCTCTGGACCCTGACGAACCAGCTCGGCCAGAAGCGTCACGCCGCCGCGCACCACCGAGGGGCTGTGGGCGCGAGTGTGTCAGCGCGTCTGCGCCCTCAACACCGCGATCTGGCGCAACTGGCAGATCGGC
>NZ_QEIO01000074.1 GCF_003336425.1 Marinitenerispora sediminis | reverse complement strand
GGCATGAGCGGGGCGGGCAGGTCCTATTCGGCGTCGGTGGGTTCATGGCGTTGGACCATGTCGACACACGGTTCCAGAGCCCCGGCCCACCCCGCAGGCCCTTCAAGAAACAGAACCTAGGGCGGATCACGCCCTGCCCCGCCGGGTCGGCGGGTGGCTTGGCCGTGCGGGGCGGTCGGGCCCGGGTCCGCTTTGGGCGCCGGGTGTGCCTCGCCGGCGGACGTCCGTCACGGAGCGCCTCCCCGCCGGGGATCCTCGACCGTCCGTCGCCACCGCCTCGCGGGTCGAGGGCAGGGCCCCGGGAGTGGGGGCGGCGGTGCCGGGCGGAGGCCGGGAGGGCCCGGAACGCGAGCACCGCTTCCCCTTTCCAGTTCCCTTCCCGGCGCTGTCGCCGGCTGCCGCTACCGTCGTGCCGGACGGACCCACGACGACGGATGAGTGGACGGTAGAGGACACCGTGCAGCAGACCCCCCAATCACCCGAGCAGCAGCGCGCGCCGGTGCAGATCGAGCCGGCCGAGCGGCGCTACGCCGAGGAGCTCGCGTTCCTCGCCGCCCACGACACCGGACCCCGGCCGCCGGGCTGGCGGCTGACGCCCAGGGCCGTCGTCACCTTCGTGGTGGGCAGCGACGGGGCGCGGCTGCGGCTGGCGGCGCCGGTCGAGGGGCTGCCGACCGCGCTGGAGATCACCCCGAAGTTCGTCGGTGACCGCGGCCTCGTCGAGCGCAGCGTGGTCACGCTGGCGGGGGAGCGCGGGCTGCTGCTGGTCGGGGAGCCCGGCACCGCCAAGTCCATGCTCTCCGAACTCCTGGCCGCCGCCGTCAGCGGCAGCGGGGCCCTCACCGTGCAGGGGACCGCCGGCACGACCGAGGAGCACCTGCGCTACGGCTGGAACTACGCGCTGCTGCTCGCCAAGGGCCCCACGCCCGAGGCGCTCGCCCCCTCGCCGGTGCTCACCGCGCTGCGCACCGGCCGGCTGGCCCGCGTCGAGGAGATCACCCGCTGCCTGCCCGAGGTCCAGGACGCGCTGGTCTCCATCCTGTCCGACCGCCGCATGGCGGTTCCCGAACTCGCCGGCCAGGCGGGCGCGGACGGCGCGGCGACCGACGACGCCGGCCACATCCTCGCGGCACCGGGCTTCAACGTCATCGCGACCGCGAACCTGCGCGACCGCGGCGTGTCGGAGATGAGCGCCGCCCTGAAGCGCAGGTTCAACTTCGAGGTCGTGCCGCCCATCGGCGACCTCGACGCCGAGATCGCGCTCGTGCGCCGGCAGGCGGGCGCGGCGCTGCGCCGGCACGGTGCCGAGACCGCCGTGGACGACGCGGTGCTGGAAGCGCTCATCACCGCGTTCCGCGACCTGCGCTCCGGGCAGACCGCCGAGGGCTGGGCGGTGGAGCGCCCGAGCACGGTCATGAGCACCGCCGAGGCGGTCGGCGTCACCACCTCGCTGGGGCTCCAGACCGCCTACCTCGGAGTCAGCGACCCGCTGTCCCTCGTCCCCGGCTACCTGCTCGGCACCGTGCGCAAGGACGAGCCCGCCGACCAGGCCAAGCTGCTCGCCTACTGGGACGGCACGGTGCGGCACCGCGCGGAGAACGGCGCCCGGCTGTGGCGGCGGCTCTACGAGCTGCGGCACGTGCTGGGCGACGGGTGAGCACCGTGGAGGCCCAGCCGCCCCCGGCGGAGCCCTCCGCGCCCCCGGACAGCGGCTCCCGCCTGGACGGGACCGCCCCGGACGCGGCACTGGACGCGCTCGCGCAGTGCCGGCAGCCGCTGCTGATCGGCGTCCGGCACCACTCCCCGGTTCTCGCGGCCGCGATCCCGCGGCTGCTGGCCGAGGCGGAGCCGGACGTCGTCTGCGTCGAACTGCCGCTGGAGGCGGAGCCCTGGCTGCCCTGGCTCGCCCACCCCGACACCACGGCGCCGGTCGCCCTGGTCGTCGGGCACGCGCGCGCCGGGTCGCACGGCTACTACCCCTTCGCGGACTTCTCCCCGGAGCTCGCCGCCCTGCGGTGGGCCGCTCGCCACGGGGTTCCGGTGCGCGCCGTCGACCTGCCCGCCGCGGTGGCGGTGCCCGGCGGCCCCACCGATCGGCCCGCCGCCGGCGCGGGACCGCTCGCCGAGGTCATGCGCGCGCGGGGGGTCGGTGACGCCGAGGAGCTGTGGGACCGCATGGTGGAGGCGCCCGGCTACGGCGCCGGCCCGGAGCGGATCCGGCGGGCCGCGCTCGCCATGGGGTGGCTGCACCGCGCCGACGAGGTGCTGCGCGGCGGTGTCGCCGCCCGCGACCTCGTGCGCGAGGCGTGGATGCGCCGGCGCTTGGCGGAGGTCACCGCGGAGCTGGGCGCCCGGCGGCCGGTCGCCGTCGTCGGGTCCTTCCACGCGGCGGCGCTGCTCCCCGGAACCGCGGACAAAGCGGCCGCCGACGGACTGCCCGCGACGGCCGACGTCGCCGTCCCGGCGCCCGGCAGCCATTCGGCGGACGGCATGACGACCGCGCTGATCCCCTACACGTTCGACCTCCTCGACTCCCGCTCCGGCTACCCCGCCGGCATCCGCGACCCCGAGTGGCAGCAGGACGTGTTCGCGGCCGGGGGCCGGCCGGAGCTGGTCGAGGCGGCGGCCGCCCGCCGGTCGGCCGGCATCGCCGCCCGGCTCCGCGACGCCGGGCACGTCGCCGGCGTGCCGGACACCACCGCCGCCTTCCGCCTGGCCCGGGACCTCGCCGCGCTGCGGGGACTCGCGGCACCTGGCCGCCGCGAGCTGGTGGAGGCGCTCACCAGCGCGCTCGCCCAGGGGGAGCCGCTCGGCCGGGCCCGCGCCGTCGCCCGCGCCGCCCACGAGGAGCTGGTCGGCGTCCGGCGCGGCGAGCCGGCGCCGTCGGCCCCCGTGGCCGGGCTGCTCCCGCATGTGGAGGCGCTGCTCGCCGAACTCGGCCTACCGGGCCCCGGTGACGCGCCCGAGGAGCGCGAGATCCGGCTGGATCCGCTGCGGTCCGCCCGCGACCGCGCCCGGCACATCGCGCTCAGCAGGCTTCGGGCGGCCGGTGTCGTCTACGGCGAGGAGCGCTCCGTCGCGGGTGTGGGCGGGGCCGAGGCGCTCGGCCGGGTGTGGCGGGCCGCCTGGCGGGCCACCACCGCGGCGACCCTCGAACTGGCCGCATGCTACGGGGTCACGCTGGAGCGGGTCGCCCACGGCCGGCTCGCCGCGCGGGCACGCACGGACACGGCCGCTCCGGCCGGTGAGCTCGCCCCCGACGAAGCCGGGCGGCTGCTCACCGAGGCCGCGGAGTGCGCGCTGCCCGGCCTCGTCGCCGACCTCGTCGCGCGCGTCGAGACCGAAGTACTGCCGCGCGCCGGGCTGCCGGACGCCGTCAACCTGCACGGACACGTGGAGCGGATCGCCGCCGGCCAGGTGCCGGGGATACCGCGGACCGGGGACGCCGGCGGGAAGCCCGAAGCGCCGACCGCGCCGCTCGCCGCGCTGGACCGGCTGCGGGGCCGGCTGGCGGAGGCGGCCGTGGCGGCGGTCGCCGGCGTGGCCGGCTCCACCGACCCGGCCGACGCCGCCGCGGTGCTCCGGGTGGTGCGGCTGGTCCAGGGACAGGCGGACCGGCCCGGCGCCGTGGGTGCCGAACAACTGCTCTGGCAGCTGCGCCGCCTCGCCCGCGAGGGCGGACCGCTGGCTCAGGGCGCGGCCGACGGCGCACTGGTCCTCATGGACCGGCTGCCGGCCGCCGACTTCGGCGCCCGGCTCGCCGGCTGGCTCGACCTCCCCGGGCCCGCGCCCTCCGGTTCCGCGGCGGAGCACGGCACCGGGGGAGCCGCCCTCGCGCATCGGCTGGCCGGTGCCCTCACCGTCGCCTCCCCGGTGATCGAGGGCGATCCGGGCGTCCTGGACCTGCTCGGCGCGCGTGTGGAGCACTGGGGTGACAGCGAGTTTCTGAGCCGGCTGCCGGCACTGCGCGACGGGTTCGACACGCTGTCCGCCGGAGCACGCGAGCGCTTCCTCGACGCGGTCACCGAACGCCTCGGCGAGATCGACGACCTCGACACCGAGATCGCCCCCGAGCAGCGCGCCGCCTGGGCGGCCGCCGACGTCGCGGCCCGCGCGGCAGTGGAGGCACTGCTGCCCGGGCTGCTCGCGAGGGCCGCACTGCCCGGCCGCGGCGCCGGTGCGGCCGAGCAGGGACCGCGCGGCGCCGCAGGACCGCCGGCGCGGCCAGGAGTCCCCGGGACGGGGAGCGGGCCCCGGAGCGCGGCCCCGCCGTCGGGCGCCGCCGACGACGCCGCGGCGGTCCTGGAGGCCGGAACACGCAGGGCAGCGGGGCGGTCCGGCGACGCCGCACTGCCGGGGGCCGGAGGCCCCGAAACGCCCCTCTTCGCCAGGGCGGGCAGCAGCCCGGGCGCCGACGACGGGCGACCGGCCCGGCCGGGTATAGCCGGCGAGGCGCCCGGATCCGCCGCGGTCACGCCCCCGCCCGGCCGATCCGACGGCCGGGAAGCCGGGGGACCGGCCGGGATGGCGGCTGGATCCGACGGCACCGCGTCGGCCGACGCGGAGGGCAGCAGCGGCGATGCGGCGCCCACAGCACCGGCCGCGCCCAGCGCGCCGGATGGGGCCGCGGGTGCTGCCCGTCCCCGGGTCGATCCGCCGCCGCGGTCGGACGACGGATCGACAACGGCCCCCGGTGGCACAGCGGCTCCGCACGGCGGCGTCAGCCCCGGCGACGCGGCCGGGCCGGTGGAGACGGTGCCGGACGACTCGGGCGGCGGCTCCGCCTCGTCCTCCGGCCGGACGGCCGGACCGGGGCGCGGGCGGGCCGGTGAGGTGGCAGTGGAACCTCGGACCGGCGCGCCGGCCGTGGAACCTCCGGCCGCGGCAGCGGAACCGCTCCCGCCAGCTGCTCCGTCCGTGATCTCCGCGCTGGACCGGTGGCGGCTGATCCTCGGCCGGCAGCGTGAGCGGACCTCGGGGCTCGCCCGCCGGGCCGGGGCCGCGCTGGACGAGCTGTACGGGCGCGGCCACGGCGAGGGCTCGCGCGGCCCCGCCGGTGTGGCGGGCGGGACGGAGGCCCCCATGCCCACCGCCCGCGAGTGGGCGGCGGAGCTGGAGGCGCTGTTCGGGCGCCGGGTCCGCGAGGAGGTCCTCGGCCGTGCGGCGGCGCGCGGCCGCACCGACGTGCTCCTGGACCTCGATCCAGAGGAGGTCACCGCGTCGGTCGGCCTGCTGGAGCAGGTGCTCGCGCTGCGCGGCGCGCTGCCCGAGAGCCACCTCGGACGGCTGCGCAAGCTGGCGGACCAGCTGATCCGGCGGCTCACGGCCGAACTCGCCCGCCGGCTGCGGCCCGCGCTCGTCGGCCTCGCCGTCCCCCGCCCCACCCGGCGGCCGGGAGGCCCCCTCGACCTCGGCCGCACGGTGCGCGCCAACCTGCACACCGCCCGCCCCGGGCCGGACGGCGCTCCGCTGCTCCTCCCGGAACGCCCGGTGTTCCGCACCCGGGCCCGGCGCAGCGCCGACTGGCACGTGCACATCGTCGTGGACGTGTCCGGGTCGATGGAGCGGTCCACGATCTACGCTGCCCTGGTCGCGGCCATCCTGCACGGCCTGCCCGCGTTGAGCGTGTCGTTCACCGCCTTCTCGACCGAGGTGGTGGACCTCACCGGCCGGGTCAGCGACCCGCTCGGCCTGCTGCTGGAGGTCGCGGTCGGCGGCGGCACCGACATCGGCGCAGGCCTGGCGCACGCCCGCGGCCAGGTCACGGTGCCCGGCCGTAGCATCGTCGCGCTCATCACCGACTTCGAGGAGGGCGGCCGGCTCCACCGCACCCTCGCCGAGGTCCGCGCCCTGGCGGAGAGCGGCGTCCACCTGCTGGGCCTGGCGGCGCTGAACGACACCGGCACTCCGGTGTACAACCGCGCGGTCGCCGAGCGCTTCGTCGCCGCGGGCATGCCGGTGGCCGCGCTGTCCCCGGAGGAGCTGGCCGGGTGGATCGGTGAGAAGGTCCGCGGGTAGGCCCCGTTGCCCGGCCCGCGGCAGCGCGTCGGCGACCGCGCGGGGAGCGCACCTCGGGCCGGTGACCGGGACCGCGGCCCGCCCGCCCCCCGGTGCGGTACGGGTCGTACGCTCGCGCGGGGACGGCCGGAAACCGTCGGCGCCGGCCGCTACCCTCGCCGGGAGCCGACCACCGCGGAGACCCCCATGACTGCCACCGCTGACCGCCCCCGCATCGCCGCCGGACTGCTCGCGGAGCTGCTCGCCGCGGCCCCGGCGCGGGTACGACGGCGCCTCGACGGCGATCCGGACGCCGCCGAGGCGTGGGAGTGGCGGCGCGAGGGGGAGGTGTGGACGGTGGCGGCCGGCGCCGAGACGGTGCGGCTGGCCGGGGCGCTGCTCACCGATGCCGCGCAGGTCGGGTGCGGCTGCCTGCTCAGTCCCCGCTGCCTGCACCTGCTGGCGGTCCTCAGCGTGCTGGGCGCGGCGGAGGGCAGTGCGGAGCAGGCCGCGCCGGAGCCGGTCCCCGGTGAGGGCCGGGCGTCATCCGGTGAAGGGCGTGCGTCATCCGGCGCCGACACGGGTGTGCTCCGGCTGGATGCCCCGGTCGAGCTCGCCGACGACGCCCGCGCGGCCGCGCGGCTGGCCTGGGACGCCGCGGCCAACGCGCTCGCCACCGGCGTCCGCGCCACCGACTCCCTGCACCGGGCGGAGCTCCTGCGCGCCGCCGCCCTTTCCCGCGCCGCCCACCTGCCGCGGTTGGCCGCGCTCTGCGTCACGGTCGCCACCGGGCTGCGGGACCACCCGACACCCCGGTTCGAGCTCGCCGGCTACACCGCCGCCCTGGCCGAACTCCTCGACGTGGCGTGGCGGCTGGGCGGCGGCCCCGACCGGCCGCGGCCCGCCGCCACCCGGGCCGAGGTCGGCACCGGCCGGCGCGACTACACCGAACTCGGCTCCCTGCGGCTGTACGGGCTGGCCAGCGAGAGCGTCGTGACGCGCTCCGGCTACGCGGGGGTGGTGACCCATGTCGTGTCAGCGGCCGCTGACGGCGCGCCCGTGCTGTGGCGGATCGGCGACGTCGCCCCGGGGCAGGCGAGCCGGGTGCGTCCGGTCTACCAGACGGGGGTGGCCTTCGGCCGGCTCTCGATCGGGCACCACGAGCTCAGCAGGTCCGGGGTGTTCGCCCAGCGGGTCACCGCCAGCGCCGACGGCCGGCTCGGTACCGGCGCCGGCACCACCGCCACCGCTTCGGCCGGCGCGACCTGGTGGCAGCCCCCGCTCGCCGGGCTGTGGGCGGAGCCGTTCGCCGACCAGCTGGCGCGCGCCCTGGCCGCGGGCTCCGCGCCGGGCGGCCGCACCGGGGCCGACCTGCTCTTCCTCGACGTGACCGTGGCCGGCGCGGGGGAACACGGCGAACTGGTCGCGGTCGAGGAGCACACCGGGCGGCTCGTGCGCACCGCGCCCCCGGCCAGCCTGCACCGCACGCTGACCGCGAACATCACCCGGCTCGCGGCGGTCCCCGGCCTGCCGCTCCGGCTCGTGGCGCGCCCGGTCGTCGGCCGGCCGGGGCTCCTGCGCCCTGTGGCGGCGGCCGTGGGCGCGGGGCAGCGCCTTCCCGCTGCCTGGGCCGGCCGGATCAACCTCGACGTCGACGAGGTCGCGGCCGGGTACCTGGTCGCGCCCGCCGGCCCGCAGGAGCGGGAGCCGCGGACCGTGCCGCTCCCGGTGCTCGGGGGCCGCCGCGAGCCCGCGGCCGCGCCGGCCGAACCCCCGCTCACGCGCTACGAGCGCACGCTGCGCCGACTCGCGGAGGGCGGCCGGACCGCGCTCGGCGGCGCCGACAGCACGGCGGCCCGGCTGCGCCGCTCGCACCTCGCGACCGCGGCCGACCTGCTGGCCGAACTCGCCGCCGCGGCGCGCGAGCGCCGCCGCACGGCCACCGGAGAGTCCGTCGCACCCGGCCCGGACCGGCTGGCCCTCGCCTGGCTGGCCGCGACGACGTACGCCGCGGCCGCCCGCGCGGCCGTCGACCACCAGGTGTGGGTGACCGTCCCAGCCTGACCCGCGGCGGCTGGGCTCCCTCCTCCCGGACACCGGAGGACGGCTCTGGCTCGCGGCCGCTCCGCATGCCGCCCTGGTAGGAACGGCGGCGCGAGGGCGGGCAGGATGCGCCGGGGCTGGCCGCCGGCCGCACGCGCAGGGGCCGGGGACCCTCACGGCCCGCGCGGTGTGTGCTCCGGCCTGTGCGCTGGCGCTGGCGTTGGCCGGGGCCGGTGCCGGTGCCGTGGCGGACCCGGCCGGCGGATGCGGCTGGCCGTCTCGGACCGGCGGGAGCCCTGGCCGCTGCCGGAGCGGTCGCGGGGTGTCCTCCCCGGCTCGCCGCGGCGTCCAGGGCCCAACGTGAGCGCGCGGCGCGGGCCTGCGCACGGCGGGTGGCCGGAGCTCGGGCCGGCCAGGGGCTTCGCGGTGCCGCTGTCCGGCGCCGGGGCGGCGGTACCGGCGGGTCGGCGCGGCCGAGTCGATTCGGCGGTTTCGGCCCGTGCGGGCGCTGCTCCCGGTCCGTGCCAGTCGCGTGCCGTCCGCCCTGGCAGGGGCCACGCTCCCCGCCCTGCCCCGCCGCGGCCGCCGCGGCGTCCTCCCGGGACGCCGCGGACCACCGACCATGGCCATGCGCCTGTGGGCCGGGCGCCTCGGTCAGCGGCGCCTCGTCGTCGCCGGGGCGGCCCGGCGGGGACGCTCACGGGCCGCGCGGCGCCCTCCGGCGCTCGGACGAGGCATGCGGCCCCGCTCGCGCGGGCGGTGCTCGGCCCCGCGCCGCTCCCGCGCGGCCGGATGCGGCCAGCCGCGGCCGGTCCGGGACGACCGGGCGCGTTTGCCGTGGCCACCACCTGTCCCGGCTGCCACGGGAGTGGGCGACCCGTTACGCTCATGGGCTATGCCCGCTCTTGACACGAAAGCGATCCTGGAGGGGCGAAAGCCCGGTCGCCACTCCGTGGGATTGATCATCGGCATCACGATCAGCGTGCTGTGCATGATCGTGATGCTCGCCTACCTGCTCCTGGGTGGCCTGGCCGGCGGTGGCGCCGTCGGCGTCGTCGGCTTCGTCATCAGCCTGGCCGCGGCGATCATCCCGGTCACCATCCTGATCCCGCTCATCCTGCTGCTGGACAGGCTCGAACCCGAACCCGGCTCCATGCTGCTGTTCGCCTTCCTCTGGGGAGCGGGCGTCGCGGTCCTGGTGTCGCTCGTCCTCAACACCATGGGCATGGAGCTGTACACCGTGCCGCTCTTCGGCGCCGACCTGGGGTCCTACCTCAGCGCCGCCGTCGGTGCCCCCCTGGTCGAGGAGAGCGCCAAGGGGGCCGTGCTGCTCATCCTGCTGTGGCGGCGCCGGCACGAGATCGACTCCTACACCGACGGGGTCGTCTACGCCGGAATGGTCGCCACCGGGTTCGCCTTCACCGAGAACATCTCCTACTTCCTCAGCTCGTTCTTCGAGCAGGGAGTCGGGGGCCTGGTCTTCACGTTCGTGCTCCGCGGCCTGATCGCCCCCTTCGGGCACCCGCTGTACACCGCGATGATCGGCATCGGCGTCGCCCACGTGGCCATCAACCGCGGCGCGGCCCGGTTCCTCGCGCCGGTGGGCGGCTGGTTCGCCGCGATGCTGCTGCACGGCCTGTGGAACGGCTCCACGATCTTCGGCTACCTCGGCCTGGGCGTCGCCTACGTGGTGCTGTTCTTCGTGCTCGTCTCGATCATCGGCATCGCGGTGCAGGACCGCCGCCGCCAGGTCGCCGCGATCGCCCGCTACCTGCCGCAGTACATCCCGACCGGACTGGTCACGCCGTCCGACGTGCAGATGCTCAGCTCCATGGGCGGCCGCCGCCGCGCCCGCGCGTGGGCGCAGCGCACGGCCGGGCAGCGCGGGCGCAAGGCGATGGAGGACTACCAGCTCGCCGCGACCGAGCTCGCGCTGCTGCACCAGCGGCTCGACCGCGGCGTGTCCCGTCCCGAGTGGTGGCACCGACGCGACTCGTTCCTCGCGCTCATGCACGTCGCACGGGACGCGTTCATGGGGCGCGTGCAGCGGCCCGTGGCGCCGTCGTGGGCGTCGGCACCGACCGACTCCGGCTTCTTGCGGCGCTCGGACTTCGCGCACGTGATCGAGCGGGCCCAGGCGCAGCGCGGAGCTCCGGGCGCCCCGAACCCGGGCGTGCAGCGGCCGGCTACCGGATGGCAGCACCCGCAGCACCCGCAGCAGCCGCCGAGCCGTCCGCCGGGGTGGTGACGGCCACCCGCTCCGCGGTGCCGAAGTACACGCGCAGGATCGCCGTCCACACCAGCATCGATCCGAGCACGTGCAGCACCACCAGCCCCTCCGGCAGCGCCAGCAGGTACTGCGCGTAACCCACGACCCCCTGACCCAGGAGCGCGGCCACCAGCAGCCACGCCAGGCCGCGGATCCGGCGCGGAGCGCCGGTCCGGGCCAGCAGCACGACCAGCGCGAGCGCCCCCAGCACCGTCAGCCACGCCAGGGCGGAGTGCAGGCGGGTCACCGCGACCATGTCGAACCCCCAGCGCGGCGCCGCGGCGTCGCCCCCGTGCGGGCCGGTACCCGTGACCACGGTGCCGGCCACGAGCAGCAGGAACCCCACGACGACCATCGCGGCCGCGATCCGGCGGATCAGCGGGGCGACGACCGGGCGCAGTTCGCCCTCCGGCTCCCGGCAGCGCACGTAGAACGCCATGGCGAGTACCACGACCAGCGTGGACAGCAGGAAGTGCGCACCGACCGACGCGGGGTGCAGGTCGGACCACACGGTGATCCCGCCCACGACGCCCTGGCCCAGCACGCCGAACGGGATGATCGTCGCCAGCCGCAGCAGGTCGCGGCGCCGCGGCCGCAGCCGCAGCGTCGCCACGAAGACGATCACCCCGACCGTGAGCACCAGGAACGTCAGCGTCCGGTTGCCGAACTCGATCGCGGCGTTCAGCGCCGCGTGGTCGCCGCCGATCGGGACGAAGCTGTCCTCCGTGCAGCGCGGCCACTCCGAGCAGCCCAGCCCCGACTCCGTCACCCGCACCGTCGCGCCCGTCACCGCGATCCCCGCGTTGACGACGATGTTGCCCAGCCCCCACCAGCGCAGCGTGCGCGTGGTCGGCTGCCAGATCGTGCGCGCCAACGCCACGAGTGCGAGCACGCCGACGACGGCGAACACGATCTGCCACGCCCACAGCGGCAGGTGCAGGATCTCGATGGTGTCCTCCGTGAACACGGTCGTGAACACGGTCGGGGAGGGGAGGCCGTTCATACGACAGATCGTAGTAGCTCCCTGCGGGCCCGGCCGCCGACCCCGCCGAACCCGGTCCGACCTGCGGCGACCCGGCCGGACGGCGGGGGCGCGGCCGGCCCCCGGCGGCTACCCGCCGCCGTCGGCGCGGGGGCGGGGACGGCGGCGCTCCGTACGGGTCGCCCCGACGCTGGCCGCCACCACGCAGGCCACCGCCGCCCACTGCCAGAGCGACAGGAACTCGCCGAGGACCACCAGGCCGACGAGCGCGGCGGCCGCGGGCTCCAGGCTCATCAGGATGCCGAAGACGCGCGGCGGCATCCGGCGCAGCGCCTGCATCTCCAACGTGTACGGGACGACCGAGGACAGCACGCCGACCGCCAGCCCCAACAGCAGCAGCCGCGGGTCCAGCAGCGCCGACCCGCCCTCCGCGATGCCGGCCGGTGAGACCACCAGCACCCCGACCAGGCTGGCGATCCCCAGCCCCGACATACCGGAGAAGCGCTGGCCGGTCGCCGCGCTCAGCAGGATGTAGGCGGCCCACGCGACCGCCGCGAGCAGCGCGAACGCCACGCCCGCCGCGGTGACGCCGCCGTCGCCGCGGCCCAGCAGCAGCACGCCGACCGCCGCCAGCGCGACCCACACCAGGTCGATCCTGCGGCGGGAGCCGAGCACCGCCACCGTCAGCGGGCCCAGGAACTCGATCGTGACGGCGATGCCCAGCGGGATGCGGGCGAACGACTGGTAGATCGCGTAGTTCATGGTGGCGAGCGACACCCCGAACCCGATGACCACCAGCCAGTCGGCCCGCGTGCGCCCGCGCAGGGCCGGCCGGGCGAGCGCCAGGAGCAGCACCGCCGAGGTGAGCAGCCGCAGCCACACCACGGCACTGGGCGGCAGGCTGTGGAAGAGGTTCTTGGCGATGCCCGCCCCGAGCTGCACCGACAGGATGCCGATGAGCACCATCCAGGTCGGCGGGATGGTGGCACCGGCGGTGCGCGCCGCCTCGGCAGTGCGGGGGAGCCACGTCCACAGGGACCGGCTGGGGCTGCTGCTCGCGGCGGCGGTGAGACTCACGACCGATCATCCTACGAAAAGCGGCCTGCTGCTGGGAAGCGCCGCACGGGTTCCCGGCGGCGTGTTCGCGGGAATGGTTGATCACACCCCAGGAGCCCGGCGCCGCGCCGCGCGGCCGTACGCTCGACCAGCGTGCCGCCCGCGCGCCCGCCCCCCGCGTGGCGCGGACGGGCACCCGCCGCCGAGAAGGAACGAGAGGTCATGGCGTTTTCGGTGAAGTCCGAGGTCGGCCGGCTCCGCCAGGTCATCGTGCACCGGCCCGACCTGGAGCTGCAGCGGCTCACCCCCAGCAACAAGGACCGGCTGCTGTTCGATGACGTGCTGTGGGTGCAGCGTGCCCGGGAGGAGCACGACGCCTTCGCCGACCACCTGAGAGACCTCGGCGCGCGGGTGCACGTCCTGCACGAGCTGCTGCAGGAGGTCCTGGAGATCCCCGAGGCCCGGAGCTACGTCCTGGACCGCGTCCTCGACGAGCGCTTCCACGGTCCGCTCGCCATCGACGCGATCCGCGGCGCCCTTGACGAGATGGACTCGGTGACACTGCGCCGGCACCTCATCGGCGGACTCACCAAGCGCGAGACCCTAAAGCGGATCGCGGAGCCGAAGTCGGTGTGGTTCCACACGCTCGACATGGACGGCTTCGTCCTGCCGCCGCTCCCCAACCACCTCTTCACCCGCGACACCTCGTGCTGGATCTACGGCGGGGTCTCGATCAACGCCATGCGCAAGAAGGCCCGCATGCACGAGACCACCCACTACGAGGCCATCTACCGCTGGCACCCGCTCTTCGCCCACGCCGACTTCGAGGTGTGGAACCCCGGAAGCGCGTGGGCGCCGGCCACCATCGAGGGCGGCGACGTCATGCCGGTCGGCAACGGGTCGGTGCTGGTCGGACTGAGCGAGCGCACCCAGCCGCAGACCGTCGAGATGCTCGCCCAGGACCTGTTCGCCAGGGGCGGCGCCGAGCGGATCCTCGGCATCTGGATGCCCAAGGCCCGGGCGGTCATGCACCTCGACACGGTGATGACCAACGTGGACTACGGCGTGTTCACCAAGTACGCGGGGCTGGGCATGCTGCCGTCCTACACGATCGAGCCGGGCGACAACGAGAAGGAGCTGAAGGTCACCGACCACCCGCCGGAGGAGATGCACCGCGCCATCGCCACGGCCTGCGGTGTGGACGACATCAGGTTCCTCACCCCCACCCAGGACGTGTTCTCCTCCGAACGCGAGCAGTGGGACGACGCCTGCAACGTCTTCGCGGTGGCGCCGGGCGTGGTGCTGTCCTACGAGCGCAACGACGCCTCCAACGCCTACCTGCGCAAGAACGGCGTGGAGGTGATCACCATCCGCGGCAGCGAGCTCGGCCGCGGCCGCGGCGGGCCGCACTGCATGACCTGCCCGATCGAACGCGATGCCTGACCGGGACCGCCGCGCGGCCGCTCAGGCGGGGATGGGAAGCCCCTCCTCACGCGTGCCCCCAAGGTGGACGTGGATCGCGTCCCGCGTCTCGGCGGTGGTCTCCTCGACGGTGCCGCCGAGCGCCACGCCGCCCAGCAGGTCCGGGCACCACGCGCCGTACCCGTCCGCGCTACGTTCGGTCAGAACCAGGGAGCCGTCCATGGGCGCTGCCGCCATCGCGAACCTGCCTGCCCCGGGACGCGCCGCTGCACCGTGGCCGGATCGCCGGCGGCGACCGGCGGGCACCGGAGGTGGGATCCGCCTCCGCGCTACTCCCAGCGGAAGAACCGGCTCGCCAGCACCGTCCCGACCACCGTCCAGACGGCCAGCACCAGCAGCGGTGCGACCGGCAGGCCGCCGCCCTCGGTGAGCACCGCGCGCAGGCCGCTGGTCAGGGCGGTGATCGGCAGCGCCTCCGTCACGGGCCGGATCACGTCCGGGTAGCGGTCGATCGGGAAGAGTACGCCGCCGAGGCCGAGCAGCACGACGTAGACCAGGTTGGCCGCCGCCAGGGTCGCCTCCGCGCGCAGGGTGCCGGCCATCAGCAGCGCGAGCGAGCTGAACGCGGCCGTCCCGAGCAGGATCAGCGCCCCGGCCGCGAGCGCGCCGAGCGGGCCGCCCGCGGGGGACCAGCCCAGCGCGAGCGCCACCGCGGAGATGACGGTGACCTGGACCGCCTGCACGGCCAGGACCGCGAGCGTCTTGGCGGCCAGCAGGCCGAACCGCGGTAGCGGCGTGGCCCCGAGCCGCTTGAGCACGCCGTAGCGCCGCTCGAATCCGGTGCCGATGGCCTGGCCGGTGAACGCGGTGGACATCACGGCCAGCGCGAGGACGCCCGGGGTCAGGAAGTCCACCCGCGAACCGCCGCCGACGTCGATCAGCGAGGTGGCGCCGAAGCCGACCAGCAGCAGCACCGGGATGACCATGGTGAGCAGCAGCTGCTCGCCGTTGCGCAGCATGATCCGCAGCTCCATCCCGGCCTGCGCGCGGATCATGCGCGGCAGGGCGGCGGCGCCCGGACGCGGGGCGAAGGTGGCGGACCCGCCGTGCGGCACGGCGGCGGAGGTGGTGTCGGTCATGATTCGCGGAGGTCCCGGCCGGTGAGTTCGAGGAAGACGTCTTCGAGGGTGCGCCGCTGGACGCGCAGCTCCTCGGGCAGGACGCCGTGCGCCGCGCACCACGTGGTGAGGGTGGCCAGGAACTCCGGACCCAGCCCGGCCGGGTCCGCGGTGACCACCACGTACTGCCCGCCGGGCAGCGCGGTGACCTGCGAGGTGCCGGGCAGTGCGCGGCGCAGGCTCTCGGTGTCGAGGTCGGTGCCGGTCCGGAACCGCAGCTCCTGCTGGGCGTCGGTGAGGTCGGCGGTGCTGCCCGCGGCCACCACCCGGCCGTGGTCGATGATGACCACGTGGTCGGCGAGGTGCTCGGCCTCCTCCATGTAGTGCGTGGTCAGCACCACGCCCACTCCCGCGGACCGCAGCTCCGCGACGAGGTCCCAGGTGGCCCGGCGGGCCTGCGGGTCGAGGCCGGCGGTGGGCTCGTCCAGGAAGACGAGCTCCGGGCGGCCGATCACGGCCGCGGCGAGGGAGAGGCGCTGCTGCTGGCCGCCCGAGAGGCGGCGGAAGGGGGTGCGGACCGCGCCGGTGAGGCCGAGCCGCTCCAGCAGCAGCTCGGGCGGCACCGGGTCGGCGTGGAAGGACGCCATGAGCCGCAGCCACTCGCCGGCCCGGGCGCCCGTGGGCACCCCGCCGGACTGCGGCATGACGCCGACCCGCGGCTTGAGGGCCCGGGCGTCGGCGGCCGGGTCGAGCCCGAGCACCCGGACCCGCCCGGCGTCCGCGCGGCGGAAGCCCTCGCAGATCTCGATGGTGCTGGTCTTGCCGGCGCCGTTGGGGCCGAGCAGCGCGGTCACGGCGCCGCGGGCCGCGGTGAACGACAGGCCGGCCACGGCGGTCGTCCCGCCATAGCGCTTGACCAAGTCGGTTACCTCGACCGCGGCTGTCCCCATGCCGCAAAGTGTAGGTCCGCGCGGGGACCCCGGTGCACCGGGTGCGATCCTGGGGCGGGTCCGCCGCGCGGGGGCCTCCGCAGGGGTGTCCGCATGACGAGACATGCGTCTCGTAGATTGAGAGACCGATCCGGCCTCCGTAGCTGGGCCGGGGGTGCGTGCCGGGGTGACCGCACAGGAAACCGCCCATAAGGCAAGGCTTGCCTTCGTGACCCACGGCATCGAATGCGGTTTGCCTGGCGGGACTTATTTACGCCACACTGATGTTGTGAAAAACATGGGCCGCGATCAGCAGCCAGAGGGAGGCGCCGCGTTCGGCGCGTCCCGGCTGCCCGCTGCCCCGGAGCACGGGGCCGAGACCGGCACCCGGGCCCGGGTCGCGCGGCTCATCCTGGAACACGGCCCGATCACCGCCTCCACGCTGGGGGAGCGGCTCGGGCTCACGCCGGCGGCCATCCGCCGCCACCTTGACAACCTCATGCAGGAGGGCATGGTCGAGGCCCGCGACGCCCACCCGCGCGGTCGGCGCGGCCGGGGCCGCCCGGCCCGGGTCTTCGCCATTACCGGGGCCGGCCGCGACACCTTCGGCCACGGCTACGACGACCTCGCCACCAACGCGCTCCGCTTCCTCGCCGAGACGGCGGGGCCGGCCGCGGTGAGCGAGTTCGCCCGCCGGCAGGTGGCCGAGCTCGAACGCCGGTACCGCCCGGTGCTCGCCAAGGCGCCGCCCCAGCAGCGCGCCCGGCTGCTCGCCGAGGCGCTGTCCTCCGAGGGCTACGCCGCCTCGGCGGGGGAGGCCCCGGCTCCCGGCGGCGGCGAGCAGCTCTGCCAGCACCACTGCCCGGTGGCGCACGTCGCGGCCGAGTTCCCCGAACTCTGCGAGGCCGAGATCGAGGCGTTCGCCCGGCTGCTGGGCACCCCGGTCCGCCGCCTCGCCACCATCGCGCACGGCGACGCCGTCTGCACCACCCACATCAGCCCCCGCGACATCAACATCCCGGAAACGAAGGCCGGCCCGGACCCCGAACCGGGCGGCCGACGCCAGAGCAGGACGTCTCGTCCAGGAGGATCCGCGTAATGACGTCAACCGCGCACCCCGAGCTCGAAGGGCTCGGCACCTACGAATACGGCTGGGCCGACCCCGACGTGGCCGGTGCCTCCGCTCGCCGCGGCCTGAACGAGGAGGTCGTCCGCGACATCTCCGGCAAGAAGAACGAGCCGGACTGGATGCGCGACCTGCGCCTGAAGGCGCTGCGGCTGTTCGGCAAGAAGCCGCTGCCGGCCTGGGGTGCCGACCTCTCCAGGATCGACTTCGACAACATCAAGTACTTCGTCCGGTCCACGGAGAAGCAGGCCGCCTCCTGGGAGGAGCTGCCCGAGGACATCAAGAACACCTACGACAAGCTGGGCATCCCCGAGGCGGAGAAGCAGCGGCTGGTCGCGGGCGTCGCGGCGCAGTACGAGTCCGAGGTCGTCTACCACCAGATCCGCGAGGACCTGGAGGCCCAGGGCGTCATCTTCCTGGACACCGACACCGCGCTGCGCGAGCACCCGGAGCTGTTCAAGGAGTACTTCGGCACGGTCATCCCGGCCGGCGACAACAAGTTCGCGGCGCTCAACACCGCCGTGTGGAGCGGCGGGTCCTTCATCTACGTGCCCAAGAACGTGCACGTGGAGATCCCGCTCCAGGCCTACTTCCGGATCAACACCGAGAACATGGGCCAGTTCGAGCGGACGCTGATCATCGTCGACGAGGGCGCCTACGTGCACTACGTCGAGGGCTGCACCGCGCCCATCTACAAGTCTGACTCGCTGCACTCCGCGGTGGTCGAGATCATCGTCAAGAAGAACGCGCGCTGCCGCTACACGACCATCCAGAACTGGTCGAACAACGTCTACAACCTGGTCACCAAGCGCGCCGTCGCCTACGAGGGCGCCACCATGGAGTGGATCGACGGCAACATCGGCTCCCAGGTCACCATGAAGTACCCGGCCGTCTACCTCATGGGCGAGCACGCCAAGGGCGAGACCCTCTCGATCGCGTTCGCCGGCGAGGGCCAGCACCAGGACACCGGGTCCAAGATGGTGCACTGCGCGCCCAACACCTCCTCCACCATCATCTCCAAGTCGGTGGCGCGCGGCGGCGGCCGGGCCTCCTACCGGGGCCTGGTGCAGGTGCAGGAGGGCGCGAGCCACTCCAAGTCCACCGTGAAGTGCGACGCGCTGCTGATCGACACCGTCAGCCGGTCCGACACCTACCCCTATGTCGACGTCCGCGAGGACGACGTCGAGATGGGCCACGAGGCCACGGTCTCCAAGGTGAGCGAGGACCAGCTCTTCTACCTGATGAGCCGGGGGCTGGACGAGGACGAGGCCATGGCGATGATCGTGCGTGGGTTCGTCGAGCCCATCGCGCGCGAGCTGCCCATGGAGTACGCGCTGGAACTGAACCGGCTGATCGAGCTGCAGATGGAAGGAGCGGTTGGTTAAGCATGGCCAGCCCCAATCTCGGAATCACGGAGCACAGCCACGGGGCCGGAGAGATCCCCATCTCCAAGCTCGACACCCACGGCTCGTTCGACGTGAACGACTTCCCGGTGCCCAACGGCCGCGAGGAGGAGTGGCGCTTCACTCCGCTGCGCCGGCTGCGCGGCCTCCATGACGGCCGTGACATCGCCGACGGCGTCGTGAAGGTCGACGTCCAGGCGCCGGCCGAGGTCTCCGTCGAGACCGTCGCCCGCGACGACGCCCGGCTCGGGACGTCCTTCCTGCCCACCGACCGCGTCAGCGCGCTGGCCTACCAGGCGTTCACCGAGGCCACCGTCGTCACGGTGCCCGCCGACACCACCGCCGCGGAGCCGGTCTTCGTGCGGATCACGGGTGTCCGGCAGGGCGACGCCTACGGCCACGTGCTCGTCCACGTGCGGCGGCACGCCGCCGCCACCGTGGTGCTGGAGTACTCCGGGACCGCCGTCTACGCCGACAACGTCGAGTTCGTCGTCGACGACGGCGCCCGGCTGGACGTCGTCAGCCTGCAGGACTGGGAGCGCGACGCCGTCCAGGTGTCGCACCAGTACACGCGGGTCGGCCGCGACGCGCGGTTCCGCAGCTTCGTGGTCACCCTCGGCGGCGACCTCGTGCGGCTCTCGCCCAAGGTCGGCTACACCGGCCCCGGCGGCGACGCCGAACTGCACGGGCTGTACTTCACCGGCGCCGGCCAGCACCACGAGCACCGCTCGCTGATCGACCACAACGTCTCCAACACCCGCAGCCGCGTCGAGTACAAGGGCGCGCTCAGCGGCGAGGACGCGCACGCCGTGTGGATCGGCGACGTGATCATCGGCGAGGGCACGCAGGGCACCGACTCCTACGAGCACAACCGCAACCTCGTGCTCACCGACGGCACCCGGGTCGACTCCGTGCCCAACCTGGAGATCTTCACCGGCGAGGTGGAGGGCGCCGGCCACGCCAGCGCGAGCGGCCGGCTGGACGACATCCACCTGTTCTACCTGCAGTCGCGCGGGATCCCCGCCGACGAGGCCCGCCGGCTGGTGATCCGCGGCTTCTTCGCCGACCTCATCAACCGCATCGAGGTGCCGGAGCTGCGCGAGCGGATCATGGCCGAGGTCGAGGAGAAGCTGGCGCTGCATGAGTGACGCAAGGTTCGTCCGGGTCTGCGCGCTCACCGACATCCCCGACGAGGGGGCGCTCGGTGTGGAGGTCGACGACACCCCGGTGGCGCTGGTGCGCAGCGAGGGCGAGGTCTACGCCGTCAGCGACATCTGCTCGCACGCCGAGGTCAACCTCTCCGAGGGCGAGGTCGAGGACGGCACGATCGAGTGCTGGCTGCACGGATCCTGCTTCGACCTGCGCTCCGGAAAGCCGATCAACCCGCCGGCCACCCGCCCGATACCCACCTACCCAGTGAAGATCGACGGCGAGAACGTACTCGTCTCGCTGGACCCCAAGGATGCTTGAGGCTGAACACTGATGACCAAGTTTGAGATTCGCGGACTGCGTGCCGACGTCCTCATCGGCGCCGAGGAGCGCCAGGAGATCCTGAAGGGCGTCGACCTCACCATCAACTCCGGTGAGACCCACGCCATCATGGGCCCCAACGGCTCCGGCAAGTCCACCCTGGCCTACGCGATCGCCGGCCACCCCAAGTACGAGATCACCGATGGCGAGGTGCTCCTCGACGGCGAGAACGTGCTGGAGATGAGCGTCGACGAGCGCGCCCGGGCCGGCCTCTTCCTGGCCATGCAGTACCCGGTCGAGGTCCCCGGCGTGTCCATGTCGAACTTCCTGCGCAGCGCCGTCACCGCGGTGCGCGGCGAGGCCCCGAAGCTGCGGGCGTTCTCCAAGGAGCTCCAGCAGGCCATGGGCGGCCTGTCCATCGACCCCGCGTTCGCGGCGCGCGGCGTCAACGAGGGCTTCTCCGGCGGCGAGAAGAAGCGCCACGAGATCCTGCAGCTGGAGCTGCTCAAGCCCAAGGTCGCCATCCTGGACGAGACCGACTCCGGTCTCGACGTCGACGCCCTCAAGGTGGTCTCCGAGGGCATCAACCGCGCCCGGGCCACCGGCGAGGTCGGCGTCATGCTCATCACCCACTACACCCGCATCCTGCAGTACGTGCGCCCCGACCGCGTGCACGTCTTCGCGCACGGCCAGGTCGCCGAGTCCGGCGGCCCCGAGCTCGCCGACGTGCTGGAGTCCGAGGGCTACGAGCGATTCGTGAAGGCAGGCGCTTCCCAGTGATCCGCAGCGAGCTGGGGCTGCTCGACGTGGACGCGATCCGGGCGGACTTCCCGATCCTGGACCGCACCGTCCGCGACGGGCGGCCGCTGGTGTACCTCGACTCCGGGGCGACGTCGCAGAAGCCCCGGCAGGTCCTCGACGCCGAGCGGGAGTTCTACGAACGGCACAACGCGGCGGTGCACCGCGGCGCGCACCAGCTCGCGGAGGAGGCCACCGACGGCTACGAGACGGCGCGCGCGACGATCGCCGCCTTCATCGGGGCCGGCGCCGACGAGGTCGTGTTCACCAAGAACACCACCGAGGCGGTCAACCTCGTCGCCTACGCCATGAGCAACGCGGCCACCGCGGGCGAGGAGCTGTCGCGGTTCCGGCTGGGCCCCGGCGACGAGGTCGTCGTCACCGAGATGGAGCACCACGCCAACCTGGTGCCCTGGCAGGAGCTGTGCCGGCGCACCGGCGCGACCCTGCGCTGGTTCGGTGTCACCGACGAGGGGCGGCTCGACCTCTCCGGCATCGACGACCTGGTGAACGAGCGCACGAAGCTGGTGGCGCTCGCCCACCAGTCCAACGTGCTCGGCACCGTCAACCCGGTGCGCGAGGTCGCCGAGCGCGCGCACCGGGTGGGCGCGCTGGTGCTGGTCGACGCCGCCCAGTCGGTGCCGCACCTGCCGGTGGACGTCGCCGGCCTGGGGGTGGACTTCCTGGTGTTCTCCGGGCACAAGATGCTCGGCCCCAACGGCATCGGCGTGCTGTGGGGGCGGCGGGAGCTGCTCGCGGCCATGCCGCCCTTCATCACCGGCGGCTCCATGATCGGCGTGGTCCACATGGACCACTCGACCTGGGCCGACCCGCCGCAGCGGTTCGAGGCCGGCGTGCCCATGGCGCCGCAGGCCGTGGGGCTCGCCGCGGCCTGCGACTACCTCAGCGCCATCGGCATGGCCGAGGTCGCGGCGCACGAGCACGCGCTCACCGAGTACGCGCTCAAGCACGTCGCGGCGCTCGACGGAGTGCGGGTGATCGGCCCGGCCGAGGCCGAGGACCGCGGCGCCACGGTGTCGTTCACGGTGGAGGGCATCCACCCCCACGACGTCGGGCAGGTCCTGGACGACCGCGGCGTGGCCGTCCGGGTCGGGCACCACTGCGCGTGGCCGCTGCACCGGCGCTTCGGAATCGTGGCCACCACCCGCGCGTCGTTCTACGTGTACAACTCGTTCGCCGACATCGACGCGCTGGTCGAGGGCATCCAGGCCGCTCAGCGGTTCTTCGGCGTGGCCCCGGCGCGTTAGGAGGGCCGTCGAACCGATGCAGCTGGAGACGATGTACCAGGAGATCATCCTGGACCACTACCGCAACCCCCACAACAAGGGGCTGCGGGACCCGTACAACGCGGAGTCGCACCATATCAACCCCACCTGCGGGGACGAGGTGACGCTGCGCGTGACCCTCGCACCGGAGGGGGACGCCCTCGACGGCAGCGCTACCGTCAAGGACGTCTCCTACGACAGCCTCGGCTGCTCCATCAGCCAGGCCAGCGCCTCGGTGCTGACCGACCTGCTGATCGGCAAGAGCGTCGACGAGGGCATGCGGGTGCTGGACGAGTTCACCGCGCTCATGCAGTCCAAGGGCCACGGCGAGCCCGACGAGGACGTGCTGGAGGACGCGGTGGCCTTCGCCGGCGTGTCGAAATACCCTGCCCGTATCAAGTGCGCCCTGCTCGCCTGGATGGCGTGGAAGGACGCGACCGCCAAGTCACTGGCCACAGAGAAGGAGGGCGCCTCATGACCGAGAACCAGACCGCTCCGGCCGCGAGCCCCGCGGAGGGCGACGAGGCGCTGCGCGAGGAGGTCGAGGAGGCGCTGAAGGACGTCATCGACCCCGAGCTCGGGGTGAACGTCGTGGACCTCGGCCTCGTCTACGGGGTCAACGTCGACACCGACGTCATCACGCTCGACATGACGCTGACCAGTGCGGCCTGCCCCCTCACCGACGTGATCGAGGACCAGGCCGGCAGCGCGCTGGCGGAGTTCGACCGCGAGGTCCGGGTGAACTGGGTCTGGATGCCGCCGTGGGGTCCCGACAAGATCACCGAGGACGGCCGCGACCAGCTCCGGATGCTCGGCTTCAACGTCTGAGAGGCGCCGCCGCGGCGGCGCTCAGCGGGCCCGCTCCCCGTCGGGGAGCGGGCCCGCCGCGTCCGCGGACCGGCCCGGGACCACCACGGTGAGGGCCGAGGAGACCAGGGTGAAGCCGAGGCGCTCGTAGAGGCCGCGCGCCGGGTTGCCGTCGCTGACAGCGAGGCCCATGGCCGGCCAGCCGTCGGCGGCCGTCCGCGCCAGGCCGCGGCGCAGCAGCAGCGCCCCGAGGCCGGCATGCGCGGGCGCGGGGTCCCGGAAGACCTGGCCGACCCACGCGAGCCCCTCCCAGTCGTGCACCAGGAGCGCCGCCGCCACCCGTCCGGTGCGCTCGACCGCCAGCCCGCTGCCCGGCAGCAGCGGTCCGAGCAGCCGCCCGGCCAGCAGCTCCGCCAACTCCTCGGCCCCGCGGGGGCCGTCCAGGTGGTCGGGGTGGCCGGCCGGGTACGCGGCGCGCCAGGCGGGCAGCAGGTCCGCGGCCGGGCGGTCGCACGGGGTCAGCCGGTAGCCAGGGCCGGCACCGAGGCCGGCCCACGCGGCCGGCGGCGGGTCGGCCGCGAGGTCGCGGCGGAGCTCGTGCGCGTGCCGCAGGACGGCGGCGCCGCGCGCGGCGAGCCGTTTCCCGAGCCCCACCGGCGCCACGACCACCCACCCGGGGAGCCGGTCCAGGATCGCCCCGACCGGGTCGGGGCCGACCACCTCGGGGTCGAACACGGCGGGCCGGCCGGAGCGCTCGCCCCGGCGGAACCGGAGCACCGGGCGGCCCGTCCCGTCGGTGAGGACCGCCCGCTCCGCGTCAGTGCGCGGCATACAGCGTGGGCCTCAGCTCGGCGACGATGTCGGTGTCCCCGCGTTTGGTGAGCAGGTCGAGCAGGTGGTCGGCGTCGACCAGCGCACCGTCGTCCTCGCTGATGCGGCGGGCGATGATCTCCAGCGCCTCGTCGGTCGAGGCCGGCGCGGTGTAGCCGATGAGGTGCAGCGCCTTGCTCGTCGGCCCGTGCTCGGTGAGGTCGGCGCCGGGCAGCCGCCGGGCGTCCAGCCGGTCGCCGTTGACGGTGATGAACACCCGGTCGCCGGGCTGCGCCGAGAGCCGGCGCAGCAGCGGACGCAGCGAGTCGAAGGCGGGCTGGTCGCGCCAGACCAGGACCAGCAGGTCGGCGCCGGGCGCCGTCAGGCAGAGCAGCCGGCCGGGCTGCAGCCCCAGGTGGGTGGCGTAGCCGGGCGGGACGGTCACGGGCGCGCCGTTGAGGTGGTCGGCGCTGACATCGACCCGGTGCCACCAGCGGCCGTCGGGCGCCCGGAAGCAGCGCGGCGACGTGGTGACGTCCAGCTGCGGCTCCTGCCGCGGCGGCACCACGCTGGGCCGGCGCCGGATCGGCAACCCGTTGGCGGTGGTGGAGCCGGCGGCCTCCGGCGGGACGGCGCCGTGCGCGGCGAACTCGGGGGAGGGGGCGGGCGGACTCAGCGGCACCGACTCGTCGACCACCACGTAGCCGTCCAGCAGGCTCACACCCGGAGTGCTCAGCAGCCAGGCGCGCAGCGCCTGCGGGCGCAGCCCGAGTTTCGCCAGCCGGATGCCGGCCTCGGTGAGGGTCGGCCGGCCGGCCACGAGCTGCCGGGTCTGCCAGCGGAGCTGATGCGGGTCGGTGGCGACCAGCCAGCCGTCGTGCAGCCGCCGGTCGGTGTAGAGCGTGATGACGACCCGCCACAGCGGCGTGCCCAGGGACGGTATCTCCACCGGGTGGTCGGGGTGCGCCCCGATGAGGTGGTCGATGGTCGTGGCCACGCCGAGCCGTTCCGACAGCTCCCGCTGGTGCGCGGTCACCGGCGCGCCCTCGGGTGAGGCGAGCCACTGCAGCAGCCGCTCCTCGACGGTGCGCTGGGCGCTGCGGATCTCGCCGATCTCGACCTGGATCTGGTCCGCGAGCACCCGGATGCTGACCGGGTCGGCCGCGAACAGCCGGGCCGAGGCGACGGCGCGTTCCAGCTCGCCCCAACTGGAGAACAGCCGGTCCAGCAGGTCGATCAGCGGGTGCTCGCCGAGCGCGGCCGGTATGCGGACCAGCTCGGGCGCGGGGACCGCCGCCGCGGCCTCGGCCTCCGCGCGCAGCTCCGCCCGCAGCGCCTTGGGCGGGCCGAACGCCGGCCGCCGCAGTGTGCGGCCGGGGCCGAGCAGCGAGCTGCGCGGCCGCCTGCCGTTGACGCCGTCGGCGGGGGAGGAGCGGGCCGACCGCGCCGGCCGGGAGACCTCCTCGGCCGGCTCGGCCTCGTCGTCGCGGTTGGCGCGCAGGGCGCGCAGCGTGCGGATGGCGCGGGTCGCCGGGCTCTGCGGCGGTTCGTCGCCGGAGTCCGCGGTGTCGGCGCCGGTGGCGCTGGTCAGGTAGGCGAGTGCGCTGCGCACGTGCTCGGGCGCGGATTCCGGCATCCAGTTGGCGATGGTGCGCACCGCCTCGATCATGAGCGCCGGCGAGGGGGTCGGGCCGCCGCTGGAGTCGCGGGTGAACGGGTGCACCGTGCGCCACATGACCATGCTGACGACTTCGACCAGCCCGCAGTTGTCGGGGTAGCCCCAGTCGCGCATGGCCCCGGGGGACGCGGCCACCAGCTGCTCCCAGCTGCCCGCGGTGGCCAGGACGGCGCCGCGCACGGGCTCGGCGATCTCGTCCATGTCCACCGACAGTGCCCGCAGCGTCGGCATGAACTCGTCGAGGGTGAGGTGGTCCCACTGCTCGACCGCGAGGCGGGCGAGGCAGTGTGCGAGCCAGGTGGGGCCGGCGATGTCGAGCACGCGCGGCAACGGCACAGAGCGCCACCAGCCCTCCACCAGCCGGGAGTGCCGCAGGATCTCGCACACGTCGCCGGACTTGCTCCAGCGCAGTGCGGGGGCGAGGTCGGTGAGGCAGATCGGGGAGACGGCGTTCATCTGCGGGGGACCTCGACCTCCTGGCTTTCGGCTCGCGAACCGTTGGGGGCGGCACGGGCGTCTCGGGTGTGCGCTACACATTACGCGCCCTCGTGCGGACGTGGACGCCGAGACGTTGTTTCGGTCTCATCGTCCCACCGCATGCGCGGCGCGTCAGGTGTCGCGGCCGTCCGCGGCTTCGACGCGGTGCCGACCTCCCGCAGATCGTACGTGCGGCGACGGCTCATGGGTAGACCCAGATGGGCGCGTCGCCGCGGCGATCCGGGGTCCGGGACCCGCCGGGCCACCGGCCGGGCACGCCGGACAGATAGCACGAAATTCAACAAACTTGTGGCCGAAGTCACAAGTACACTGTGGCCTGCCGGTGACGGCCGCTGACCGGCACCGCCCCGCGCTGGTCACCGGGTGTGTCCGCCGACAGCCGAGGGAGCGCCGCGGCGTGCCACCACCACCGCCGCCCGCCGGGCGCGGCGCGATGGCGGACCCGCCCGCTGCGGACCGACCGCCCAGGTGGCGGCGGCAGGGGGGCATGATAGCGGACCCGCCGCGGCACACGGCGGAACCGGCGGAGCGCCACGCGCCGGAGCGGTCGGCGCGACGGGTACCGGGGGCGAAATCCCAGGCGCGTTGCCAATGGTCAGCGGTATGCTGGGGCGGTCCGCCCAACCCCCGTCCCCTTCCCCCGAGAC
>NZ_QEIO01000073.1 GCF_003336425.1 Marinitenerispora sediminis | reverse complement strand
CCAGCAGGGCAGCGCCGCCTGGGACGAGATCCTCGCGACCTGCGAGGAGCGCACCGGGATCACGGTCGAGCGCCAGAGCATCCCGCCCGACCAGATGCTGCAGCAGGTGCTCCAGCAGGTCGGCTCCCGGTCGCTGCCGGACCTGCTGTTCGTCGACAACCCGCAGCTCCAGCAGATCGCGGAGACCGGAGCGCTCACCCCGCTCGGCGACTACGACATCGACACCGGCGGCTACTACCCCGGCATCGTGGAGGCCGGCAGCCACGACGGCGAGCTCTACGGGCTGGCCCCGGGCGTCAACGGGCTCGCGCTGTTCTACGACCGCGCGCTCCTCGACGAGGCCGGCATCGAGCCGCCCGCCACGTGGGAGGAGCTGCGCGCGGCCGCGGTGGAGCTGTCGTCCGCGGACCGCTACGGGCTGGCGTTCTCGGCGATCACCGCCGAGGAGGGCACCTGGCAGTTCCTGCCGTTCTTCTGGAGCAACGGGGCCGAGCTGACCGACCTCGACTCCCCCGAGGCCGTCGCGGCGCTGGAGTACGTCAGCGGCCTGGTGGCCGACGGCGCGGTGTCGGCGTCGGTCCTGGAGTGGAACCAGAACGACGTCGCCGACCAGTTCGCCTCCGGCAACGCCGCGATGATGGTGAACGGCTCGTGGAACCTGGCCCGGCTGCGCGAGGAGCCCGGCCTCGACTACGGGGTGGTGCCGATCCCGGTGCCCGAGGCCGGCGCCGACCCGGTCGTGGCGCTCGGCGGCGAGGTCGCCGCCATCCCGGCCACGGGTGCCGGCAGGCAGCAGGCCGCGGCGCGGGTGCTGGACTGCGTGCTGTCCGACGACGTGATGTCGACGTGGACGGCCGGCCACGCCTACGTCCCCGCCCGCGAGGACCTCGCCCGGCGCATGGCCGAGGAGGACGCGGAGATGGCGCCGTTCGTCACACAGGTGGCGACCGCGCGCTCCCGCACCGCCGACCTCGGCGGCGGCTACCCGGCGGTGTCGGCCGCGCTGATCGACGCGGTGCAGCGCGCGATCACCGGCGAGGCCTCCGCCGCCGACGCCCTGCGCGCCGCGCAGACCGCCGCCGAGGGGTCCTGAGATGCGGTACCGCGCACCGCGGGGCGGCGGAGGGCGGCGACTGACCCGGCCGCGCACCGCCGCCCGCCGCCCCGGCGCGGCGCGGAGGAGGCACGCGGCGGGCCGGCGGGCCGAGCGCTGGGCGGGCGCCGTGTTCCTGCTCCCGCTGGCCGGCTACGTCGCGGTGTTCTTCGGCTACCCCGTCTACCACAACGTCTCGATGAGCCTGCGGGAGTTCACGGTCCGCTCCTACTTCACCGGGGAGGCGCCGTTCGTCGGCCTCGCCAACTACGCCGCGGTGCTGGGCGACCCCGTGTTCCCGGCGGCGGCGCGCACGACCCTGCTGTTCACCGCCGGCTCGATCACCGCGCAGTTCCTCCTCGGACTGGGCCTGGCGCTCTTCTTCCGCCGCGCGTTCCCGCTCGGCGGGGTGCTGCGGGCGCTCCTGCTGCTGCCGTGGCTGCTGCCGCTGGTGGTCTCCGGGGCGGTGTGGAAGTGGATCCTCACCCAGGACCACGGGGTGCTGAACCAGGTGCTGCTGGCCGCAGGCGTGCTGGACGGCCCGATCCCGTGGCTGACCAGCACCCAGTGGGCGCTGGTGTCGGTCACGCTGGTCAACATCTGGGTCGGCATCCCGTTCAACATGGTCATCCTGTACGGCGGGCTCCAGGCGATCCCGGAGTCGCTGTACGAGGCCGCCGCGCTGGACGGCGCGGGCGCCTGGCAGGCGTTCCGCGCGGTGACGTGGCCGCTGCTGCGGCCGGTGGTGGCGGTGGTGCTGATGCTCGGGCTCGTCTACACGGTCAAGGTGTTCGACGTCATCATGGTGCTGACCGGCGGCGGGCCGGCCGGGGCCAGCGAGACCCTGACCACCTGGTCCTACGCGCTGTCGTTCGAGGAGTTCGCGTTCGGCCGCGGCGCGGCCGTGGGCAACCTGCTCATCGTCGTCGCGCTGCTGATCGCCCTGGCCTACCTGCGGTCGGTGCGCCGGCAGATGGCGGAGGCGGCGTCGTGAGGGCCCGCACGCGCCCGCGCGGCCGGCGGACGCGGCCGGCCGGGCGCGGCTGGTGGCGGACGGCGGTCGCCGTCGCGGTCCTGGCCGTACTGCTGTTCCCGCTGTACTGGATGGTCAACGCCTCGCTGCTGCCGAGCGAGGCCCTGCTGCGCCGTCCACCGGTGTGGTTCCCGGTCGGCGGCACGCTGGAGGGCTACGCGGCGGCCATGCGCACCCAGGGCCCGCACCTGCTAACCAGTCTGGCGGTGGCGCTCGGGGTGGTGGCGGTGACCCTGGCGGTCGCGGCGCCGGCCGGTTACGCGCTCGCGCTGCTCCGCCCGCGGGGCGGCACCGCGCTGGTCCTGGTGCTGCTGCTCGTGCAGATGGTGCCGGGAATCGTCATGGCCAACGCGCTGTACGCCGTGTTCAACCGGGCCGGGCTGGTGGACAGCCACCTCGGCCTGGTACTCGCCGACTCCACGCTGGCCGTGCCGTTCGCGGTGCTGCTGCTGCGCACGTTCATGCTGGCGGTGCCGCGCGAGCTGGCGGAGGCGGCCCGGGTGGACGGAGCGGGCCACTGGCGGACCTTCGTGTCCGTGGTGCTGCCGGTCAGCCGCAACGGCGTGGTCACCGCCGGTCTGTTCGCGTTCCTGTTCGCCTGGGCGGACTTCCTGTTCGCGGTCACCCTGACCACCGGCCGGGAGTTCCAGCCCGTGACCGTCGGCATCTACCGGTTCATCGGCAACCAGACCACCGACTGGAACGGGGTGCTGGCCACGGCCGTGCTCGCCTCCGTCCCGGCCGCGTTCCTGCTCGTCCTGGCCCAGCGCCACGTCGCGGCCGGGATCACCGGAGGCGCCGTGAAGCAGTGACCTGGCGCGCGCCCCGACGACCTGCCCCGTTCCCCCGACCGTGCGAGACGTTCCACGAGACACCTAGGGAGCACCATGTCCGACATCCATGTCGACGGCGGCGCGCTGGTGCGGCGCGATGGCCACGAGGTCCTGCGGATCGAACCGTGGGGACCGGACTCGCTGCGCGTCCGCGCGGGCCTGCACCGGCTGCGCGACGACCTGCCGGGCGCGCTGACCGAACCCGTGCCGTCGTCGGCGCGGGCCCGCGTCGCCGACGGCACCGGGGTGGTCGTCAACGGGGACCTGCGGGCGGTGGTCGACGACCGGGGCCTGCTGCGGTTCGAGCGGGTGTCCGACGGCGTGGAGCTGCTCGCCGAGGAGCGCGCGCACTTCTGGTGGCCGGGCTCCCGGCTCCTCCTCGCCAACGGCGACGGCTCGCACCGGCTGGAGCAGCGGTTCCGCGGCTACTCCGACGAGCGGCTGTACGGGCTCGGCCAGCACACGCACGGCCGGCTCGACCAGAAGGGGCTGGTCATCGACCTGGAGCAGCGCAACGCCGAGGTCAACGTCCCGTTCCTGGTGTCCAGCCGCGGCTACGGCCTGCTGTGGAACAACCCGGCCATCGGGCGGGTGGAGCTGGCCGGCAACGGCACCCGGTGGGTGGCCGACAGCGCCCGGCAGATCGACTACTGGGTGACCGCGGGGGCCCCGGCGGCCGTGCTCGGCCGCTACGCCGACGCGACCGGGCACGCGCCGCCGCTGCCGGAGTGGGCCAGCGGGTTCTGGCAGAGCAAGCTGCGCTACCGCACCCAGGAGGAGCTGCTGGAGGTGGCGCGCGAGTACCGGCGCAGGGGGCTGCCGCTCTCGGTGATCGTGGCGGACTTCTTCCACTGGACCGCGCTCGGCGACTGGCGGTTCGACCCGGCCGAGTGGCCGGACCCGGCGGCGATGGTACGGGAGCTGGACGAGATGGGCGTCAAGCTGATGGTGTCGGTCTGGCCGTCGGTCAGCCCGCTCAGTGAGAACTACCGGGAGATGAGCGAGCGCGGCCTGCTCGTGGGCACGCGGCAGGGCCTGCCGTTCCACGCGCCGTGGGACGACAAGGGGTTTCCCGCCGAGCTGCCGGTCGCCTTCTACGACCCCACGAACCCGGAGGCGCGCCGGTTCGTCTGGGAGGCAGTGAAGCGCAACTACTACGACATCGGCGTGCGGGTGTGGTGGCTGGACGCCTGCGAGCCGGAGATCCGCCCCGGGCATCCCGGCAACCTCGACTACCACGCCGGCCCGGGCCTGGAGGTCGGCTGCTCCTACCCGGTCGAGCACGCCCGGGGCTTCTACGAGGGCATGCGGGCCGAGGGCGAGACCGAGATCGTCTCGCTCTGCCGGTCGGCGTGGGCGGGCAGCCAGCGGTGGGGCGCGGCGCTGTGGTCGGGCGACATCCCGGCGACCTGGGAGTCGCTGGCCACGCAGCTGCGGGCCGGGCTGAACGTGGCGATGTCGGGCATCCCGTGGTGGACCACCGACATCGGCGGGTTCCACGGCGGCGACGCCGGCGACCCGGGCTACCGGGAACTGGTCGTGCGCTGGTTCCAGTACGGGGCGTTCTGCCCGCTGTTCCGGCTGCACGGCGACCGCGCCCCGCGCACCCCGCTCGGCGCGCAGATGACGGGCGGCCCCAACGAGGTGTGGTCGTTCGGCGAGGAGGCCTACGGGCACATCACCGAGGTGCTGCGGCTGCGCGAGCGGATCCGCCCCTACCTGATGGAGCAGATGCGCGCGGCCCACGAGACCGGTGTGCCGCCGATGCGCCCGCTCTTCGTGGACTTCCCCTCCGACGGCCGCTCGTGGCAGGTGGAGGACCAGTTCCTGCTCGGCCCGGACGTCCTGGTCGCGCCGGTGGTCACGCCGGAGACCCGGGCGCGCTCGGTGTACCTGCCCGAGGGCGCGGAGTGGACGGACGCCTGGACCGGCACCGTCCACGCGGGCGGCGGCACGGTGGTCGCCGAGGCGCCGCTGGCCCGCATCCCGGTCTTCCTGCGCGCCGGGGCGGACGTCCCGATCGCGCCGCCGGGGGCCGCCGGGCGGTGACCCCCGGGGGCGGTGGGGCGGGTGGTGCCCCGCTCCCCCACCGCCCCCGGCGGACGAATCGCCACATCCCACCTAATTGCCATGTTCTCCCAGCTCAGAATGGCCGGGACCGGCCGATCTCGGTGACAGCGCCGCACCGGCCTGCTTATGGTCCACGGGACACGCCCCCGAACGAGGAGGTCTCCATGGGCAGGCACGAGAAGCCGAGCCGGCAGCCGCAGGAGAACGGCCCGGCCGCCGAGGGCGAGGGCGGCGGCACCGCACCGCAGGAGCAGGAGTCCGCCGCTCCCCCCGAGAACGCCGGTGGCACACATACGAGTACGTGACGGCCGGAGGAGGCGCCGGCGCACCCGTCGCCGCCCCGCGGCGGCGGGTGCGCCCGGAGCGCCGGTACGCGTCCGTTGCCCCGCGCTCGGCCGGCGGCGCCGCATCCCGGCCGGACGTAGCTGACCAGTACCTGACGGGTGACCAGGGGCGAAGGCGCCACCGCCCGCCGCGCCCGACTGCGCGGCGGTGACCGGCCGGCCACGGGTACCGAGTACCGTCCCGACGCCCGCGAACACACCCCGCGCCGCACGCAGCGGTACGGAACGGACGTCGGCGCCCCCGGCGCGCCGCGCCTGCCGGAGCCGCCGCTGGCGCTGCGGGGCGCCGCGGTACGGCAACCCGCGGCCGTACGCGGTCGACGGCGAGGAGCGGGCGCGCCGGGGTTCGGCTGGTGCGGTCGCCCGTGCGGCCGGACGGCGGTGCGCACGGCGGTGCGCACGGCGGCGTGCTGACGGCACAGCCTCGTGCGGCGGGTCAGGTGCAGGCGAGCGGGCCCAGGTCCAGGTTGCCGTCGTACAGGGGCTCGCCGGGGCCGATGTGGTCGCCGTGCGAGGCCCGGATGTGCACGCATGTGTCCCGGCCGTACACCCGGACCGGTCCCGCGTAGAACCGGAAGTCGCCGGTGTCGCCGTCGTAGCCGGCCTCCCAGCCGTCCTCACCCCACGCGGAGTCGTACATCTGGATCGCGAGCGGCGTCGCCTGTCCGTAGCGCTCGTGGCCGGGACGCTTGACCAGGACCGCGCAGTTCCAGCCGGTGTCGGAGTCGTGGTAGAGCCAGACGTCGCTGCGGTAGTGGGTCGCGCCGGTGAGCCGGTCCTCCAGCGGCACCGGCCAGCTCCCCACCAGGGTGCCGCCGCAGCCGTACTCGCCCGCGAGCGCCGCGGGCGGTGCCGCGGCCTGCAGCCCCACGGCGGCCACCAGCACCGCCAGTGCCGACGCCAGCTTCTTGCGCATCTGCGCCCTTCCCGTTCTCTTCCGGAGGAGTCGCCTGATCGTGTCAGACCGCCCTTTCAGCGGGCTTTCACACGCCTCACGCCGGTGGGCCCGCACGCGGGACCGGGCCACTCCGCGGGGAGGGGGCGGCGCCCGAGTTGCTCAGAACGTAGCGGACCGGAGTGACAGCGGCCGGTAGCCGCGCCGTCGACGGTCCGTTCGGCTGGTCGGGCGGTCCCGCACCGGCGCGCTCCGGTGCGGAGCAGGCCGGACCGGCACCCGCCGCGGGCGGGGCGGGCCGTCCGGCCGCCCTCGGCGGCGAACGCCACGGGGGCCGCGGCTCCCGTGCTCGGAGGTCCCCTGCGCCGCGGTCACCGCGGTAGGGCGGGCGCGCCTCGCCCGCGCCCCCGTGCGGGGGCTCCGGCGTGACATCCGTCCCATCCCGGCGGGCGGAGCGCCTACCGGGACCCGCTGTTCGCCCGATGTCCGCACGTGGGCTAGCGTGCGGCCGTGGGATGGACGTCCCGAGAGCCGGCGGTCACCATCCACATACCCGCACCACACGCTGAGACAATCTCATCAGCGATATACTCTTGCCTCATGAGCAACGATTACCTCGCCCGCATCGGCAGCCTCGTCCGCGACGCCCGGAAACACCGTGGCTGGTCGCAGGCCCAACTGGCCGAGGCTCTCGGCACCAGCCAGAGCGCCATCGCCCGCATCGAGCAGGGCGGCCAGAATCTCGGAATTGAGATGGTAGCCCGGATCGGCGAGGCCCTGGACAGCGAGATCGTCTCCCTGGGGCACTCGGGCCCCATGCATCTGCGCGTCGTCGGCGGCCGGCAGCTCTCCGGCCAGATCACCGTCAAGACGTCGAAGAACGCGTGCGTGGCGCTGCTCTGCGCCTCCCTGCTCAACCGGGGCCGCACCACGCTGCGCCGGGTGGCCCGCATCGAGGAGGTGTACCGCATCCTGGAGGTGCTGGACAGCATCGGTGTGCGGTCGCGCTGGATCAACGACGGCGTCGACCTGGAGATCACTCCCCCCACCGAGCTCGACCTGGACGCCATCGACGTCGAGGCCGCGGTGCGCACCCGCAGCGTCATCATGCTGCTGGGGCCGCTGATGCACATCCTCGACGCGTTCAAGCTCCCCTACGCCGGCGGCTGCGACCTCGGGACCCGGACCGTGGAACCGCACATGGCCGCGCTGCGCCCGTTCGGGCTGAACGTCATCGCCACGAACCACCAGTACCACGCCACCGTGGACCGGGCACTCTCCCCCACCCGGCCGATCGTGCTCACCGAGCGCGGCGACACGGTGACCGAGAACGCGCTCATGGCCGCCGCCCGCCGCGACGGCGTCACCGTCATCCGCAACGCCTCCTCCAACTACATGGTCCAGGACCTCTGCTTCTTCCTGGAGCAGCTGGGTGTCACCGTCGAGGGCATCGGCACCACCACGCTGACGGTGCACGGCAGGCCCGACATCGACGTGAACGTCGACTACGCCCCCTCCGAGGACCCGGTGGAGGCGATGAGCCTGCTCACCGCGGCGATCGTCACGTCGTCGGAGCTCACCATCCGCCGGGTCCCGGTGGAGTTCCTGGAGATCGAGCTGGCCGTGCTGGAGGGCATGGGCCTGGACTACGACCGCAGCCCCGAGTACGCCGCCGACAACGGCCGGACCCGCCTCGTGGACCTCACGGCGCGGCCGTCCAAGCTCACCGCACCCCTCGACAAGATCCACCCCATGCCGTTCCCCGGCCTCAACATCGACACCGCGCCGTTCTTCGCGGCCATCGCCGCCACCGCGCACGGGTCGACCCTCATCCACGACTGGGTGTACGACAACCGCGCCATCTACCTCACCGAGCTCACCCGCCTGGGCGCCACCGTGAAGCTGCTGGACCCGCACCGGCTCCTGATCGACGGCCCGACCCGGTGGCGCGCGGCAGAAATGGTGTGCCCGCCGGCGCTGCGCCCGGCCGTGGTCGTCCTGCTCGCCATGATGGCCGCCGAGGGCACCTCGGTGCTGCGCAACATCTACGTGATCAACCGCGGCTACGAGGAGCTCGCACAGCGCCTGACCGAGGTCGGCGCGCAGATCGAGGTGTTCCGCGACATCTGACCGCCGTCCCCTCGAACGCGCGCCGGGGCCCGGCCCCCGTGGGCGGGGGCCGGGCACGCGGGATCAAGAAATCGAGCACGCTCGGCCAAGCCCGTCGGGGGCCGCCGCGGGCAAACTGGGGAACGCCCCTGTCCCCGGACGAGAGGATCCCCCATGCCCCGGACACTCATCCGCGCCCTGCGGGGCGCCGGCGCGGCGCTGGCCCTGGCCGCGACCGCGATCGCGGTCGCGGCCCCGCCCGCCTCGGCGCACTCCATCGACGAGATCGTCCGTTCCTCCGCCGGATGCGGCTGGTCCAGCGGCGGATACGACACCCTGCACAAGGACGCGGTCCGGACCTCGGACGGACGCACCCTGGGCGCGGTCGTCCTGCTGTGGAGCGGCACCTACGGCGAGAACTGCGTCATCACGCAGAAGACCGGGTCCCTGCACGGCGTTACCAGCACGACCGCCGCCTACCTCTACATCCAGGGCGCCAGCACACGGCACGACATCGACGACTACGCGCACTACGCCGCCGTGAGCGCCCCCACCGCGGGCCGGTGCGTCCACTACGAGGGGTCCATCCGCACCCCCGACTGGAGCGACGTCGGCTTCGGCGGGCGCGACACGTGGGGCAACTGCGGCTGACCTGGTCCCGTTGCCGTTTCCGAGTCCGGTCCCATGACCGTGAGGGGGCGTTGGTGCCGTCCGCCGGCACGTCGCTGACCGCCGCCATCGCCGCGGCCGTGTCGCGGCAATGCGGCCCTCCGCTGACCGGTGGCACCGTGCGCTTGTAGGGGGGCGAGGAGTCGGCCGCCTACCGCGTGGGTGAGGAGGTCGTGCGGATCGGCCCCGTCTGGCGGTCGGAGCTGTACTGGCGGCTGCGGCCCTAGCCCCGCCGGGCCCGCGCCCCGGGCCGGACGGTGGTGCGACCGCATCAGTTTCGTGCGGGCCTTCCCCGCGCCCCGACCCGGTCGAGCGGCCGCGCACCGGCCTACCCGTCGCGCCGCCCAACACGGCCACGGAGCAGGGCGGAGACGCCGGTTACCTGACCTACCCGGCGTACCAGCACACCGGGTGACGGTGGTCCCCGGCGTCCGGTCCCGTGTCATCTCGGCGGGACCGGACCGGGTGCCTGGGCGTCGATCCGCTGCGACTCCCGTCGCTACTTCCGCTCGCCGGTGAGGATGGCGACGAGGTCGGCCGCGGTGGGGGAGCGGTCGAGCAGCGCGCCCACGTGCTCCTTGGTGCCGCGCAGCGGCTCCAAGGTGGGCACCCGCTGGAGGGAGTCGCGGTTCGGGAGGTCGAAGATCACCGAGTCCCACGAGGCCGCGGCCACGGAGTCGGCGTACTTGGCCAGGCAGCGCCCGCGGAAGTAGGCGCGGGTGTCCTGCGGCGGCTCGGTGATGGCGCGCCGCACCTCGGCGTCCTCCAGCAGCCGGCGCATCCGGCCGCGCGCCACCAGGCGGTTGTACAGACCCTTGTCGGGGCGGACGTCGGAGTACTGGAGGTCGACCAGCTCCAGCCGGTGGTGGCCCCAGTCGATGCCGTCGCGGGCGCGGTAGCCCTCCAGGATCTTGAGCTTGGCCACCCAGTCGAGCTCGTCGGCGAGCTGCATCGGGTCGTCGGCCAGCCGGGTGAGCACGGACTCCCAGCGGTCCAGGACGTCGGCGGTGTCGGGGTCGACGTCGGCGCCGTAGCGGTCCTCGACGTACTTGCGCGCCTGGTCCAGGTACTCCTGCTGGATCTGCAGGGCGGTCATCCGGCGGCCGTCGCGCAGCCGCGCGGTGTGCGTCAGCGTGGGGTCGTGCGAGATCGCCCGCAGGTCCGCGACCGGGGTCTCCAGCGACAGGTCGACGCTGATGAACCCGTCCTCGATCATGGCCAGCACGATGGCGGTGCTGCCCAGTTTCAGGTAGGTCGAGGTCTCGCTCATGTTGGCGTCGCCGATGATGACGTGCAGCCGCCGGTACTTGTCGGGGTCGGCGTGCGGCTCGTCGCGGGTGTTGATGATCGGCCGCTTCAGCGTGGTCTCCAGCCCGACCTCGACCTCGAAGAAGTCGGCGCGCTGGCTGATCTGGAAACCGTCCTCCCGGCCGTCCGAGCCGATGCCGACCCGGCCGGCGCCGCAGACGACCTGGCGGGAGACGAAGAACGGGATGAGGTGCCGGACGATGTCGGCGAACGGCGTCGAGCGGCGCATGAGGTAGTTCTCGTGGCAGCCGTAGGACGCGCCCTTGTTGTCGGTGTTGTTCTTGTACAGCTGGATCGGGTCCACACCGGGGATCGTGGCCGCGCGCCGGGCTGCGTCGGCCATGACGAGTTCGCCGGCCTTGTCCCACAGCACGGCGTCCCGGGGGTTGGTGACCTCGGGAGCGGAGTACTCCGGGTGCGCGTGGTCGACGTAGAGGCGGGCGCCGTTGGTGAGGATGACGTTGGCCAGGCCGAGGTCCTCGTCGGTGAGCTGGGAGGGGTCGGCGACCTCGCGCGCGAGGTCGAATCCGCGCGCGTCGCGCAGCGGGTTCTCCTCCTCGAAGTCCCACCGCGCCTTGCGGGCCCGGGCCGCCGAGGCCGCGAGATAGGCGTTGACCACCTGCGTGGAGGTCACCATCGCGTTGGCACCGGGGTTACCGGGCACGGAGATGCCGTACTCGGTCTCGATGCCCATAATCCGCCGCACACTCATGCCTTGAGGTTATCCACCGGCGGCGTCCCTTGAACGCGGCTCGGCGAATTGTGGCCCAAGAGCCGCCGTTTCCGGGTGTTTCGATGACCCTGCGCCGATGATCCGGCGGACCTGCGCGGACACCGGCGGCCGGGACGGCCGGGACGTGCGGCGTGTCAAGGATCCCCACCCCGAGCAGGCGCATTCCTGACCGTCGCGCAGGGTCCGCGCGTCCGTCTCCGGCTAGCGGAGCGAGGAGCGCGGGGCGGACCCCGGCCGCGGGCCGCGGCGCTCCGCGACGGGCAGGGCGAACCCCGCCGGCCCGTGTCCGAACCGCTGAAGGAGGGATCTGTCATGGACCGACTCGCCACCGCCGCGCTGCTGGCGGCCGCCGCCCTGGCTCCGGCCGTCCTCTCCGCCACGGCCCGTGCCGACGACGGCGGCGCCGACGCGACCTCGCCCGCCGACATCGTGCTCTGCGGGTCCGGCACCGGCGGGGCCGCGGGGGCCATGGTCGCGGGCTGCGGCAACCCCGACGTGAGCGCCGTCGACGAGTCCGACCTGGGCGACAGCGACGGGGCCGGCGAGGACTGACGGCACCGGCGCACGGCGCCGCGGCCGCCGCGTTCAGCGTGGAAGAGCGGGCCCGCATCACCGCCTGCCCGCTCGACACCGCGGAGCAGCTCTTCGCCGCCCAGGGGCGCGCACGACCTCGCTGGAGGAGCTCACCGCTCCGGCCGGGATCTCCGAGGGCGGCTGCTACGCCTTCTTCGACTCCAAGGAGGCCCTGGACAAGGACGTCGTGATCCGCCGGGCACCGCTGATCGGGCGGCGGCTGGCGGAGGCGCTCCGGACCACGCCGAGCGCGGCGGCGCTCGCGGAGCTGATGCGGCAGATGTCCACCGTCCTCACCACGGACCCGTTCTACCGGCGGCTGGTGACGCACCCCGACGAGCTGGCGCCGGTCTCCCGCCGCGTCGGTGCGGAGGAGGTCGCCCGGGTCACGCCGCCCGTCCTGGCGCCGCTGCTCGGCTCCCTGGCCGCCGGCCAGCGCGCCGGTGTGATCGTCGCCGACGTGCCGCCCGACGTGGTCGTGGGGGTGCTGCGCACGGCCGGGCTGGTCGTCATGAACCGGCAGCGCTACGGCGACGGCTACGCACAGGTCCTGGACGCCGTGATCACCGCACTCGCGCGCGGGCTGACCACATCGGGAGGAGACTGACATGGGGAGCGCTGCCGAAGCTGGCGGCCGGCTTCCGGATGGACGACGAGGCCTGGCGGCGGCACGCCAACCCGTGGAGCGTGTGGACCCGGTTCGCGGCGGTACGCGCCGTGATCGCCGCGCTCGGGAGCCGCGCGTGGCTCGGCTGGTGGTACCTCCTGCCCGTCGCCGCCGTCGCCGGCTGGCTCTGGCTGGACCCGCACGTCTTCCCGACGGTCACCGCGCCGCGCACCTGGGCGCCCCGGAGGGGCTACGGCGAGCGGCTGTGGCTGGCGGACCCGGCTCTGGCCTCCGCGGAGCACCGGCGGTTCCACCGGCTGCTCGTCCCGCTCCGAGCGGTCAGCCTCGGGCTGCCCGGTTACGGGCTGGTCGGCTACGGGCTGGTCGTCCTCGATGTCTGGCCGACCGCCTGCGGCGCCGCGCTGCTGGTGCTGGGCCAGCTCCGGCGCATCGACCGCTTCGGGATGCTGTACGGGGAGGGGCGGCGCCGCGGCGCCGCGCCGTGAGGTGCTGGGCCGCGGCGCCGCGATGGCGCTGCTCCGCGCGGCGCCGCCCCTCCCCGGCCGCACCGATCAGTCGGCGGCCCTCGGGACGAGGGCGCGGGTTCGGGCCGCGAGGTCGTCGAAGGCGGCGGCGTCGAAGCCGGTCATGCTGCTGGCGACGCGGTTGCGCAGCGGATCCGTCCACCGCGCCGGGATCCCCGAGGCACCGAGCAAGCCGCCGACGACCGAACCGACCGTCGCCCCGTCGGAGTCGGTGTCCCACCCGGCGGAGACCACGGCGGCGACCGACGCGCCGAAGTCGCCCGCCCCGTGGACAAGGGCGGCGGCCACGGCCGCCGCGTTGTTCACGCTGTGCACCCAGTGCAGGTCCGCGTGGCGCGCGTGCAGGGCGTCGAGCACGCGCTCGAACTCGCGCTCGGAGCGTGCGAGGGCGGCGCCCTCACGGACCGCGGCCGCGAGCCGCGACTCCGGCGGCACCACCCGCAGCGCGCCGGCGAGCGCCTCCTCCGGGTCCTGCGCCGTCAGCGACATCGCGGTCAGCGCGGCGGCGAACATGGCGCCGTAGACGCCGTTGGCGGTGTGGCTGAGGACCGCGTCGCGGTGGGCGAGCAGGGCGGCCCGCGCCGGGTCGCCGGGGTTGACCCAGCCGTAGACGTCGGCCCGGATCATGGCGCCGATCCACTCGCGGAACGGGTTGCGGTGCACGGCGGTCTGCGGAGGGACCAGACCGAGCAGCAGGTTGCGCAGGGCGACCCGTTCGGCGGTGAAGACCCGGCCGGCGGGCAGCTCGTCCAGCCACACCTGCGCGACGTCCTCGGTGCCGAACCCGGTCCCGTACCGTTCGAGCAGCGCCAGGGCGAGCATGGGGAAGTTGAGGTCGTCGTCCTCGGGGGTGCCGTCGATGTTCTCGGCGAGGCTGGTCGAGGCGCTGCGCCGGTTCCACGGCCAGCGCGCCGCCACGTCGTCGGGCAGCCCCCGGGCGGTGAACCAGCCGCGGATCGGCCAGTTCCCGGTGGCTTCGGCGATGGCGCGGATGCCCTCCCGGGGGATCTTCTCCACGGGTTTGCCCAGGACGCACCCCGCGGCCCGGCCCGCCCACGCCCCGTGGACGCGGTCGGCCAGGTCGGGGCCGGGCGCGGCGAGTCGCGCGCCGGGCCAGTCGGGGCAGGCGGCGATGACGGCGTCGAGGTCGGTGGGCTCCCGGTCGGCCAGCGGAGAGGGGATCGACGCCAGTTCGTCGAGCAGCTCCTCGGCGAGGCGGCGCAACCGGGGCGGAGCCGGTTCGGCCGACGCGCCGGCCATGGGGGGCGCGTCGTGGCCTCCGGCGTCGCGCCAGCGCCGGGCGACGGCCTCGGCGTCGCGCCCGTCCTGGCGGGCCTGGCGGAGTTCGTGCCCGATCAGGTCCTCGGGGTGGATCCAGGTGAGTCGCACCGCTGTCCCCAGCCTTTCCTGTCGCTCTCTTCGCTTACTGCCCCGCGTCCGGGGCGCTCTCCGACCGCCGGGCGGCGCGGTCGCCGCCTCGCGCGCCGGCCCGGGGCTGCCCGGCGCCCCCGCACGGGCCGGGCGGCCCCGGGGCCGGCGCGCGCTGGCGTCCACCGGCCGGGGCCCGGCGCGCGCTCCCGCCGACGTCCCGGGCCGTCCGCCGCCGCCGTGCCCCCGCACCGCGCTGGCGCCGCGCCCGGCCCGCGGGATCAGCCCTGCGGGGCCGTCAGCTCGGAGAAGACCCGCTCGTGCTCGCGGCGGGCGGCGACGTCGGCGAGGTGGATGCGGCGGGCGACCTCGGCCAGTTCCAGGCCCGGCGCCTCCAGATCGATCCGGCTGGCCCGGGCGATGTCGGCACGCCACTGCTCCGGCACGCAGGCGCGGCCGCCCAGCGCGCCGGCGATGGCGCCGCCCATGCTCGCGATGGAGTCGGCGTCGCGCCCGTAGTTGACGCCGCCGAGGACGGTGCCGCGGTACCCGCCGTCGGCGATGAGCAGGAACGCCAGCGCCATCGGGAGCTCCTCGATGGCGTGCACCCGGCTCGGGCGGCGGGCGCCGAGCCCCTGGTCGCGGTAGGTGTCGGCGACGGTGTCGAACGGTGCCATGGCCGCGCGCAGGTCCGGTGCCGCGTCGCGCCAGTCGGAGATGGAGCGGGCGCGCTCGCACACGGCCTCGATGGCGGCGCGGGTACCGTCCTTGGCGACCCGCAGCGCGGCGGCCACCACGGTCTCCGCGCTCGCTCCCGGGCGCATGGCCTCGGCGACCGCGGCGGCGAACACCCCGGCGGCCTCGCGCCCGTAGCTGGACTGGTGCGCGCCGGCCAGGTCGACGGCCTCCGCGTAGGCGGCCGCGGGATCGCCCGCGTTGACCACCCCCACCGGGGCCATGTACATCGCCGCGCCGCAGTTGACGATGTTGCCGACGCCGGCCTCGCGCGGATCGACGTGCCCGTAGTGCAGCCGCGCCACGAGCCACTTCTCGGCGAGGAAGACGCGCTGCAGCAGCAGGGCGTCGGCCTCCAGCTCGGGGACCCACCGCTTCTCGCCCATCATCTCCGGCACCAGGTACTCGGCGGCGGCGTAGGCGTCGAGGTGGCGTTCGGCCTTGACGTAGACGCGGACCAGCGCGTGGGTCATCAGGGTGTCGTCCGTGATGTGCCCGTCGCCCTTGTGGTAGGGGGCGATGGGGCGGGCGTTGCGCCAGTCGGCGTGGAACGGGGGGACGATCCCCTCGACGACGCCCGCGTAGCGCTCCCGGATCTGCTCGGGGGTCCAGCCCTCGGTCGCGCCTCCCAGCGCGTCCCCGACCGCCGCACCGGCCAGGCACCCCACGGCCTTGTCCTGCAAGGGGGTCAGCATCTAGGACACTCCTTCATCGTGGTGGTCGGTCGCGTCCGCCAGCGCGTCGGCGATCGCGACGAGGTCCTGCCCGGCGAGTTCGGGCAGGCAGCAGCCGCCCAGGCGGCGGGCCCGCTCGCGCCAGCCCGCGGGCTGCGCCGCGTAGCCGCCGAGAGCGCCGGTGAGCGCGCCGGTGAGGGCGGGCAGCGAGTCCGCGAGGGGCATCAGGGTGGCCGCCGCCGACACCGCCGCGCCGAGCCGGCCGCCCGCCGCCCGAACCAGGGCCAGGGCCGCGGGGACGGTGTCGGCGGCCGCGACGCCGTAGCTGTAGACGTGGTCGCGGCACACCTCCTCCACCGCCGGGACCAGCGCGAACGGGTCGTCGCCGGGGAGCGCCAGCGCGGCGCGGGCGGCGGCGCCGATCGCGGTGTCGGCGGGGAGTTCGGCGAGGGCCGCGTCAACGGCCTCGCCGGCGCTCGCTCCGCCCACGGCGGCGGCCGTGCCGGCGGCCATGGCGCGGGCCCCCGCGACCCCATCCAGGGCGTTGGTCACCCGGGCGTCGGCCTCGGCGGCGCGGGCGGCCGCCGCCGGGTCGCCGCCGTGGGCGGCACCGAAGGCGACCGCGCGCACGGCGGCCGCGTCGTCGAAGTGGTGCGGGTTGTCGTGCCCGCTGACGGGCGGCCCGGTGCCGCGCCGCAGGTGGTCCAGTGCGGTGCGCACCGAGATCCGGGCCCGGACGTCGTCGCGCACCGCGAGCTCCCCGAACGCCTCGGCGCGGTCGCGGCCGATGGTGCGCGCGGTCCACGCCAGCCATTCGGCGTCGTCGGAGGGGCCCAAGGCCAGCGCGGCGACGGGCTGGTTCAGCGCGAACGGCACCGGGAGGGTGGTGACGCCGTGCTCCTCGGCGAAGAGGTCGAGTTCGCGGCCCAGCCGGCGGGTCCAGGGCGCGAGCAGGCCGAAGCGGTGCCGGGCCGCGGGCCAGCCGGCGGCATCGCCGATGGCCAGCCCGGTGAAGGCCCCGCGGATACGGTCATGGCTCATCTCGGACTCCTTGGGTGGTGGCGCCGGCGGCGGAGCGGGACGCGGGCGGCGCCGGGCGCGGCCTCCGGCGGGCGCCGCGAGCCGGGGCCGTGCGGCGGGACCGGCGGGCACGGCGGCCCCGGGGCGGCGGGTCCCGCGCCGCGGGTCGGCGGCATCCGCCGCACCGCCGCCGCTCCGGCCGCGCGCTGGGCCGTCCCCGGGGCCGCCGGCACGCAGGCGGCCCGCGCGAGCGCGGCCCCGGGCGGCGCGTACCGGTGCGGGTCCGTGCGGGCGGGCAGCGGCCGCTGCCCCGTCCCGGGGCCGGTCATGGCGCGGTTCGCCCCCTCCCCCGCGCGGCGACGAGCAGGTCCGCGGTGTCGGCGACGTGGCGGCCGGCGACGGCGGGCAGGCAGCTGCCGCGGAGTGGCCCGATGGCGCGGCGCCAGCGCTCGGGGACCCCCGCGGCGCCGCGCCCGGCACCGGCCATCGCTCCGGCGATGGCGGCGGTGGTGTCGGCGTCGCGCCCCAGGTTGGCGGCGGTGACCACGGACTCCTCGACCGCGCCGCCGCCCGCGAGGTAGGCGGCGAACGCGAGCGCGACCGCTTCGGGCGCCAGGTCCGTCCACGGGTAGCGGCCCTGCACCACGGCGTCGTGCAGCGCGCGGGTGAACGCCTCGCCGGGAGCGCTGTGGGCCCGGGCCACGGCGAGGGCGGCGCGCAGGTTGCGCGCCGTCCAGGAGTCGGCGGGGACCGCGGCGAGCCCCGCTTCGGCGACGGAGTCCGGGCCGGCCCCCGTCATGGCGACCGCGACGGCGGCGGCGACGGCGCGCCCGCCGAGGATGCCCTCACCGGACTGGCTGACCGACCCGTCCACCTCGACCAGCCGCGCGGCCTCCCCCGGATCGCCCGCGGCGAACACCCCGTAGGGCGCGGCGCGCATGGCGAGGCCGTCGGACCAGCCGTGGTGGTGGGCGCGGCCGGTCAGGGGCGGCGCCAGGCCGCGGCGCAGCGCCTGCGCCGTCCCGAGTTCGGAGAACCCGGCACCGCGCATCGGTCCCTCGATGGTGAGGACGTGCGCATGGTAGGCCGCCACGACGTGCGCGGGGGTGAGCGCGTGCCCGTGCTCGGCGAGCAGCAGCGCCGCGAAGACGCTGTACTCGGTGTCGTCGGTGCCCGCGGCCACCCCGTCGGGACCGGTCTCCAGCTCGGTGAGCCGCCCCCAGCGGCGGGCGATCTCGGCGGGCGCCAGGTTCTCGGCGGGCCGCCCCAGGGCGTCCCCGGCCGCCAGGCCGAGGAGGGCGCCCCGGGCGCGGTCGCGCACGGCGTCGGCGTCGGTCATCAGTGGTACCGGCTCAGCACGTCGTTGCCCTCGGTCTCCAGCCGCTCGCTCAGCTCGTCGATGTCGATCTCGCCGCTGAAGTACTCCTCAAGGGCGGGCTGCGCGACCCGGTTCTTCCACTCGTCGAACCCCTGCACCCGCAGGTAGGGGGCGACGACGAGGTTCTGGGCGGAGGCGGTGGCGACGTTCCAGTCGTCCTCCTCGGTGTTCAGTTCCGGCGCCGCGGCGGCCTGCTGGCTCGTGGGCAGCAGCCAGTCGCCCAGGGCGAGGTCCACCTGGTTCTCCGCGTTGAGGAAGAAGGAGATGAACTCGGCCGCCTCCTCGGGGTGGGCGCTGTCGGCGGCGACCGAGAGGGTCTGGGACGCCGCGCCCTGCTCTGCGGTGTCGCCCACCGGGGTCGGGATGGTGACCCAGTCGAAGTCCTCCGGCGCCTGCTCCTCCACCTGCTGGCGGGCATAGACCCCCACCTGGACCATCGCGTACTCCTCGGCGAAGAAGGCCGGGAGCGGGTCGGAGCCGGACATGCCGACCGTCCCGGGGTCGGCGGTGCGGTCGGTGTGGATCTGGTCGTGGATGCGTTCGAGCACCGCGCGCTCGGGCTCGCCCATCCTGGCGGTGGCGCGGCCCTCCCCGTCGACCTCGAAGAAGGTGCCGCCGTAGCTGAGCGACAGGTTCAGCACGCGGTTGACGGGGTTGCCGAGCGGCCAGGCGACCGCGTAGGTGTCGTCGTCGGTGAGCTCTTCGGAGGCCTCGGCGAACTCGTCCCACGTCCAGGGGTCCTCCGGGGTGGGGATGCGGACGTCGGCCTCCTCCAGCAGCTCGCGGTTGGCGATGAACACCTGCGACTCCTGCAGGAACGGCACGCCCACGATCTGGTCGCCGAAGGTGGCGGTCTCCCACGCCTCGGGGCGGATGTCCTCCTTGAGCTCCTCGGGGATCATGCCGGTGAGGTCGGCCAGGTAGCCGCGTGCGGCGAAGCCGGCCAGCGCCGGGGAGTCGTTGTGGATGACGTCCGGCGGGTCGCCGGCCTCGAACCCGGTCATGAGCTGGTCGTTGACGTTGTCCCAGCTGCCCTGGACGTACTCCACCCGGATGTCGGGGTTGGCCTCGTTCCACTCCGCCACGAGCCGCTCGTTGGCCTCGACGGACTCCGTCTGCCAGGCCAGGCTGAGGAACCGGAGCGTCACGGGGCCGTCGTCGGCGCCCGTGCCGCACGCGCTCAGCGCGAGCGCCCCGGTGAGAGCGGCCGCGGTGAGCGGCAGGATCCTGCGACGCATGGGGAACACCTCCTGTGCCGGATCCGCCGGGGCGGCGGATCCGTGTGAGCCGATACGGCGGGTCATCCCTTCACCGCGCCGGAGACCATGCCGCCCTTGAGGCGGCCCTGGATGAAGGTGAAGAACACCAGGCTCGGGATGGTGGCCAGCAGGGATGCGGCGGCCAGGGGCCCGAGCCGGACCACGCCCTCGGGGCCGGTGAAGCGCACCAGCGCGAGCGGGAGCGTCTGCACCTGCGGGTCCTTGAGCAGGATCAGGGCGAACAGGAACTCGTTCCACGACGAGATGAACCCGAACATCAGCGCGGCCACGACACCGGGGGCCAGCAGCGGGGCCACGACGCTGACGACCGTGCGCCACCGCCCGGCCCCGTCGACCGCGGCGGCCTCCTCCAGCACCGGCGGCACCCCGCGGACGTAGCCCTGGAGCATCCACAGCACGAACGGCAGGCAGAACGTGACGTGCACGACCACGAGGCCGGCCAGCGTGTTCACCAGGCCCATCGTGCGCAGGATCATGAACACCGGGATGATGATCAGGATGAACGGGAAGACCTGGCTGACCAGCACCCATCCCAGCGCCACCCGGTTCAGCCGGGAGCGGAACCGCGCCAGGGCGTAGGCGGCGGGCAGCGCGATGAGCACCACCAGCACTGCCGAGGCCAGCGCGACCACCAGGCTGCGCTGCGCCGCGCCCACGAGGTCCTGTTCGCCGAACGCCGCGGCGAAGTTGGCCAGCGTGGGCTCCAGCGGGATCCAGGTGGGGTCCAGCCGCGCCATCTCGCGCGAGGTCTTCAGCGCGGTCGAGGCCAGCCATACCAGCGGGAAGCCGAGGAAGACCAGGTAGCCCGCCAGGGCGAGGTACTGCAGCGCCCGGCCGGCGGTGCGCCCGGCCCGGCGGCCGGCCGCGGAACCGCGTCCGCCCCGCGATGCACCGGTCATCGCATCTCCTTCAGTTGGCGGCGCAGGTACACCGCGAGCACCGTGAGGACGACCGCGACGATGGCGACGCCCATGGCGGCGGCGTAGCCGAAGAAGCCGTAGCGGAACGCCTCCTCGTAGGCGTAGAGCATCGGCAGCCGGGTGCGCCCGCCCGGGCCGCCCTGGGTGAGCACCCACACCAGGGCGAACTCGTTCATGTTCCACACGAAGTTCAGCGAGGTGATGGTGGTGATCACCGGGCGGAGCTGGGGCAGGGTCACGCTGCGGAAGCGCCGCCACGCGCCCGCGCCGTCGACCTCCGCCGCCTCGCGCAGTTCGCGCGGCACGCCCTGCAGCCCGGCCAGCAGCACGATGGTGGTCTGCGGCATCCCGGTCCACACGCCGACGACGATGATCGCGGGCAGCGCCACGGAGAAGTCGTTGAGCCAGTCGATGTCGCCCGAGACCAGCCCGATGTCGCGCAGGGTGGCGTTCAGGATGCCGGCGTCGGGATGGTAGACCAGCCGCCACATCAGGCCGACGATGACCGGCGGCATCGCCCACGGCACCATCGCCAGGGTCCGGGCCAGCCAGCGCAGCCGGAGGTCCTGGTTGAGCAGGAGCGCCAGGCCCATGCCCGCGGCGAGCTGGAGGACGGTCACGCTGACCGCCCACACCAGGCCGATCTGGAACGACGCCCAGAAGTCGCCGTCGGAGAGCAGATCCGCGAAGTTGCGCGGGCCCACGAAGGCCACGTCGACGTTGCGCCCGGAGCGCGCGTCGGTGAAGGCCAGGTAGACGCCGTACACCAGGGGGGCGACGCTGAAGAGCACGACCGGCACCAGCGCCGGGAGCATCAGGCCCAGCACCGAGCGGTCGGGCCGGCCGGCCCGCGGCCGGCGCCCGGGCCCGCGGGGGGCGGCCGGGGGCGGTGGCTCAGCCCGCGGCGGAGCCGTTGTCGACGACACGTGCACCTCCCGTTGACGCGCGCACGACCAGGCGCGGTTCGACAGTCACGACTCGGGGGGCGGAGGGGGCCGCGCCGCTGTCGAGCCGGTCCAGCAGCAGCCGCGCGGCGTGCCGTCCGCGCTCGGCCGATCCCAGCGAGACGCTGGTCAGCGGCGGCCAGGACACCGCCGCGAGGTCGGTGTCGTCCATCCCCACCACCGCGACGTCCCCGGGCACGTCCAGGCCGCGGGCGCGCAGGGCGTCGAGCGCGCCGAGGGCGATGAGGTCGTTGGCGCACAGCAGGGCGTCGGGCATGGGGGCGGGGCCCTCGGCCATCCGGCGCACGCCCTCGGCCCCGGTCTCACGGTCGAAGCGGCCCTCGTGGAGCGCCCCGTCCTCGACGGTCAGCCCGGCGCGGGCGGTGCCGGCGCGAAACGCCTCGGAGCGCGCGCCGCCGGGGACGGTGTCGGCCGGACCGTTGATGAACCCGATCCGGCGCCGGCCCAGCTCGGCCAGGTGGCGCAGCGCCATGTCGACGCCGCGGCGGGAGTCGGTGCGGACGTTGTCGGCCAGCCCGTCGCCGGGCAGCGAGCCGATGACGACCACGGGCGCCTCGACGGCGCGCAGTTCGGCGACGTGCTCGTCGGTGACCCGGATGGGGACGATGATCAGGCCGTCGGCGTAGCGCTGCCCGAGGCCGCGGAGCACCTCGACCTCCTCGGCGGTGTCGGCGCCGGTGGAGTGCAGCACCAGCCGGTATCCGGCCGCCTTCAGGAGGGGCTGGATCTCCCGCAGCATCGCGAGGTAGACGGGGTTGCCAATGTCCTCCACGGCGAAGGCGATCTGGTGGGTGCGGGCGGACCTCAGCGACCGGGCGACGGAGTTGGGGACGTAGCCGAGACGGCCGGCCGCGTCGAGCACGCGGCGCTCGGTCTCGGCGCGGACGGGCAGGCCGTTGAGCACGCGGGAGACGGACGCGATCGACACCCCCGCCGCTTCGGCGATCGTGGTGATCGTCGGGCTGCCGCGCGCTGCCATCGGAACCTCCCCTGACGTGTGCGGACGGCGAACTGTAAACGTTTACAGCACCGGTCGGTGTGAATTTCTGTAAACGTTTACGGTGATTGATCACCAATGCAACATCCCGGACGCGGCGTACGTCAAGCCGCGTTACCCAGTCGTTGCCGATCCCGCCACCAGGGCACGCGCCCGCTCGGAGCGAGCACGGTCCGGCCCTCCTGGAACGAACCGCACGGACGCGGCCGACCGGGGGCGCCGGGGAGGAGGTTTCCCCGCGCCGGCCCCGGACCCGCCTCGGCGGGTGGGCGGACTCCGGCAGGTCCACGGCGGCGAAGAGCGGGCCCGCGGTGATCCGGTCGGGTCGCCGACTCGCGGGAGCCGCTGCCACCCGCCGTCACGCGGGCCGGAGACAGCGCGCACGAACGGGGCCCCACCGGAAGTCCGGTGGGGCCCCGTTCGGCGGTGTCGCTACAGGTACTGGCCGGTGTTGGCCACCGTGTCGATGGAGCGGCCGGAGTCGGCGCCCTTCTTGCCGGACACCAGGGTCCGGATGTAGACGATGCGCTCGCCCTTCTTGCCGGAGATGCGGGCCCAGTCGTCGGGGTTGGTGGTGTTGGGCAGGTCCTCGTTCTCACTGAACTCGTCCACGCAGGCCTGGAGCAGGTGCGCGACCCGGATGCCCTTGGTGTTGGTGTCGATGAAGTCCTTGATCGCCATCTTCTTGGCGCGGTCCACGATGTTCTGGATCATGGCGCCGGAGTTGAAGTCCTTGAAGTACAGGACCTCCTTGTCACCGTTGGCGTAGGTGACCTCCAGGAAGCGGTTCTCCTCGGTCTCGCTGTACATCCGCTCGACCACCCGCTGGATCATGCCCTCGACGGTGGCCGTCGGCGAGTCGCCGTGCTCGGCGAGGTCGTCGGCGTGCAGCGGCAGGTCGTGCGTGATGTACTTCGAGAAGATGTCGCGCGCCGCCTCGGCGTCGGGGCGCTCGATCTTGATCTTGACGTCGAGCCGGCCGGGGCGCAGGATCGCGGGGTCGATCATGTCCTCGCGGTTGGACGCGCCGATGACGATGACGTTCTCCAGCCCCTCGACACCGTCGATCTCGCTGAGCAGCTGGGGCACGATGGTGTTCTCGACGTCGCTGGAGACTCCGGAGCCGCGGGTGCGGAAAATGGAGTCCATCTCGTCGAAGAACACGATGACCGGCGTGCCCTCGCTCGCCTTCTCGCGGGCGCGCTGGAACACCAGCCGGATGTGCCGCTCGGTCTCGCCGACGTACTTGTTGAGCAGCTCCGGGCCCTTGATGTTCAGGAAGAAGCTCTTGCCGACGTCGCGGCCGGTCTTCTGCGCGACCTGCTTGGCCAGCGAGTTTGCCACGGCCTTGGCGATGAGGGTCTTGCCGCAGCCGGGCGGCCCGTAGAGCAGCACGCCCTTGGGCGGGCGGAGCCGGTGCTCGTAGAAGAGCTCCTTGTGCAGGTAGGGGAGTTCGACGGCGTCGCGGATCATCTCGATCTGCCCGCCGAGCCCGCCGATGTCGGTGTAGGAGATGTCGGGGACCTCTTCGAGGATCAGCTCCTCGACCTCGGACTTGGGGATGCGCTCGTAGACGTAGCCGGAGCGCGACTCCAGCAGGAGGGAGTCGCCGGGCCGCACCGGCTGGTCGCGCAGCGGCTCGGCCAGCCGGACGATCTTCTCCTCGTCGTGGTTGGAGATGACCAGGGCGCGGTCGCCGCCCTCAAGGATCTCCTTGAGCATGACGACCTCGCCGACGGTCTCGAAGGCCAGCGCCTCGACGACGTTGAACGCCTCGTTGAGCATGACCTCCTGGCCCGGGCGCAGCTCGTCGATGTCGACCGAGGGGCTGACGTTGACCCGCATCTTGCGGCCGTTGGTGAAGATCTCGATGGTGTCGTCGTCCCGGGAGCCGAGGAAGACGCCGAAGCCCGACGGCGGCTGGGCCAGCCGGTCGACCTCCTCCTTGAGCGCGACGATCTGGTCGCGGGCCTCCTTCAGCGTCGCGACCAGGCGCTCGTTCTGCCCGTTGACGGCCGCCAGGTTGGCCTGGGCCTCGCGGAGACGGTCTTCGAGCAGCCGCACGTGGCGGGGGGAATCGGCGAGCTTGCGCCGGACTACGCTGAGTTCCTTTTCCAAATAGGAGACCTGAGCCGTGAGGTCTGCGACTTCACGGTCGCGCTCCGCCTGACGCTCGTCGTCGCGATCGGCCACGTCCGCCACCTCCCTAGAAGAGGACGACTACTCGAAACCCTACCTACCCATGGACTATTCCTAACCTGTCCGCACCGCTCAGTGTCGAACCACTCACTTTTCGATCTTGTGGACGCCTAGCTCAGGCTGATAGTGGGCTACGTCACGCTAGGAGAACGTAACGCCGATGCCTAGGCGCGGTCATCCGGATCGGCCGTAATTGCGGGTTCCGGATCGGTCGTTGCGGCCGGAGGCTCCGTGCCGCGCTCCGCGCGCGCCTTCTGCCAGTCCTCCCCGTAGGCGCCCTTCGCCGGTCGGCGGCGGCGCTCGGGGGCGGCGGCGCCCTCGGCGAGCCGGCGGGCGGTGACGAGGAACCCGGTGTGCCCGATCATGCGGTGGTCCGGGCGCACCGCGAGCCCCTCGACGTGCCAGGTGCGCACGAGGGTCTCCCAGGTGGCCGGCTCGTAGAAGCCGCCGTGCTCGCGCAGCGCCTCCACGATCCGCGAGAGCTGCGTCGTGGTGGCGACGTAGCCGCAGATGAGGCCGCCGGGGACCAGCGCCTTCGCCACGGCGTCCAGGCACTCCCACGGCGCGAGCATGTCGAGGATGACGCGGTCGACGTCGGTGTCGTGGATGCTCTCGGCGAGGTCGCCGACCGTGAGCCGCCAGGCGGGGTGCGGGCGGCCGAAGTAGCGCTCGACGTTGGTGCGCGCGATCTCGGCGAAGTCCTCGCGGCGCTCGTAGGAGGAGACCAGTCCCTCCTCCCCGACCGCACGCAGCAGCCAGCAGGAGAGCGACCCGGAGCCGGCGCCGGCCTCGATCACCCGGGCACCGGGGAAGATGTCGGCCTGCGCGACGATCTGCGCGGCGTCCTTGGGGTAGACGATGGTCGCGCCGCGCTTCATCGACAGCGTGAAGTCGGCCAGCAGCGGGCGCAGGGCGACGTAGGCGGTCCCGGAGGTGGCGCGCACCACACTGCCCTCCGGGAGGCCGATCAGGTCGTCGTGGTCCAGCCGCCCCCGGTGGGTGTGGAACGCCGTGCCGGCGCGCAGGGTGATGGTGTGCATGCGTCCCTTGGGGTCGGTCAGCTGCACGATGTCGCCGTCCTGGAAGGGTCCGCGGCGGCCGTGGATGCCGGTCACTTGTTCTCGTCTCTCCCGCACTGGTGTCCGTATGAGGCAGTCGCCCAGCGTATCCGCCATGATCAGCCCCGGCGTAATCGAGCCGGCCGGGCCGGACGCGCGGCCGCGGGGTGGCCGGGGTCACGCCGCGGGCCGAATGCGGGTTGAATAGGGGAGACGAGGTTGCGGGGGGACAGAGACACTGCACTGCGGCGAGGAGACCCCGCCCGGGTCCGCGGTGGACTGGATCGCCTCCCTAGCGCAGAAAGGCAAGCACTCCATGGTGAAGAACGCGCCGAAGGTCGGACTCGGCATCGACATCGGCGGCAGCGGTATCAAGGGCGCGCCCGTGAACCTGGAGACGGGCGAGTTCGTCGTGGACCGCGTCAAGATCGCCACCCCCCAGCCGTCGACGCCGCAGGCCGTGGCCAAGGTCGTCGCGGAGATCGCCGGGGCCTTCCCCGAGCACGTCGATCCCGGATGCCCCCTGGGCGTGACCTTCCCCGCGGTCATCCAGCACGGAGTCGCCCGCAGCGCCGCCAACGTCGACCGGTCGTGGATCGGCACCGACGTCCAACGCCTGCTGGCCGACGAGACCGGGCGGCGGGTGATCGTGGTCAACGACGCCGACGCGGCCGCGATCGGCGAGCACCGCTACGGCGCGGCCGCCGACACGCCCGGTGTGGTCCTCATGACGACGCTGGGGACCGGCATCGGCACGGCGCTGCTGCTGGACGGCCGGCTGGTGCCCAACACGGAGCTGGGCCACCTCGAGATCGACGGGCACGACGCCGAGACCCGCGCCGCCTCCAGCGTCAAGGACCGCGAGGAGCTGTCCTACCGGCAGTGGGCCGAGGAGCGGCTGCAGCGCTACTACTCGGTGGTCGAGGACCTGCTGTGGCCGGACCTGATCGTGGTCGGCGGCGGAGTGAGCCGCAAGGCCGACAAGTTCCTGCCGCACCTGCACCTGCGCGCGCCGATCGTGCCGGCCAAGCTGCGCAACACCGCCGGCATCGTGGGGGCGGCCGTGCTCGCCGTCGAGCGGTTCGGCGCGCGCAGGTGCAGGTGCGGCAGGAACTTGTCGGCCTTGCGGCTCACTCCGCCGCCGACCACG
>NZ_QEIO01000072.1 GCF_003336425.1 Marinitenerispora sediminis | reverse complement strand
GTTCTCCGCCACGAGCCGCTGGGCCACCTCGGCGACCTTCATCCGGTTGCGCTGGGCCACCCGGCGCAGCTCCTCGAACGCCTCGGCGGCGCCGCAGCCCTTGGCGTGCATGATGATGCCCTTCGCCTGGTCGATCACCCCGCGCGCGTTCATGGCGCGGCGCATGTGCGCGGCCTCGCGGGCGACGTCGGTGTAGCGGCCGGCACTGTGCAGCGCCATGGCGGCGTGCTCGGCCAGCAGCGCCACCAGGGGGGCGACCACCGCGTGGTCGAAGGCGTCGGCCCGGCCGGAGTGCACGCCGAAGGTCACGACGTCCTCCCCCAGCGCGCACGGGTAGGTCACGGAGGAGCGGTCCCCGCACTGCACGGCCATACTGGTGTAGCGCGGCCAGCGGTCCTCACGCAGCACGTCCGCCACTGTCACCGGCCGCCCCCCGCGCACCGCCTGCACCGTCGGGCCCTCGTCGGTGGCGTACTGGTGCTCGAAGGCGTTGGCGAGGTCGGAGTGCGACGCCCCGTAGTCCACCACGACGTGCCGGCCGGCCACCGCCGCGTCCTCGCCGTCGCCGGGCCGGACGTCGCGCCAGATCACCACGAGCGCCGCCGAGCAGCCGGGGACCCCGCGGGCCGCGGCCACGCTCATCTGGTCCAGCGCGCGTTCGGGCGAGCTGGCCTCGCTCTGCCCGAGGGCACCGATCTCGCGCGCCAGCCGTTCAATCCATGTCGGCATGGCCGTCGTCCGCCTCCCCCGTGCGCCGCTGCGTCGGACTGCGCCGACACTCCACGGTAATGGCAGAACTTCGGTGGCGGAGTATGCGTTACCGTCTGAAACAGGACCCGACCGGCGGATTCACCGGCCGGCGGACACCGACGCGAAGTCAGGAGCCAACAGCTTGCCGGAGCGGGACGACCTGGCCGACCTCGAACGCGAGATCGCCGAACTGGGTGAGCGGGCAGCCGCGCTGCGCGCCGCCCACACGGCCTACCCCGGCGACGCCGCCGGCACCGCCGAGGCGGCTCTCGCCGAGCTCGGGTTCGCCGAGCAGCTCCTGGGCGAGGTCCGGGAGCGGCTGGCGGCCGAGGCGGCTGACACCGGTGCCGCAGCGCCCCGCCGGCCGGCCGCCGACGACGAGCGCGCGGTCCTGCGCACCGTGTTCACCGAGCTCAGCGTACCGGTCGTGCTCCTCGACCACGAGGGCTACATCCGGCGGATCAACGCCATCGGCGCGGAGCGGCTGGGCAGCACCAGCGGCTACCTCACCGGCAAGCCGTTCTCGATCTTCGTGGACCTGCGGCGCCGGGCCGCCATGCGGTCATGGCTGGCGGCCGTGCTGCGCGGCGGCGAGCCCGCGTCCTTCGACTCCCGGCTGGCGCGCCGGGGGTGGGCCGAGGACATCCACCTCACGCTGTCCCGGCTGGACGTGCCGACGGAGGCCAACCCGCTGGTGCTCGTGGTGATGTCGCCCCCGCTGCGCGACAGCGGCGACGAGGGCCCCGCGCCCCTGGAGCCGGAGGTGGAGGACCAGGTGGTGGTCCTCGCCGCGCGCCGCCTCGACGTCCTCACCCGCATGACCCGCCTGCTGCTGCGCAGCGCGGGCCCCGGCGGCGCCGGTCGGCCGCTCGCGCTGGACGACGCTGCGGCGCTGCTCGCCGACTCCTACGCCGACCTGGTGATCGTCGACGTGTGCGACCTGCCGAACGATCCGCGCGGCACGCGCCGCGCCGTCGTGGCCGGCCCGCGCGGCGACTCCGACCGCGCCCTGGTGGCCGCGCTGGACCCGCTCGCCTCGGAGGTGCCCGGCGACGTGCTGACCAGCGGGCAGTCGGTGCTCCACCAGCTCATCGAGGACGAGGGGCTGCTCGGCCGGAGCGGTGACGGCGTCCCGATCCTGAGCGCGCTCGGTGCGGGCTCACTGCTCAGCGTTCCGCTGCGCGGCAGCCGGGGGGTGCGCGGCGCGCTCACCCTGCTCCGCCGCAGCAACCGGGGGTCGTTCCGCCTCGCGGACCTGGGGCTGATCGAGGAGATCGGGGAGCACATCGGCCTGGCGCTGCCGCCGCCTCCGACGGCCTGACGCACGCGCCCGCGCGGCCAGGCAACCGTCGGCGCCGGCTCACCCGTCCGACCACCCCGAGGTGCGGACCCGGCCGCTGCCGTCGCAGCCGCGGCACTTGCGCGGCACCACCATCTCCCCGGTCGCGTCGTCGCCGGCGTAGCCGACCACGGTGACCCGGAATCCGGTCCCCAGGCAGTCGAGGCACACGATCGCGATATCCATGGGCCCAGCGTAGGGCCCATGCCTCCGGCCGCGCCGCCGCACGCGCCGATCAGACCGGACCGCGCATCGCCTCCACCAGGGTCGTGAGCTGGGCGACCGAGCGGTCGAGGTCGCGGACGGCCGCGACCGTCTGGCTGTCGGACTCGCGCTCCTCGTTCACGAGCCGCTTGCGCAGCAGTTCGAGGCTCGTGTTGATCTCGGCGACGCGCTTGGCGAGGTCGGCGACCACCGAGCGCGTGGAGGCGCCTCCCGTCTCCTCGCTCAGCTCCCGGCGCAGCATCCGCGACTGCTCCCGCAGCTGCTGCTTGGTGTGGTAGAGCTCCACGAACACCTCGACCTTGGCGCGCAGCACCCACGGGTCGAACGGCTTGGTCAGGTAGTCGATGGACCGGGAGGCGTAGCCGCGGAACACCTGGTGCCGGTCGATTCCGGCGCCGGTGAGGAAGATGATCGGGACGTCCTTGGTCTTCTCCCGCTGCTTGATGTGGGCGGCGGTCTCGAAACCGTCCATCCCCGGCATCATGACGTCCAGCAGGATCACCGCGAAGTCGTCCTCCAGCAGCGCCTTGAGGGCGTTCTCACCGGAGCTGGCCCGCACCAGGTTCTGGTCGAGCGAGGTGAGGATCGCCTCCAGGGCGGTGAGGTTGTCGTCGCGGTCGTCGACGAGGAGGATGTTGGCCTTGTGGGGCACGTCTGCTGCTCACTCTCTTCTCGGCCGGCCCGCACCGGCCGGCCGCTCGTTGGTCCTCACTCCGTCGTCCGATCCGGCCGGCCGCCGCTGATCTCGCCGGCGGCACTCCGATCCAACCACGTCCGCATGACGTCCAGCAGATGGTCGAGGTCGACCGGTTTGGTCACGTAGTCCGACGCCCCGGCGTCCAGGCTGCGTTCCCGGTCCCCCTGCATCGCCTTGGCCGTGAGGGAGATGATCGGGAGGTCGGCGAACTGCGGCATCTCGCGGATGGCGCGGGTGGTGGCGTTGCCGTCGAGCTCGGGCATCATGATGTCCATGAGCACGAGCGCGATGTCCTCGTTGCTCTCCAGCTTGTCGATGCCGGCGTGCCCGTTGTCGGCGTAGAGCACCTCTAGGCCGTGCGCCTCCAGCGCGCTGGTCAGCGCGAAGACGTTGCGGATGTCGTCGTCCACGATGAGCACCCGCCGCCCCTCCAGCACGGCGTCGCGCTCGGGATCGGTGCGGGCGCCGGTGGCCGCCGTGTCCCCGCCCTCCGGCGCCGGCGCGGGCTCGCGCAGCGCCGGAACCGGCTCCGGTGCCTCGACCGGCTCCAGGTCGTCGAGGTCGTCGAACTCGTCGGCGTCGGCGGGGGCGAGCTCGGACAGCGCCTCCAGGCCGGTGAACGGCTCGATCCTGGCCGGCCCGGCCGATGCGGCGCCGGGGGACGGAGCGACGGACTCCTCCATCCGCGCGTTCGGGCTCTCCGGCAGCCGCACCGGGAGCAGCAGCGTGAACGTGGTGCCCTCGCCGAGCGTGCTCTGCACCCGGATCTCGCCACCGATCAGCTCGGCCATGTTGCGGCTGATGGACAGGCCCAGGCCGGTCCCGCCGAAGCGCCTGCTGGTGCCGCCGTCGCCCTGGTGGAACGCCTCGAAGATCACCTGCAGCTTGTCGTGCGGGATGCCGATCCCGGTGTCGGCCACCGAGAACGCGATGATCTCCTCGTTCTCGCCGAAGGTGTCGAGGTCGGCGCCGTCGAGCGCCCACGCCGGTTCGATGAGCAGCCGGACCTCGCCGGTGTTGGTGAACTTGACGGCGTTGGAGAGCAGGTTGCGCAGCACCTGCTGGAGCCGCTGCTCGTCGGTCCACAGGTAGTTGGGAATGTCCGGCGACACCTCGACCGCGAACGCCAGCCCCTTGTCGCTGGCCATCGGGCGGAACGCCGCCTCGACGTAGTCGACCAGCTGGCTGATGGAGACGTCGGCCGGACTGACCTCCATGCGCCCCGCCTCGACCTTGGACAGGTCGAGGATCTCGTCGATGAGCTGCAGCAGGTCGCTGCCCGCCTTGTGGATGGTCTGCGCGAACTCGACCTGCTTGGAGGTGAGGTTCTGCTCGGTGTTGTCGGCCAGCAGCCGCGCCAGGATGAGCAGGCTGTTCAGCGGTGTCCGCAGCTCGTGCGACATGTTCGCCAGGAACTCGGACTTGTACTTCGAGGACACCTGGAGCTGGTGGGCGCGGTCCTCCAGGGAGCGGCGGGCCCGCTCGATCTGCCGGTTCTGCAGCTCGATCGCGCGGTTCTGGCTGGCCAGCTGCCCGGCCTTGCTGTGCAGCTCGGCGTTCTTGCGCCGCAGCTCCTCCTGCTGGCGCTGCAGTTCGTTGGACCGCTCCTGCAGGGCGGTGGTCAGCTGCTGCGACTGCGCCAGCAGGTACTCCGTCTTGGAGTTGGCCAGGATGGTGTTGATCGTGGTGCCGAGCAGCCCGACGAGCTGGCGCAGGAAGTTGATGTGGATCTCGCGGAACTCGCTGTAGGAGGCGAGCTCGATGACGCCGAGCACGCGGTCGTCCGACAGGATGGGGAAGATCGCGAGGCTGAGCGGTGGCGCGGCGCCGAGGCCCGACTCGATGGTGACGTAGTCGCCGGGGACCCGCTGCAGGATCACCTCCCGCTTCTGCGCGATCACCTCGCCGGCGAGCCCGGTGCCGGAGCGGACCCGCCGGCGCGGCTCGGCCGGCTGGTAGCCGTAGCCGGCGTACAGGCGGAAGGTGCCCTCGTCGTTCTCGTCCTCGGGGAGGAAGCAGGCACCGTGCTGGGCCTCGACCAGCGGCGTCAGCTCGGTCATGATCAGCCGGGCGAGGTCGTTGAGGTCGCGGTGGCCCTGGATCAGCCCGGAGATGCGGGCGACGTTGCTCTTCAGCCAGTCCTCGTCGCGCTGCGCGGCGGTCGTCTCGCGCAGGTTGGCGACCATCAGGTTGACGTTGTCCTTGAGGGTGGCGACCTCGCCGCTCGCCTCGACCTGGATGGACTGGGTGAGGTCGCCGCGGGTCACGGCGCTGGCGACGGAGGAGATCGCGCGCACCTGGGTGGTCAGGTTGCGGGCCAGCTCGTTCACACTGTCGGTGAGCTGCTTCCAGGTGCCCGAGACACCGTCCACCTTCGCCTGGCCGCCGAGCTGGCCCTCGCTGCCCACCTCGTGGGCGACCCGGGTCACCTCCAGGGCGAAGGTCGACAGCTGGGCGACCATGGTGTTGATCGTGTCCTTCAGCTCCAGCATCTCGCCCTGGGCGTCGACCGTGATGTTCTTGCTCAGGTCGCCGGCGGCCACCGCCGCCGTCACCTGCGAGATGTTGCGCACCTGCGAGGTCAGGTTGTGCGACATCGAGTTGACGTTCTCGGTCAGGTCCTTCCAGATGCCCGACACGCCTTTGACGTTGGCCCGGCCGCCCAGCTTGCCCTCGGTCCCCACCTCGCGGGCCACCCGGGTCACCTCGTCGGCGAACGCCGAGAGCTGGTCCACCATCACGTTGATGGTGTCCTTCAGCTCCAGGATCTCGCCCTTGGCGTTGACCGCGATCTTCTTCGTGAGGTCGCCGCGTGCCACCGCGGTGGTGACGACCGCGATCTGGCGGACCTGGTGGGTGAGGTTGTTGGCCATGGAGTTGACGTTGTCGGTGAGGTCCTTCCAGACCCCGGAGACCCCGCGCACGTGCGCCTGGCCGCCCAGCTTGCCCTCGGTGCCCACCTCGCGCGCCATGCGGGTGACCTCGTCGGCGAACGAGTCCAGCTGGTCGACCATCGTGTTGACGGTGTCCTTCAGCTGGAGCATCTCGCCCTGGGCGTCCACGGTGATCTTCTTGGTCAGGTCGCCGCGGGCGACCGCGGTGGTGACCTGGGAGATGTTGCGGACCTGGTAGGTGAGGCTGTTCGCCATGGAGTTGACGTTGTCGGTGAGGTCCTTCCAGATGCCCGACACGCCCTTGACGTTGGCCCGGCCGCCCAACTTGCCCTCCGTGCCCACCTCGCGGGCCACCCGGGTCACCTCGTCGGCGAAGGAGTCGAGCTGGTCGACCATGGTGTTCACCGTGTTCTTCAGGGCGAGCATCTCGCCCTGCACGTCGACCGTGACCTTGCGGCTCAGGTCGCCGCGCGCGACGGCCGTCGTCACCTGCGAGATGTCGCGCACCTGGTTGGTGAGGTTGTCGGCCATGGAGTTGACGTTGTTCGTCAGGTCCTTCCAGATGCCCGACACGCCCTTGACGTTGGCCCGGCCACCCAGCTTGCCCTCCGTGCCCACCTCGCGGGCCACGCGCGTGACCTCGTCGGCGAACGTCGACAGCTGGTCCACCATGGTGTTGACGGTGTCCTTGAGCTGGAGCATCTCGCCCTGCACGTCGACCGTGACCTTGCGGCTCAGGTCGCCGCGCGACACCGCGACGGTGACGGTGGAGATGTCGCGCACCTGGGCGGTCAGCCGCGCCGCCATCTGGTTGACGGCCTCGGTGACGTCGCGCCAGGCGCCGGAGACGCCCTCGACGCGGGCGCTGCCGCCGAGCTTGCCCTCCGTGCCCACCTCGCGGGCCACCCGGGTCACCTCCACGGTGAACCCGGACATCTGGTCGGCCATCCGGTTCACGGAGGTGGCGAGGCGGAGCAGGTCGCCGTGCAGCCGGCCGTGCCGGCTGTTGAGGTCGACCCGCTGGGAGAGGTCGCCGTTGGCGACCGCGTCGAGCATCTGCGCGACCGAGGTCATCGGCTCGCTGACCTCGTCGAGGAGCTGGTTGAGGGAGGCGACGCTCTTGCCCCAGGCGCCCTTGGCCGGGACCACGGAGACGCGCTGTGTGAGGCGCCCCTCCGTGCTCACCACCTCGCCGACGCGCTGCAGCCCGTCACTGAGCTGCTCGCAGTGGTCGAGCACCTGGTTGAACACGGCGGCGATCTCGCCGTACTTGCCCTCGGCGGCTCGGGCGTTCAGCCGAACGCTGAAATCGCCGTCCCGCACGCTGTAGAGAGCGTCGAGCAGTTCGTCGAGCTTCGCGTCGTCCGCCGTCGGTGTGCTGGTCGCCATTTCCCCTCCTCCGCTTGTGGTCGCCGATCTCTCCCCGCTTCCGCGACGAGGAGGGGCGCCGCCCCGTCCGAACACGATTCCGCGCTGCCGGCCGGGGGTGATTCCCGCCGCACCGCCGGCGGATCCGCCGCGCGTGTCTCCCACAGCACGGCGGCGGCGCCGGAGATTCCACCCACAAGAGGTGAACCACGGTGCATTACGTTAATTGGCTGGGCTGCTCAATAGGTGGACGTTCTGACATCATGATTGTGTTCCCTCCACGACCCATGGGGTGACCCTCTCCATGACCCATGAGGGAGTACGGCGCATCGCCGGGTCCGCAAGAACGGCCAGACGGGGGAGCTGGGTGACCACGCCGACGTGCGACCCGCATACCCTGTCCCATACTCAGAGAAACCGTATGACTTCACGATGCCACACGACGCGATGAAGGTCGCTCGCCAGCAGTTCTCCGCCGCCCCCGAGACCGCGGGCGAGGCTCGGCTGTTCGTCCGCGACACCTTGCGCGACTGGAACGTCCACCGGGAGTCCGACGACATCGTCCTCCTGGTCAGCGAGCTCGTGACCAACGCGGTCATCCACGCCGAGACCACGCTCGAACTCACCCTGCGCCGCCTGCCGGGCGCCGTCGAGGTGGTGGTGGCCGACCGGGTGCCGGAGCGCGCGGTCCCGAAGGCGGGGCCGCTGGCGGTCGACGTCTCGCCCTCCACCGAGAACGCCCGCAGCGGGGGCTTGGGCCTCGCGCTCGCGGGCGCCATCGCGTCGACCTGGGGCGTGAGCTACAGCAAGGACGACAAGGCGGTGTGGTTCCGGATCGAGGACGAGGAGCCCGCCGACGACTCCGGCGCCGCGGAGGGCCCGGCGGCCGCCGCGGAGCCGGCGCCGGCCGCCGACCGCCCGTCGCTGGCCCCGCCGCTTCCGCTGCGGCGCGGCCGGCGCCCGAGCCGGTCGAACCCGTGGGCGCCGCTGGACACCGCGCTGTCGGCGCGGCTCCCGCTGGACCAGCTGCTGGACCGGACGGTCGAGTACGCGCGGACCGCGCTGGGCGGGGACGCCGCCTACATCGCGCTGGCCACCACCGACGAGACCGACTGGGAGATGCGCGCCGGTGTCGGGCTGACCGGCGGGCCGTGGCGGCGGTTCCGCAGCCGCACCGAGGAGACCTTCCCCTCGGCGGCGCCCGAGCCCGGTCCGGTGATCAACGACGACCTGGCGATCGCGCGGGCGCACCGGGGGCGGCTGGCCGCCGCCGGGATGCGCTCCCTGGTGACCGCACCGCTGATCGTGGACGGCCGGATCACCGGCCTCATCGGCGTCGCCTCGCGGCGGATCCGGCACTTCGGCAGCACCGCGGCCAAGCGGCTGCAGGACGGCGCCGACCGCATCGCCCTCCCCGTGGAGCGCGCCCGGCTGGCCGAGGTGGAGCTGGCCCGGCGCGCGTCGCTGAGCTTCCTCGCCGAGGCCAGCGACATGCTCGCGGGCACGCTGGACGAGCGCATGACGGCGGCGCTCGCGGCGCAGCTCACCACGTCGCGGCTCGGCAAGTGGTGCGTGGTGCACACCACGACGGAGCTCGGGATGTCGCGCCTCACCTACGTCACGCACTCGAACGAGAACTACACCGACGTGCTCCGCAACCTGGTGACGGCGCTCCCGCCGCAGGAGCAGCGCGAGCCCGCGCCGCTGTGGTCCCCGGCCATGCTCGCGGCGGTCTCCCTCGACGACGAGCTGAGCCTGGAGCTCGCGGAGAGCCCGGCGATCAGCATGCCGCTCGTCGGCCGGGGCCGGGTCCTGGGCCGGCTGACCATCGGCAAGGAGCCGCCCGAGGAGTTCACCCGCGAGGACGTGAACGTCGCCGAGGACCTGGCGCAGCGGGTGGCGTCGGCGCTGGAGAACGCGCGGCTGTACTCCAACCAGACCTCCATGAGCGAGGCGCTGCAGCGCAGCCTGCTGCCCGCCAAGGAGAAGGAGCCGCGGATCCCGGGCGTCGACCACGCCGTGTTCTACCGCCCGGCCGACGAGCGGACGGTGGTGGGCGGCGACTTCTACGACCTGTTCGCGACCGACGGCCGCTGGTGCTTCGCCATCGGCGACGTCTGCGGCACCGGCCCGGAGGCCGCGGCGGTCACCGGACTGGCCCGGCACACCCTGCGCGCCCTCGCCCGCGAGGGGTTCCCGCCGGACCACATCATGCGGCGGCTGAACCTCGCGATCCTGGACGAGAACACCTCCACCCGGTTCCTCACCATGCTGTACGGCGAGATGACGCCGATCAGCGGCCCGGAGGGCGGTGCCGGCGGCATGCGGATCCGCCTGGTCTCGGCGGGCCACCCGCTGCCGATGCGGCTGCGCCGCGACGGCGACGTCGAGCCGCTGGGCACCTCGCAGCCGCTGCTCGGCGCGTTCGAGGACGTGGAGTTCTTCACGGAGACCATCGAGGTCGCCTCGGGCGAGGTGCTGCTCGCGGTGACCGACGGCGTCACGGAGCGCCGGAACAACAACGACATGCTCGGCGACGAGGGGCTGCTGAAGATCTTCTCCGGCTGCTCCGGTCTGACCGCGCAGGCGGTGATCTCGCGCATCGACCGCGACCTGGAGGAGTTCGCCCCCGGCGGGCACACCGACGACACGGCCATGCTGGTGCTGCGGTTCGTGTGACCTCCCCCCGAGGGGCGGGGCTCAGTGGAGCCGCTGCGTGCCCGGCGGCGAGGGCCGGCGGCGCGGAGGTCGCGAGCCGTGTGCCGCCGAGAACGGCGGGAACCGCGGGTCCGCTCCCCGATCCGCTCACCGTGGGCCGCGCGGCCCGCGTCCCCGTTCGGGGGCCGGGCGCCGGACCGCCGCCATGACCGGCGCGGGCGGGCCCATGGACGGGGTGGTCGCACGGGCGGGGTGGTCAGCAGTGTGTCCGCCGCGGGGCTCCCGGGCTCGGCACCCCGCCCAGGGGGCTCACAGCCACCCCATCTCCTCCGCCGTGCGGATGGCCGAGATCCGGTTGTCCGCGCCCGTCTTGCTGATGGCGTTGGACAGGTAGTTGCGGACCGTTCCCGCGCTCAGGTGCAGGGTGCGGGCGATGGCCGCGACCGAGGCGCCGTCGGCGGCGGCGCGCAGGACATCGGCCTCGCGGGCGGTCAGCGGGCTGTCGCCCGAGGTCATCGCCGTGACGGCCAGTTCCGTGTCGATGTAGCGGCCGCCGGCGTGCACCCGGCGGATGGCTCCGGCCAGCTGGTCGACCGGTGCGTCCTTGGCCAGGAACCCGCGCGCGCCGGCAGCGAGGGCGCGGCGCAGGTAGCCGGGGCGGCCGAAGCTGGTGAGGATGAGGACCGCGCAGGAGGGGGCCTCCTCCCGCAGCCGGGCGGCGGTCTCCAGCCCGGTGCCGCCCGGCATCTCCACGTCCAGTACGGCGATGTCGGCACCGTGGTCGCGCACCGCCGGCAGCACCTCGTCGCCGCGGCCGACCTCCGCGACGATCTCCAGGTCGTCCTCCAGCCCGAGCAGCGCGGCGATGGCGCCGCGCACCAGGCGCTCGTCGTCGGCCAGCACGATGCGGATCACGCGGCCACCCCGCTTCCGTCCACTTCGGCCCGCGGCCGGCCCGGGTGCGGGTTGGCCGGGTCGGCCGGCAGCACCGCCCGCAGCAGGAAGCCGTCGGGCACCGGGCGGGCGGACAGCGTGCCGCCGGCCGCGGCGACCCGCTCCGTCAGCCCGGTGAGTCCGTTGCCGTAGCGGACCCCCTCCGTTCCGCGCCGCACGCCGTCGTTGAAGATCTCGGCGACGACCGCCCGCTCCTCCCGGACGAGGGTGATGTCGCAGCGCCGGGCCGAACTGTGCCGGAGCACGTTCGTGGCGCCCTCGCGGACCACCCAGGCCAGGGTGGTGCCCTGCTCGGGGGTGACGTCGGCGTCCACGCCCGTCACCGTGCAGCGTGTCCCGCCGGCCGAGAGCACCGCGCGGATACCGGCGAGCTCGGCCGGGAGGTCCACCTCCCGGTAGCCGCTCACCACGGCACGCACCTCGCGCAGCGCCTCCCGGGCCACCTGCTGCACCTCGGCCATCTCCGCGACCGCGCGCTCGGGATCGCGCCGGACCAGCCGGGCCGCGAGTTCACTCTTGAGCGCGACGCCGGACAGGCTGTGCCCGAGCAGGTCGTGCAGGTCCCGGGCGAAGCGCAGCCGCTCCTCGGAGACGGCCAGCCGCGCCTGGGCCTCGCGCGCGGCGTGCGCCTCGTTGGCGACGTCCCACAGCAGCAGGACGGCGTGGTTGGCCAGCAGCATGATCGGCGCCCAGACCACCGTGATGCCCCAGATGACGGACATCAGCCAGAAGTCGCGCTCGTCGAAGGTGGCGTACCGCACCCACGGGAGCGCGAGCAGCAGCACGCTCACCACGGCCATGCGGCGGCGGGGGGCGACGAGAACGGCGACGGACCACCACAGCCCACCGGTCATCAGCGTGAGGAATTCGAGGTCCATGCACGCGGCCACGGCCAGCAGCAGGCCCAGGGAGGACCAGAACGCGGACTCCGAGCGCGCCGCACGGAGGCGCAGGCGGTGGTGCACCATGCGCAGGCACTGCCAGCCGAGCAGTACGGAGAGCAGGAAGCCGAGGACCGCGACCTCGCGCGAACGGTGGCCGTTCGCCGCCACGCTGACCGCCGAGGCGGCGTTGAACACCGGGATCATCACCACGGCGACCGCGAACGACCCGATGACGATCCTGCGCGCCAGGCGGAGCCGGCGCACCACGGGACGGCTCATGGCCGCGCTGGGTCCGGGCCGCTCTGTCATCTCGCTCCTTCGGGGTGCTGCCAGGCCAGGGTAACGGCGCCGGCGGCGGACCCGCGCCCGCGCGGTCCGCCGCCGGACGTGCTCGGCTACCGTGCCTGGCGCGGGTCCCACCGGACGAGGCGGAGCAGCAGGATCGCGGCCGCCGTCCAGGCGAGCAGGGTCAGCAGGGCGGGGGCCGCCGCGAACCACAGGTCGAGCCCCGGCGCGGCGGCGCCGTCCGCCCCGCCGAAGACGTCGCGGCCGAAGTAGGCACCGCGAGCGAGCTCGACCGCTGGCGCCATCGGGAGCAGCCGCAGCGCCGCGGCCGCGGCGTCGGGCAGCATCTCGGCCGGAAGGTAGAGGCCGCTGCTCATCAGCAGCCCGAAGAACGGGATCATGCTGATCATCTGGGCGCTCTCCGCGTTACGGGCCAACCTGGACAGGACGGCGCCGAGCTGCGCCATCACCACGGTGACGAGCACGATCGACAGCACCAGCAGCACCGGATCCGCCGGCAGGGTGCCGAACATCGCGGCGATGAGCACCGCGGCCAGGACCGACTGGACGGCGACGACCCCCAGGACCGACAGCGTGGTCGCGCCGAACAGCGCCGCCGGGGCGACCCCGCTGAGCCGGAACCGCTTCAGCACCATCTCCTCGCGGCGGGCCGCGTAGACGTTGGAGACGTGCACGATGCCGACCGTCATGGCGGCCAGGGGGAACGCCCCGGCCAGGGAGTAGGCGACGGCGTCCACGCCGGGCCAGAGTTCGGCGCCCTCGGCGGCGAACGCGGGCAGCAGGAAGGCGACCGGCAGCAGCGCGACGTAGAGCGCCATGCGGTACCGGTAGAAGAGCACGAACTCGGTGCGGGTCAGGCGCAGGGCCTGACGTACCGGCCCGACCCGTCGGCGGGCGGTCCGTCGGGGCGCCGGTTCGGTGGCGGAGGCGGTCATGGCGGGAGTTCTCCTGCTGTCGGAACGGATCGGGACGGCGGCGGGCGGGTCAGGCGCCGACCGGGTCGGCGGCGGTCTCGTCGGCCACGCCGAGGAAGACCTCCTCCAGCGAGGCGCCGCGCAGCTCCAGGCGCTCCAGCCGGACGCCGCGCCCGTCGGCCCAGCTCAGCAGGGCCCCCATGGCACGGTGGGCGCGGTCCGCGGTGGCCGCGCCGTTGACCGTGTAGACGACCCACGGCACCGCGTCGCGGACCTCCACGGAGGGGGCGGCGGCGGGCAGGTCGGGCAGTTCCTCGGTGCGCACATCGGCGGGCAGCCGGAACCGGATCCGGTCGCCCCACCCGTCCAGGACGCCGCCGAGCGTGCCGGCGACCCGGATGCGCCCGCGGTGCATGATGGCGAGCCGGTCGGCCAGGCGCTCCGCCTCCTCCAGGTAGTGCGTGGTGAGGAGGACCGCGACGCCCTCGGCCACGAGCTCGCCGATGATGCTCCACGTGCCGCGGCGGGCCTCGGGGTCCATACCGGTGGTGGGCTCGTCGAGGAAGAGCACCTCCGGCCGGGACAGCACCGCCAGACCGAGGTCGAGGCGGCGCTTCTGGCCGCCGGAGAGGGAGCGGACGGCGACGTCGGCTCGGTCGGCGAGGCCGACCATGTCCAGCACCTCGGCCCGGCCCCGGGGGGCGGCCGCGAGGTCGTGGGCGAGGTCGAGGGTCTCGGCGACGGTGAGCTCCGCGAACATCCCGCTGTGCTGGAGCACGCCGTTCACCCGGTCCCGGAGTGCCGCGGGCTGGCCGTAGGGGTCCAGCCCGAGGACGCGGACGGCACCGGAGGCGGGGCGGCGGAACCCCTCCAGGGTCTCCACGGTCGTCGTCTTGCCCGCGCCGTTGGTACCGAGCAGCGCGAACAGCTCGCCGGGGCTGACATCGAAGGAGATACCGCGGACCGCCTCGAAGTCGCCGTAGGTCTGGCGGAGGTCGCGGACGCTGATCGCGGGCTCGTCGATCGCCGCCGTGCCGGCGGGCGGGGGTGCGGTGCTCATACCTCCAGGCTCCGCGAGCGCGGCCTGCCGCGGTAGCCGCCGCTGTCACCGGTCGGGCATGAGATGTCGCGGCCGGGACGATGACATCTGTCATGAGGCCCGGACGTGCGGACCGGTCCGGGGGCCGGCGGCTCCGGGCGGCTCGCCCCGAGGCGGCCGCCCGGCGGCGATGGCACAATTGACGGCCCGGACACCGCCGGTCGCGCACACGCGACCGGATCCTCCGGATCGGTCGGCACGAACACCGGAAACGGCTCGACGGCACGGGTTCCCGCTCCCCACCGAAGCCACGAAGGCGACTACCGCAGTGACCATTCCGCTCCCGCGCGCCCCGCACCCGGTCTCCCGGCGAGGCGGGGGACCGCTCATGTGCGCCGCCACGCGCCCCCCTGCCCCGGAGCATGCCGGGCCGCCGGAGGACCCCGCGGTGGGCCGCCGGAGCGGAGCGGTCCGGGACGCGCCGCGCGGCCGCGCGAGCACGGGGGCCGCCCCGGCGCTCCCCACCGCGGACGCCGGGCGGCCCGCTCGGCCCGGGCGACCTGGCGCGGCGGCCGGGCCCCGCGCCCAGGCGGCCCCCGTCCCCGGGGAGGCGCGGCGGGGCGCTCCGCCCCCGGCGGTGCCCGGCACGGCCGCACGGCCGGAGCGCATCCGCGCGGCGGCCGGGCCGCCCGTCAGCGGCCCCTTGCGCCGGCACCACCCGCGGGCCGCCACGGCCCTCGGCGGGGTACGGCGGCGCCCCCGACCCCGCGACCGCGCCGCCGCCACGGTCACGGCCCGGCCCACCGCCCCGGCGGGACCCACCTGGCGCACCGGCCCAGAACCGGTGAACGCTGAGCTCATCGGCACTTCCCCGCCGCTCTCCAGCACGACCACCGAACGCCTGCGGCGGATGGGCGCGGCCGGCCCGAACGGCACCGCGCCGGCCCGGTTCCGCCGACGCGGGCCCTCCGCCGGACGGAGCAGCGCGTCAGCCCGGCACCGCACCCGGGCCGCCACCGGATCCGGCGAGGTGCCGCAGCCCCTCCGGCCCCGCGGCCGCACCGCCGCCGCGCCCACGGACCCGAGCCGGCCCGCCACGCGGAGGGTGCGCACCTGGCGTACCGGCGCGGGGTCGGGGCACGAGGGGGTGGCGGCCGGCCGCTGTCCGGCCGCGGCCGTCGCTGGGAACGGCGGCCGGGCGCCGGACCGCCGTGCCGAAGGGCCGGGGCGGTGAGCGGCGAGCCGCGGATCGGGGCGCCGCGGGGAGTGGCGGCGGAGGGCGGGGAGCCCTCCCCCGCCGCTCGGCGGGCCTTCACCCTGGGGGGTGCGGCGGTGGTCGCGCTCGTGCTGCTCGTCCTGCTGGCCTCGGTGCCCAACACGGTGGCGGCGGGCGGCGGCCCGCTGCGGCTGGTGGGCGAACTGGCACCGCAGGGGTGGGCGTTCTTCACGGGCAGTCCCCGCGAGCCCGCCCTTCTCGTCTACCAGCAGGTGGACGGCGAATGGCGGCGGGTCTCCAGCTCCTCCGGCGGCGAGCCCCGCCGGCTGTTCGGCCTGGACCGCACGACCCGCACCGAGCGCCACGAGATCCAGTCACTGGCATGGGAGTCGCGTGACGCGGCGTGGACGCCGTGCGACCGCGCGTCGGTCGCGGCCTGCCTGCCGGACGAGTCGGCGCCGGTGGCGTCCGTCCCGGCGGGCGGCTCGGAGCCGCGGTTCTGCGGCCCTGTGGCGCTGGTCCGCCAGGAGCCCGTGCCGTGGGACCGGGCGCGGACGACCGAGGAGATGCCGCCGAGTCTGAAGATCCTGCACGTCGGCTGCCCAGCGTCGCCGCAGGGGGGATGACGTTGCCCGCACCGGACGCTCCCGCGGCCGCCGGGCCGCTGGCCCGCTGGCGGGACGAGCGGATCCGCCACATGCTCCGCTACTCGCCGCACAACCCCGTCACCGGCCTGGCCCGCACGCTCATGGCGCTGGGCAGCGCCATGAGCATCGCCGCCACCCCCGTGGAGCAGCTGTTCCTCGTCACCCCGGCGCGCCCCGAGGGCCGGATCTGCGACGGGCTCGCCGGGGCCGTCGGGCTGTTCTGCGTGGTGCCCGCGGGGTGGTTGGAGCCCGCCCGCTGGGCCTGCGTGGCCGTCCTGCTGCTGGTGGCCGCGGGGTGGCGCCCGCGCCTCACCGCCCTGCCGCACTGGTGGGTGGCGTTCTCCTTCTGCTCCGCCACCAGCGTCGTGGACGGCGGCGACCAGGTCGCGGCCGACGTCGCCCTGGGGCTGCTGCCGGTCCTGCTCACGGACCCGCGCCGCTGGCACTGGCAGTCCGCCCCGGCTCCGCAGGCGGTGTCCCCGGCCGCCCGGGTGGCCGCGCACCTCGGACTGGTGCTGGTCTGGGTGCAGGTGTGCGTGGTCTACCTCCAGTCGAGTGTCGCGAAGCTCGACGTTCCCGAGTGGCGGGACGGATCGGCGGTCTGGTACTGGGCGATGCATCCGCCGTTCGGCGTGCCGGACCACCTGCGCGAGCCGGCCGGGTGGGTGCTGGCCGGCGGGCCGGCCGTCCTCGGCGCCACCTGGGGCACCCTGGCGGTGGAGTTCCTGCTGGCGTGGTGCCTGTTCGCGCACCACAGCTGGCGGCGGATCGCGCTGCCGCTCGGCGTCGGGCTGCACGCCGCGATCGCGGTCGTTCTGGGCCTGCCCGGGTTCTCGCTGATCATGGTCGCGGCCGTCGTCCTCTACCTGGTCCGGCCCGGTGATCCGGTGCCCCGCTGGCCGCGCCGCTCCCGGCCGCGCACCGGCGGCGGCGGAGGGGTCCCGCGCGCCGCGGACCCGCCCGGTTCCGCCGCCGGTGCGCCGGCGCCGCGCTGAGGGGACCGGGCAGCCGGGCTCACCGCCGGCGGCGCGCCAGCAGCACGTTGCCGACGGCGAGCAGCACCCCCGTCGCGAAGATGAGCGTGCCCATCACGTTCACCTGCGGCGGTATCCCGACCCGGGTGGCTCCCCACACCCACAGCGGGAAGGTGGTGGCGTCGCCGCGGACGAAGGAGGTGATGACGAAGTCGTCCACCGACAGGGCCAGCGCGAGCAGGCCGCCGGCGGTGACGGCCGGGAGCAGCGCCGGCAGGGTCACCAGCCGGAACGTCGTCCACGGCCCGGCACCGAGGTCCCGCGCCGCCTCCTCCAGGCGGGGGTCCAGCGTCATGACCCGTACCCGTACCGTGATGGCGACGTAGGACACGGTGAACATCACGTGCGCGAGGACGACGGCCGCGAGGCCGGTCGCGATGTTGAGGGTGAGGAACAGTGACAGCAGCGCGGCGCCGGTGACGACCTCGGGTGCGCAGACCGCCGCGAACAGCACCAGGTTGGTGGCCCCCCGGCCGCGGAACCGGTACCGGCCCAGGGCGAGGCCGAGCAGGCCGCCGACCACGCCGGAGACGAGCATCGTCAGCACCCCGACGACCGCCGTGGTGAGCAGGGCCGCGGTCAGGTCGGGGTAGCTGAACACCTGGCCGTACCACCGCAGCGTGAAGCCCTGCCAGGCGACGTTCTGCCGGCCGGAGATGTCGTTGAAGCCGAACAGCGCCATGAAGGCGATCGGGGTGAACAGCCAGCACAGCACCGCCCAGGTCGCGTACCTTCCCCAGTCGGGCGCGCGGAGCCGGCGCCGGGGCACGCGCCGGCCCGGCGGCGCGGGCGGGCCCGCGGGGGTCTCCGGCTCCGGAGGCGTCGCGCCGCTCATCCGCGCCCGCCCGCCATGCGCTCGGTCCCGGCGGCCAGGGCGTAGCCGAGGATGCCGAGGAGCAGCACCGCCATGAGGGTGAAGGTGAGGGCGGCGGCGGTCGGGTAGGCGTTGTTCACCAGGAACTGGGTCTGGATGACGTTGCCGATCATGGTGGTACCGGGGCCGCCGAGGACCGCGGCGTTGACGTAGTCGGAACTGGCCGGCACGAACGTCATGAGGACGCCCGCGGACACCCCCGGCAGCGAGTACGGCAGCACGACGCGCAGGAACGCGGCCGCGCGTCCCGCGTACAGGTCGCGCGCCGCCTCCACGAGCCGCCGGTCCATCCGGTCCAGGACCGCGTAGATCGGCAGCACCATGAACGGCAGGAAGGCGTAGGCCAGGCCGAAGACGACGGCGGGCGCGCTGTTGAGCACCCGGGCGCCCTCCGGCAGCAGACCGGCGTCCTTGAGCGTCCCGAGGACGACGCCGTCGTCGGCCAGCACGAACTGCCAGGCGACCGTCCGCAGGACGAACGACACGAAGAACGGCAGCAGGAGGAGCAGCAGGTACCCGCCTCGGGAGCGTCCGGCGTGGAAGGCGATCCAGTACGCCACCGGGTAGCCGATCACCAGGCAGACCAGGGTCGCCGAGCCGCCGTACAGCAGCGAGCGCAGCAGCTGGACACGGTAGCGCTGCACCGCCTCCGCGTAGGTGCCGAGGTGGAAGGTCTGGGTGAAGCCGCTGAGCAGGTCCCCGGTCATGAGCGAGACCGAGAGCATGCCGCACAGCGGGAGCACGAAGAACACGCCGAGCCAGAGCCAGGCCGGCAGTGCGAGCAGGTAGGGGACCGCCCTCGGACGCACGCCGGCCTACTCCTGGGTGATGGCGAGGAACCGGGAGGTGAACGCCTGGTCCTCGCCGGCCGGCGGGGTGACGTAGGAGTGCAGCCGGGCGTAGTCCTCCTCGGTCGGGAAGACCAGCGGGCTCGCGGCCAGCTCGGCCAGCCGCGCGGCCTCGGCGCCGTCCGCCCGGTCGGCCCGTTCGCGGATCAGCTCCCGCGCCTCGGGCACCGGCGACACATAGGCGATGTACTCGGTGAGTCCGGCGGCGGTCTCCGGCTCGTACAGGAAGTCCATGAGCGTGATCGCGTCCAGCGGGTTCTCGGCGGTGATCGGGATCACCATGTTGTCGGTCCAGATGGTCGCGCCCTCCTCCGGGATGACGAACCGGAGCCGCGTGCCCTCCTCCAGGTTCTGCTGGAAGACGTCGCCGGACCACGCCATCGACAGCCACACGTCGCCGCTGGTCAGCGGCCGCAGGTAGTCCTGCTCGTAGTAGCCGCGGACGATCCCGGCGTCGCGCTGCTCGCGGAGCCGGTCGGCGGCGGCGTCCCAGTCGGCCGGCGCCGACTCGGCGGGCGCGACGCCGTTGAGCAGCAGCCCGAAGTTGGCGATCTCCGGCGCGTCGCGCATCATGCCGACCCTGCCGCTGAACGCCGGGTCCCACAGGTCGGCGATTGCGGTGATCTCGCGGCCGACGCGCTCGGGGTCGTAGGCGATGCCGGTGATGCCGGACGCGTAGGGCAGGCAGTAGGCGTTGCCGGGATCGTAGGGGGCGTGCCGGTAGCTCTCGCCGCCGTGCGCGGTGAAGGCGGGCAGCAGGCCGTGGTCGAGCGGGGCGAGGTAGCCGAGCCGCAGCAGGGTGCTGAGCTCGCGGCCGTTCGTCAGCACCATGAGGTCGCAGCCGGCGGAGTGGCCGCCGGCCAGCCGGGGCTGGATCTGCCCGAAGAAGGACGGGGTGTCGTGGATGGTCTCCCGGTAGTCGACCCGGATGCCGGTGCGCTCGGTGAACCGGGCCAGGGGGGTCCGGTCGGGGTCCATGTAGAGCGGCCAGTTGGCGAACGTCAGGCGCCCGTTGCTCCGCTTGTCCGCCCAGTAGGCGCCCGGGTCGACGGCGGGCCGCTCGCGGGCGGGGATCGAGCAGCCGCCGAGCACGGCGGCGGCCCCGGCCAGCGCGGGCAGCGCGAGGGCACCGCGCCGCCCGATCCGGGCGCGGGCGAGGCCGCGGGCGAGGGCGAGGGCGGCCGACGGTCGGGGCTCCATCAGGCCGGTCCCAGCACGTGGGAGTGCTCCGGCGGCCAGGTCAGCCGGACCTCGGCGCCGACGCGGAGGGCCGGTCCGGCGGCCGCGCTGTTCTGCCGATGGACGACGAGCTCGACGGGCTCGGCCGCCCCGGCCCCCGCGACCAGCACGGTGTAGTGGGTGGCCGGTCCCTGGTAGACGGCGTCCCGCACGGTGCCGCGGAGCAGGTTCGCGCCGCCGTCCGGTCCCTCGGTCCCGGCGGCGGCGATCCGGATCTTCTCCGGGCGCACCGTGAGGTCGATCCGGGCGCCGGGGCCGGCGGCCGTCGCGGCTCGCACCCGCTGGCCGCCGTCCAGGTCGACGGCGGCGTACCCGTCGCCGCCCGCGCTGGTGCGCACCGTCCCGGTGAGCAGGTTGGCGGCTCCGACGAACCCGGCCACGAACCGGTCGGCCGGGCGCTCGTAGACCTCGGCCGGAGCGCCGGTCTGCCGCACCCGCCCGCCGGCCATGACGGCGAGGCGGTCGGCCATGGCGAGCGCCTCGCCCTGGTCGTGGGTGACGTGCACGAAGGTGGCGCCGACCTCGCGCTGGAGGCGTTTGAGCTCGGCCCGCATCGCCTGGCGCAGCAGCGGGTCGAGGGCGCCCAGCGGCTCGTCCAGCAGCAGCGCGCCGGGCCGGTTGACCAGCGCGCGGGCGAGCGCGACCCGCTGCTGCTGGCCGCCCGAGAGCCGGCCGGGCCGCCGGGAGGCCACGCCGGTGAGTTCGACGAGGTCGAGCATGTCGCCGACGCGGCGGCGGACCTCGGCGGCCGGCACCCGGCGGCGGCGCAGTCCGAAGGCGACGTTGTCGGCGACACTCATGTGCGGGAAGAGCGCGTAGCTCTGGAACACCGTGTTGACGTCGCGCCGGTCCGGCGGCACCCCGGTGACGTCCCGTCCGGCCAGCCGCACGGTGCCGGCCGTCGGCTCCTCGAACCCGCCGATCATCCGCAGTGTGGTGGTCTTGCCGCATCCGGACGGGCCGACGACCGCGAAGTACTCGCCGGGCGCGACCGCGAGGTCGAGGTGCCGCACGGCGGTGACCGTGCTCCGCCCCGCGCGGTAGGTCTTGGCGACGCCCTCCAGCTCGATCGCGGGTCCGTCCCCGTCCGAAGCGGTGCCCGCCGTCCGGGCGCCCGCCGCCGGGTCGGTGGTGGTTGCCATCGTGCTCGTCCCCGTCCGTGTCGCGCCGCCTGCCAGACCGTAGCGCACGCCGGAACGCCGGAGCGAGGGTGGTACCGGCCCTGATCCGGGCGGTGCGGCCCCCGGTGGACGGCTCGGAACCACCGCACCAGATGCCTGATGCGACTGGAACCCGCAGATAGTCCGAGTTGCCCCGCTGTGACACGCCGTGGGGCGACACGCAACACGCCGCTGGACATGCCCGAATCGCCCCGCCATATACGCAGACCGGACGCGACGCACACATCCGGGGCGGATATCCCGGAAATCGGGTACGCCACGTGTTTCACTGATTACGCACCGGAGTCCGATCTTCGCGATATGGCTCCGGACCAGGACAACGCCGACGTGGCGTTCGCCCACTAGGAGGGGAAATTGCAGAAACTTGCATTCGGGATGACCGTGGGTGGGATCACCGCTGCGCTGCTCATTCCCAGCACGTCGATCGCCTGGGCAGCGGACGCGGCCACCGGCGACCGGGCCGCCGCTGACGTCGTGCGGCTGGACAACATCGCCCTCGTCTCCGAGGAGGAGGAGTTCGGCGAGGAAGAGGGCTTCGACGGCTTCGAAGACGAGGAAGGCTTCGAGGAAGAGGGCTTCGAAGGCTGCGGCGAGGGCATCGAGTGCTTCCCCGTCGAGGAAGAGGAGGAGGTCGTCGGCGGCGGCGCCGGCGGCGCAGCCGGCGGCGGAGGCGGCGGCGGCGGCGAGGAAGAGGAAGCCGGCGGCGGAGGCGGTGGTGGCGGCGGGGAGGTCGGCCAGCAGCTGCCGGTCACCGGCGCCCCGGTCGAGGTGCTCGCGGCCATGGCCGCCGGCACGGCGGTCCTCGGCGGTGGCCTCATGCTGGCCATGCGCCGGCGGCGCGAGGCCGGAGCCGAGCTGTAGCGGCACCACAGCCCATACGGACCGCGCGGGCGGGACGACCTCGGTTGTCCCGCCCGTGCGGGCGTGTACCGGCGGGCTACTTCGGCGGCATGCGCAGTCCGCCGTCGATGCGGACCACCTCGGCGTTGACGTAGCCGATCTCGATGAGCGCGCGGACCAGCCGGCCGAACTCGGCCGGCGTCCCGAGCCGCTTGGGGAAGGGGACCGGCGCCGCCAACCGCTCCTTGAACTCCTCGGCCTCCGGGCCCTGCCCGTAGATGGGCGTGTCGAGGATGCCGGGGGCCACGGTGTTGACCCGCACGCCGATCGCCGCGAGGTCCCGGGCGGCCGGGACCGTCATCCCGATGATCCCGCCCTTGGACGAGGCGTAGGCGATCTGGCCGATCTGGCCCTCGATCCCGGCCAGCGACGCGGTGTTGACGATGGCGCCGCGCTCGCCGTCCTCGTTCACCGGCTCGGTGCGGCCCATGGCGGCGGCGGCCAGCCGCAGCACGTTGAAGGTGCCGATCAGGTTGACGTCGATGACCCGGCGGTAGGCGGCGAGGTCGTGCGGGGCGCCGTCACGCCCGACCGTGCGGGCCGCCCAGGCGACACCGGCGCAGGAGACCGCCGCGCGCAGCGGCCGGCCCGTCTCCTCGGCGGCCCGGACCGCCGCCTCGACCTGCCCCTCGTCGGCGACGTCGGTCCGCACGAAGACGCCTCCGACCTCCTCGGCGAGCGCCGTGCCGCGCTCGGAGTTCAGGTCGGCGACGACCACGGTGGCCCCCGCCGCGGCCAGTTCCCTGACGGTCGCCTCGCCCAGCCCGCTCGCGCCGCCGGAGACCAGGGCGGCCACTCCATTCAGCTCCATGCGCCGCACTCTACCGACCGGTCGGCACGGTAACCAGAACCGCGTTCGGTCTACGGCCGGCCCGGGCCGGCCGCGGGGACGCGGCCCGGTGCGGGACCGCAGGTCACCCGCGGTCGAGCTCGTGGGCGAGCTCGTCCAGTTCGGAGCCGCCCGCCATGAGCCGGGTGAGTTCGGCGCGGTCGATCTCCTCCCGGCCGTACTCGCCGAGGCTGCGCCCGCGGCTGAGCAGCAGGAACCGGTCGCCCACGGGGTAGGCGTGGTGCGGGTTGTGCGTGATGAACACGACGCCGAGGCCCAGCTCGCGCGCCCGCGCCACGTAGCGCAGCACCACGCCCGCCTGCCTGACCCCCAGGGCGGCGGTCGGCTCGTCCAGGATCAGGACCCGCGCGCCGAGGTGGACGGCACGGGCGATCGCCACCGACTGCCGCTCGCCGCCGGAGAGGGTGCCCACCGGCTGGTCCACGTCGCGCAGGTCGATGCCCATCCGCAGCAGTTCGGCGCGGGTGGTGGCGCGCATCGCCGCGACGTCGAGCCGGCGCAGCGGCCCGCGGCCGCGGCTCAGCTCGGAGCCGAGGAAGAAGTTCCGCCAGATCGGCATCAGCGGCACCATGGCGAGGTCCTGGTGCACCGTGGCGATACCGGCGTCCAGTGCCTCGCGGGGCCCGCTGAACGAGACCGCCGCGCCGTCGACGAGGAGTTCCCCGCGGTCGTGCCGGTGCACACCGGACAGGATCTTGATGAGGGTGGACTTGCCGGCCCCGTTGTCGCCCAGCACGCAGGTGACCCGGCCGGCCCGGACCGCGGTGCTGACGTCGGTCAGCGCGGGGACGTTGCCGTAGAACTTGCCGACGCCGCGTGCCTCGACGAGGGCGGGCTTCCCGCCCGCGGTGGCCTCCGTTGGCGAGGTCATCCCCGCTCACCGCCTTCCGCCGGTCCGCCGCCGTCGGCGGGATCGGTGTGCTCGGTGCTCGCCGCGCCGGCGGTCTCGGCCCGCCGGCGGACGTAGGTGTTGACGACCACGGCCGCCAGCAGCATCGCGCCGAGGAACGCCTTCAGCCAGTTGTTGTCCCACCCGGCGAACACGATCCCCTGGTAGGCCATGCCGTAGATGAGCGCCCCCAGCGCGCCGCCGAGGGCGGAGCCGACCCCGCCCGTGAGCAGGCAGCCGCCGACCACGGCGCAGATGATGTACACGAACTCCACCCCGACGCCCGTGGACGCCTGGACCGTGGTCGTGCCGAACAGCGACAGCATCCCGACCAGCCACCCGGCGAACGCCGTCGTCATGAACAGGCCGATCTTGGTGCGCACCACCGGAACGCCGGTCTGCCGGGCGCTCTTGGCGTCGCCGCCGACCGCGAAGATCCAGTTGCCCGCCCGGGTGCGCAGCAGCACCCACGTGCACAGGGCGGTGAACAGCACCCACCACAGGATCGGGACGTCGAGCACCGCGGGCCCGACCGCCATGCTGGAGCCGAACAGCCAGCGCGCGTCCCAGAACCCAGCCACCTGGGTCATGCCCTGGACCGCCACCTGGCCGGTGACGGCCTTGGTGAGGGCGAGGTTGAGCCCCTGCAGGATGAAGAAGGTGCCGAGCGTGACGATGAAGCTCGGCAGGCCGGTGCGGGTGACCATGAGGCCGTTGAGGAAGCCCACCGCGAGTGCGGCCGCCAGGGAGGCGAGCACGGCGATCCACAGGTTCACCCCGGCGTGCGTGGCGAGCACCCCGGTGAGCAGCCCCGTGGAGCCGACCATGACCCCGGTGGAGAGGTCGAACTCGCCGCCGATCATGAGCATCGACACCGCGACCGCCATGATGCCGAAGAGCGCCGCGGACTCCAGCCAGGAGGCGACGCCGCGGGGGGTGAGGAAGGCGTCGGTGGCGAGCGAGAAGAACAGGAACACGGCGAGCGCCGCGACGAGCGCGCCGACCTCGGGGCGGCGCAGCACCCGGACCCGCAGCGGGGCGCGGGGGACCCCGGCCGCCGGGGCCGGCGCGGGGGAGGTGGTGGTGCCGGCCATCAGCGGGTCCCCCGTTCCGCGTACTGGGCGACCTGGTCGGCGTTGTCCGCGGTGATGAAGGCGGGGCCGGAGTAGACGGGCCGGCCGCCGCCGACGTCGTTGCCGTTGCGGACCTTCAGCCCCATCAGGGTCACGCCGAGGTAGCCCTGCGCGTAGGGCTGCTGGTCGATGGCGAAGAGCATGTCCCCCGCCCGGACGGCCTCCACGATGTCGGCCGACACGTCGAAGGTCGCGAGGTCGGCGTCGGAGCCGGCGTCACCGATCGCGCCGAGCGCGCTGGTGGCGATGGCCGGGTTGAGGGTGAGCACACCGTCCACGGAGTCGTCGGACATCAGCTTGTTCTGGATGGTGGCGCGCGCGTCGGCGGTGTTGGAGATGTCCACCTGGATGTTCTCCACCGGGCCGCCGAACCCCTCGGCGGCGCCGGCGCACCGCTCCTCCTGGGAGACGCTGCCGGCCTCGTGGATGACGCACAGCAGCCCGGTGACGCCGGACTCGCGCAGCCGCTCGCCGGCCTGCTCACCCGCCATGCGCTCGCTCTGCCCGACGTGCGTGACGGCACCGTACTCGGCCGACTCGACCATGCCGGCGTTGATGGTGATGACCGGGATGCCCGCCGCGACGGCCCCCTCCACACTCGCCCGCACCCCCTCGGGGTTGGCCATGGAGACGACCAGGCCGTCGACGCCCTGGGCGACGGCGTTGTCGATGAGCTGGCTCTGCTGGGTGGGGTCGCCGTCGCCCGCGTAGTTCACCGTGATTCCCTGCTGCCGGCCCGCCTCCTCGGCACCGCTCTTCACCACGTCCCAGAAGGAGTCGCCCGCGCGGCTGTGGCTGACCACCGCGACGGTGATCGGCGCGTCGGCCGGCTGGACCGGTGCCGTGTCGCCGACCGCCGTGCCCTCCGCCGGCCGCCCGTTCGTACATCCGGCGAGCAGCAGCAGCCCGCCGGCCAGCAGCGCCGCGTACCGGCGCCGTCTTCGCTGCAGTCCCATCCTCGTCGCCTCCGCCAGTCCGTTCCCGTGTGGCCGGTCATCCCAGGTGCTCCCGGAGGAAGGCCGCGCTGGCGCGCACATCCGCCAGCGGTCCCTCGCCCTCGGGCGCGGCGGGCAGCATCACGTCCTGCTCCAGCACGTACCAGCCGCCGTATCCGGCCGCGGCCAGGTCGCCGAGGATGCCCGCGATGTCGGCGTCGCCGCGCCCGAGCGGCCGGAACAGGCCGCGCGCCACGGCCGCGCTGTAGGGCAGCGCGCCGGCCGAGACGCGCTCCGCCAGGCCGCCGTCCACGTCCTTGAGGTGGGTGTGCGCGATCCGGCCGGCGGCCGTGCGGCTGACCGACCGGGGGTCGGTGCCGCCCACCAGCAGGTGCCCGGTGTCCAGGCACAGCGCGATGCCGCTGCCCTCCAGCACCCGTTCGACCTCGGCTCCCGTCTCGACGACGGTGCCGACGTGCGGGTGCAGGGTGGCCGTCACCCCGCGCGCGGCGGCGTGGGCGGCGAGGCGGTCGAGGTTGGCGAGCAGGACGGCCCACTGGGCGGCGTCGAGTTCGGGCCGGACGTCGTAGCCGGACCGGCCGGTGGCGGCCGCCAGGACCAGGAGGTCGGCGCCGGCCGCCCGGAAGCCGTCGATCGCGCGGTCGACGTGGGGCAGCGGGTCCGCCCCGGCCTCGTGCAGTACCACGGGGACGAAGCCGCCGACGGCCGCGAGCCCGTGTTCGGCGAGCAGCGCCGCCTTGGCGGCCGGCGGGTCCGGCAGGAACCCGTCCGGCCCGAACTCCGTCGCGGTGAGGCCGGCGGCGCGCATCTGCGCGAGGACGGTCTCGGGCGCCAGCTGGTGCCCCCAGCCGGGCACCTCGCACACGCCCCACGAGATGGGGGCGCCGGCGATGCGGGGGGTGGCCATCGGGGTGTCTCCTCGGGCGGTCG
>NZ_QEIO01000071.1 GCF_003336425.1 Marinitenerispora sediminis | reverse complement strand
GGCTCGGAGATGTGTATAAGAGACAGCCGCGGTCCCGGGCCCGCGGTCCCCGGCCGCTCCGCGCCGGAACCTGGGCCGCGGTGTCCCCGACCCCGCTCCGCCGCCGGATGCCCCAGAAGCCCCGGGGCACCCCGCCACCCGCCCTGGCGCGCGACGCGCGGCAGCGCCGCCCAGCGCGGCGCCACCACCTCCGCGTCCGCCACGGCCGCCCTGCGCGACCGGCGACCGGACGAGTAACCGGCCGCGCTTCGGGCAGGGGGCCCACCGGGGCCGACCGCCCCGCGCAACGGCCACAGCGCCGCCACCGACGAAGGAGGACACCCATGGCCACCGACATCAGCGGCCGGACCATCGCCTTCCTCGCCGCACCCGAGGGAACCGAGCAGATCGAACTCACCGACCCCTGGGACAAGGTCCGCGCCGCCGGCGGCCGGCCGCGGCTCATCTCCACCGCGGCGGGAACCATCCAGGGCTTCAACCACCTCGACCGCGCCGACACCTTCACCGTCGACGCCACCGTCGACCAGGTCGCCGCCACGGACTTCGCCGGACTCCTCCTGCCCGGAGGCGTCGCCAACCCCGACTTCCTGCGCACCCGGCCCGCCGCCGTCGCGTTCGTCCGCGCCTTCTTCGAAGCCGGGCTGCCCGTCGCCGCGATCTGCCACGCGCCGTGGACCATCGTCGAGGCCGACCAGGTCCGCGGCCGGACCCTCACGTCCTACCCGAGCCTGCGGACCGACATCACCAACGCCGGCGGCGCCTGGGTGGACGAGAAGGTGGTCGTCGACACCTCCGGCCCCGCCACCCTCGTGACCAGCCGTACACCCGATGACCTGCCCGCCTTCACCGAGGCCGCTCTCGCCGCGTTCGCCGGGACGCCAGCTCCCTGACGCCTACTCGCAACCTGGTTTAGACCACTGCACAGCTGGGACGTTCTAGAGTGTGTACTGTGACACGTCGAGCAAAAATCGTCGCGACCCTCGGCCCAGCCACATCGAGCCCGGAGAGCATCCGCGCGCTCGTCGACGCCGGGCTGGACGTAGCGCGACTCAACCTCAGCCACGGAACACACGAGAACCACCACGCCAGCTATACCAACGTGCGGGCGGCGGCGGCAGCGAGCGGCCGGAGCGTGGGCATCCTCGCCGACCTCCAGGGGCCCAAGATCCGGTTGGGCACCTTCGCCGACGGCCCCGTCGACCTGCACCCCGGCGACGAGTTCACCGTCACCATCGAGGACGTCCCCGGTGACCGGCACTCCGTCTCCACCACCTACAAGGGACTGCCCGGCGACGTCCGCCCCGGTGACCGCGTCCTCATCGACGACGGCCGCGTCGTCCTCGAATGCGTCAAGGCCACCAGCACCGACGTCCACACCCGCGTCCTCATCGGCGGCACCGTCTCCAACCACAAGGGACTCAACCTCCCCGGCGTCTCCGTCAGCGTCCCCGCCCTCACCACCAAGGACGAGGAGGACCTGCGCTGGGCCCTCGCCGAGGGCGTCGACATGATCGCGCTGTCGTTCGTGCGCAGCCCCGCCGACGCCGACGAGGTCCACCGCATCATGGACGAGGTCGGCGTCCGCCTCCCGCTCATCGCCAAGATCGAGAAGCCGCAGGCCGTCGAGCGCCTGCAGGACATCATCGAGGTCTTCGACGGCGTCATGGTCGCCCGCGGCGACCTCGGCGTCGAACTGCCCCTCGAGAACGTCCCCATGGTGCAGAAGCGGGCCGTCGAGCGCTGCCGCGACAAGGCCAAGCCGGTCATCGTCGCCACCCAGATGCTCGAATCCATGATCAGCGCCCCCCGGCCCACCCGCGCCGAGGCCTCCGACGTGGCCAACGCCGTCCTCGACGGTGCCGACGCCGTCATGCTCTCCGGCGAGACCAGCGTCGGGCAGTACCCCGTCGAGACCGTCCAGACCATGGCCCGCATCGTGGCCGCCGCCGAGCAGGAGTCGCTGCGCGCCTCCCACATCCTCAACCGGGTCCCCGAGACCACCGGCGGATCCATCGCCCGCGCCGCCGCCGAGGTGGGCGCCACCGTCGGCGCCAAGGCACTCGTCGCCTTCACCATGACCGGCGAGACCGCGCGCCGCCTCGCCCGGTACCGGTCGCCCATCCCGCTGCTGGCCTTCACCACCCAGGACTCCACCCGGGCGCAGCTCTCCCTGACCTGGGGCGTCGAGACCCACTGCGTGCCCTGGGTCGACCACACCGACGAGATGGTGCGCCAGGTCGAGAGCGAACTCCTCGACATGGGGCGCTACCAGAAGGGCGACAAGGTCGTCATCGTCGCCGGCAGCCCGCCCGGCACCCCCGGGTCCACCAACTCGCTGCGGGTACACCGCCTCGGCGACGCCATCGCCCACGGCAAGTGACACCACCGGCCGACTCCCCGGGACGGCGCTCGGCGCCACCCCGGGAGCCGGCCACCGGAGGCCCGGACCGCCTGGCGGACCGCACCCGCCGCCGACCCCGGAGCTCCGGACGCGCGGCCGGAGGGCGGGCAGCGCCCGCACGCCTCCCGACCAGGCGCCCCCCTGGCAGGCCGCCCTGCCTAGTGGGACTGCGCGTGCGGCACGCCGTGCTCGTGGGTGACCCGCTCCAACGGCATGTCCCACGGCAGCAGCCCCCACGGGCTCGCCGGATCCGAGGTCAGCAGCCCGAGTGCCGTCCACACCCGGTCCGGACCAGCGTCCGCCGCGCCGCCCCCGCGCCACAGCAGGTACCCGGCGTGGAACGCCTCCGCCCACTGCTGCCAGCTCGCGTAGCGGCGCTGCAGATCGGTGGCGATCCGCCGCAGCAGGCTCTGCGCCTCGACCGGGCTCAACCAGTCGAGCGTGGCCGCACCGCAGGCCAGCCGCACCAGGTGCACCGACGCCCACCACTGGTACGCGCCGATGACGACCGTCTCCGTGGTGCGGTCCGCGCCGGTGATCTCCCGCATCCGCTCGATCTGCTCGGCCGACAGGGTGACCGTCCGGTCGGGGCCGCCGCCCCGGTCCCGGCTGCGCGCCGTACCCGTGCGCAGGTCCACCAGCAGGTCGGCGTCCTCCCCGGAGTGCAGCTCGTCCCACAGCCGGTCCACCGTCGCCAGCAGCGAGGCGCGGTCGACGATGCCCCACTCCAGCTCGAACACCTTCCGGTACCGGCGGCGCAGCTGCGGACGGGTGACGACGTCCCACGGCTCCGCCAGCGCCACCCGGAACGGAGCGGCCACCGCGGCCGCCCAGCGCTCGGTGCTCAGCGGTGCGTCGGGGAACTTGGTACGCAGCGTGGGCGCCTCGCGCGCCCCGATGACGAGCTCCGCGAACGCCGCCGCCGACAGCGCCGCGATGGGGAGCAGCGCCCACCCCGCCTGGCCGCAGGCCACGAGCAGGACGATCAGCCCGGCGACGGGCGTGCAGAACCACGGCTGCCGACGCTTCGAAGCCCAGGACACGACGGCCCAGGCCACGATCGCCAGACCCCCGAGGACCCCGGCCACCGCGGTGAACACCCGACCCTCCCCTTCTCGCAGGGCGTGGTTCGCCGACAGGTGTAGACCACCGCGTCGCGAAACCCGCTACACTCCCACTTCTCAGGATCAGGGACCGGCCGCACCGTCGGCCACGAAACCCACGGGTTGTGTTCAGGTTGTGGCCGTGATGTGACCAGGTCAGGTCATTGTCACAGGACAGATGGCGACAAACACCGATATCGCGGGCTGATCTGGCCGGAGAAGATTCAGTGTTTCGGCCCGATGAAAGAGTCGAGGAGCGCCACCGAGCGCTTCTCGGCGACGGAGATGACACCGGCGGGCTGGTGGGAGTCGCTGGCCGGCTTCTTCCAGCGGATCCGCCACTCGACACCGAGCCGGTCCAGCGTATCGCCCATCAGGTCCAGGATGTCCCTGGACGTGTTGGTGAAGAAGTAGCGCGGGTACTCGTAGTGCTTCCACGTTCCCGCTACCTGGCGGCGCACACGGTTGGTGACCCGGCAGCCGTCGGAATGGAAGAGTCCACGTACGAGGGGCTGAGGGTGGCGGTCCACGATGTCCCGCTGCCAGGGTGCGAGCTCGATCGGGCGGACATGCTTGGGGCCTGGTCCGTGCTGCGGGAAGTAGCAGGGCCAGTGCTTCCAGCGCGCGACGACCTCGCAGCAGCCCGGCTTCGCGATGGTGCCGATCTGGTGCCCTGGGAGGACGGCTTCGAGGGTGCTGACACATTCTTGGACGAGTCCTGGCCAGGCGTCCGCGCAGATGATGCGCAAGGCCCAGACACCCTTCTCGCGGTTGCCGGCGTGACTGATGCACCCGTCGCCGAGATAGAGGCCGAGGAGATAGCTGTAGCGGATCTGGGGTTCCGGAAGTCGGGAGATGGGTTCGCAGCGAACGCACGAGCCGAGGTTCTGATATTTCTCGATCAGGTCCCGGTGCAGGAACCATTCGCGCAAGGTGCTCCGATTAATGCCGGTACGCCGGGCGACCGCAGAGTAGGAGAGTCCGGAGTCAAGCAGCTGGACCGCTGAGCGACGAACATGCGGAAGGTACACGTGTTCGATTATGGCGTGAGGTGCGCAGGGGAGGGGGGTGATCAGGCGAAGTGGACTCTTTGGTCGGTGCGCTCATCAAGAAAAATAGAGCCATCGAATGATGGCTCTATTGTTTGGAATTGGTGGACTTGTACCCCGAGTGGGATTCGAACCCACACTTTATGGATTTTGAATCCATCGTCTCTACCTATTGGACTATCGGGGCATTTTGGACATTTGGCGGCGTGTCGTCCCGTTGAGCGCTTAGGGGCGTCGCCAGTCCTCGTGTCTCTGTTGGCGCAGGCGATGCCCACCATCGTAGCGGATCTAGGTACGCTCTTGTTCGTGACGCAGACGCAGAGCCGCGTGGTCATCGCGGAAGACGAGGCCCTGATCCGCCTGGACCTCAAGGAGATGCTTGAGGAGGACGGCTATGCCGTCGTGGGGGAGGCCGGTGACGGCGAGACCGCTGTGCGGCTCGCGACCGAGCTGAAACCCGACCTCGTCATCCTCGACATCAAGATGCCGGTGCTCGACGGCATCTCCGCGGCCGAGCGGATCGCGGGGGAGCGGATCGCGCCCGTCGTCATCCTCACCGCGTTCTCGCAGCGCGAGCTGGTGGAGCGCGCCCGCGACGCGGGCGCCATGGCCTACCTCGTGAAGCCGTTCAACAAGGCCGACCTCGTGCCGGCGATCGAGATGGCGGTCAGCCGCTACGCCGAGCTGGCCGCGCTGGAGGCCGAGGTCAGCGGGCTGACCGAGCGGCTGGAGACCCGCAAGCTGGTCGAACGCGCCAAGGGGCTGCTGCAGAGCAGGCACGGCCTGAGCGAGCCCGAGGCGTTCCGGTGGATCCAGAAGAACTCCATGGACCGCCGGCTCACCATGCGCAAGGTCGCGGAGACCGTCATCGAGACGCTCACCGAGGAGTAGTGAACGCGCCGCGGGTGCGCGTCCGCCCGCGCCGCTGACCGCCGCCGTCCGGTCCGTGTCGTCGCTTCCGGTTATCGGGGCCCCACCAAACGTGGTGGGGCCCCGCTTTTCGTTGCGCGTACCGGCGGCGTCAACGGGCGGGGTGTTCCGATTCGGTCACGGACCTGCACGAACCCATGACGGTTGCATCACGTCCTTTAAGCGGTACTGAAGGGCAGCGCTAAACCGGGCTAAACTCGCGCCAACTTGGAACAAAACCCCCGGCTTCGGGCATCTCCGCCCGGAACCGACACCCTCAGATCTCTGATGCGCAAGGAGCGCGCGTGCGCAGACGCCTCGTGACTGTGCTGCTCGCCGTGATCGCCGCCATCCTGGCGGTCCCGGCCATGGCAGTGGCAGACGATCAGAGCGGTGAGAACCTCAACGGTCAGATCCGCATCCCGGAAACCGTCGAAGGCATCGACATCACGGTCTTCCAGGGTGACGAGGAGATCGGCGCGGTGACCACCGGCTCTGACGGAAGTTGGGAAGTGGAGTTGCCCGGACCGGGCGACTACCGCGTCGTCCTGGACCAGGAGTCCGTGCCCGACGAGTTCGTCGTCGACGAGTCCCCAGGGGCGGAGATCGAGGTCTCCGTGCGCCCCGGCCAGCAGCGGACCGTCATCTTCCGGCTGGCACCGCCCGGCCAGGAGGAGGCGGAGGCGTCGCCGAGCGAGTCCGCGGACTCCGGCGGCGGCGCCGACGCGGAGGCTGACGGCGGCGGGGAGGAAGGCGTCACGACGGCGCCCGGCGTCAGCGCCGGCACCCCGTTCGGCACGAAGGTCGTCCAGCTCGCCGTGGCCGGTCTGATCTTCGGCCTCATCATCGCGATCTCGGCCATCGGGCTGTCGCTGATCTTCGGCACCACCAAGATGATCAACTTCGCCCACGGTGACCTGGTCACCTTCGGCGCGGTCATGGCGATGCTGTTCAGCACCGGCGCCGGCGGGTTCGGCAACTCGCTGCTGGTCTTGCTGGTCGCGGGGCTGCTCGCGGCCGGAGCGGGATCGCTGCTGTCCGGGCGTGCCCCCCGGCCGGTGCCGGCGGTGGTCGCGGCGGTGATCGCGCTCGTCGGCGTGGCGGCCTCCACCGTGGTGGGCATCCAGGGTGAGGCGCTGGACTGGGAGGTCCCGCTGGCGGGGGCCGCGCTGGTCGCCGTCCTCATGGGCGCGGCGTTCGGGGCCGGCCTGGAGCGCTACGTCTGGCGCCCGCTGCGCAATCGCAATGTCGCGCTGATCCAGATGTTCATCGTCTCCATCGGCATCTCGCTGATGCTGCGGCACATCCTGCTGGTCGCCTTCGGCGGGACCCGGCAGCGCTACGACGAGTTCCAGCTGCAGGAGATGTGGCGGCTGGGGCCGATCGCCATCACGCCGCGGGACCTGTCCATCGTGGGCCTGTCGGTGCTGGTGCTGGTCCTGGTGGCGTGCATGCTGCAGTTCACCCGGATCGGCAAGGCGATGCGGGCGGTCGCGGACAACCGCGACCTGGCGGAGTCGTCGGGGATCGACGTCAACCGGGTGACCCTCTACGTGTGGTCGCTGGGCGGCGGCCTGTCGGCGCTGGGCGGCGTGTTCTACGGCCTGAACCAGACCGTGTACTGGCAGATGGGCTTCCACCTGCTGCTGCTGATGTTCGCCGCGGTGACGCTGGGCGGTCTGGGCACCGCCTACGGCGCGATGGTGGGCGGTCTGGTGATCGGGTTGGTGGCGCAGCTGTCCACCCTCTGGTTCCCGTCGCAGCTGATGAACGCGTGGGCGCTGGCGATCATGATCGTGGTGTTGTTGGTCCGGCCGCAGGGCATCCTGGGCCGTCGTGAGCGGGTCGGGTAGGAGACGCGATGGACTTCCTCTACATCCTGGCCACCGCCATCGAGACAGCGATCGGGCCGATCGCGGCCGTCTACGCGCTCGCGGCCATCGGCCTGAACCTGCACTTCGGCTACACCGGCCTGCTGAACTTCGGCCAAGTGGGCTTCATGCTGGTGGGCGGCTACGGCGTCGCCGTCAGCGTGTCGACGTTCGGGCTGCCCCTGTGGGCGGGTGTGCTCGCGAGTATCGGCTGCGCGGTGCTGCTGGCGCTGCTGCTCGGCATCCCGACGCTGCGGCTGCGCGCCGACTACCTGTCGATCTGCACGATCGCGGTGGCCGAGGTCGCGCGGCTGGTGTACCGGGCGGAGTTCGCGCGCGACGTCACCGGCGGCGTGTACGGCCTGCAGGGCTTCGCCTCGGCCTTCTACGACGCGAACCCGTTCCCGCGCGGGGACTACGGCATCGGCGACATCTCGTTCTCGGCCCGCGACCTGTGGATGATGATCGCGGCGTGGGGCCTGGTGCTGGTCGCGTCGGTCGTGATGTGGCTGCTGATCCACAGCCCGTGGGGCCGGGTGATCAAGGGCATCCGCGAGGACGAGGAGGCGGTGCGCAGCCTCGGCAAGAACGTCTTCGCCTACAAGATGCAGAGCCTGGTGCTGGGCGGTGTGTTCGGGGCGCTCGCCGGCGCGCTGATCGCGGTGAACCAGCAGACCATCACCCCCGACCAGTTCATGCCGCAGGTCACGTTCTACCTGTGGGCGATGCTGCTGCTCGGCGGCGCGGGGCGGACGCTCGGTCCGGTGCTCGGCGCGGTGGTCATGTGGTTCCTGCTGACCGTGTTCGACGAGACGCTGCGGTCGCTGGCCGCCACCGGGGTCCTCCCGTTCCTCCAGGGCTCGGACGTGGGCGCGCTGCGGCACGCGATGGTCGGGTTGGCGCTGCTGCTGCTGATCGTCTTCCGGCCGCAGGGAATCATCGGCAACCGCAAGGAGATGCTGGTCAATGTCAAGTGACGCGACGGAGGTCACGGCCGGCGGTCCGGCGCCGGTGGACCGGATGGCCGGTGTCGCCGCGACTCCGGGGGTGGCCAAGCCGGACCCGATCCTGAAGGCGCACGGGGTGCGCCGCTCGTTCGGCGGCCTCACGGCGGTCGACGTGGAGCACCTGGAGGTGCAGCGGGGCACGATCACCGCGCTGATCGGCCCGAACGGCGCGGGTAAGTCGACGCTGTTCAACCTGCTCACCGGCTTCGACCGGGTGGACGCGGGGGAGTGGTCGTTCGAGGGCCGCCGGCTGAACGGGCTGGGCGGCCACCGGGTCGCGCGCAGCGGCATGGTGCGCACGTTCCAGCTGACGAAGGCGCTGACCCGCCTCACCGTGCTGGACAACATGCTGCTGGCGGCGCAGGGACAGCTCGGGGAGCGCGTGTGGGGCGCGTTCCTGCGCTCCGGGTGGCGGGGGCAGGAGCGCGCGAACATCGAGCGCGCCGAGCAGCTGCTGGAGCGGTTCAAACTGCTGGACAAGCGCCATGAGATGGCGGGTAACCTGTCGGGCGGGCAGCGCAAGCTGCTGGAGATGGCGCGCTCGCTGATGGTGGACCCGTCGATGGTGATGCTGGATGAGCCGATGGCGGGGGTGAACCCGGCCCTGGTGCAGTCGCTGCTGGGGCACATCACCGCGCTGCGCGACGACGGTATGACGGTGCTGTTCGTCGAGCACGACATGGACGTGATCATGGGCATCAGCGACTGGATCGTGGTGCTGGCGCAGGGGCAGGTCATCGCCGAGGGGCGGCCGGAGGACATCCGGGCCGACCAGCGGGTGGTGGACGCCTACCTCGGGGCGCAGCACGGTGAGCCGGCGGACGCGGAGGAGGGGCGATGAGCGGGAGCGCGGAGGACGGCGCGAGCGGGGTGCCGCGGACCGCGGAGGAGGCGGCCGCGGTGCAGCAGGCGCGCGAGGAGGTGCTGGAGCACGCGGCGGCCGTGGAGGTCGCCGATCCCGACGCCCACCTGCTGGTGGCCGACGAGCTGGTCGCGGGCTACGTGCCGGGTGTGAACATCCTGAACGGGTGCACGCTCACGCTCACCGAGGGCGAGGTCGTGGCGATCATCGGGCCGAACGGCGCGGGCAAGTCCACCCTGATCAAGACGATCTTCGGGCTGATCCCGGTGCGGTCGGGCGGGCTGGTGCTGCGCGGCGAGAGCATCGCGAACCGGCCGGCGCACGAACTCGTCTCGCGCGGGGTGGGCTACGTGCCGCAGACCCGCAACGTGTTCCCGACGCTGACAGTGGAGGAGAACCTGGAGATGGGCGCGTACCTGCGCCCGAAGCGGTTCGCCGAGCGGTTCGCGGCGGTGGCGGAGCTGTTCCCGCTGCTGGCACAGCGGCGCCGCCAGAAGGCGGGCGCGCTGTCCGGTGGTGAGCGGCAGATGGTGGCCATGGGCCGGGCGCTCATGATGGAGCCGTCGGTGCTGCTGCTGGACGAGCCCACGGCGGGGCTGTCGCCGATCTACCAGGACGAGGTCTTCCAGCGGGTCAAGCAGATCAACTCCACGGGTGTGTCCGTGATCATGGTGGAGCAGAACGCGCGGCGCTGCCTGCAGATCTGCGACCGCGGCTACGTGCTGGACCAGGGGCGCAACGCCTACACGGGCACGGGCGCCGAGCTGCTGCACGACCCGAACGTGATCGAGCTGTACCTGGGGACGCTCGCGAAGGCGTGAGCCGCGGCGGGCGCGAGCCCCCGGGGCGCGACCGGGGAGCCCGGGCGCGCCGGGTCTACGGTGGCGGGTCGCCCGTTGCCGCGTTCGCATGGCCGCCCGGTCGGAGTCCTTCCGGCCGGGCGGCTCTCGTGCGTCCGGGTCCCGTACGCCGCGAGCGCCGGGCGGGGCTGCCACGACCGCCGCGGGGGCGTCCCGCGCGTCCGGGCTGGTGGCGTGCGGGCCACCCCGTAACCGGGACGCCCATCCGGGGCCGGAGGCGGGTGCCGGTGGTGCCGCGTTCGGGCCGGTGCGGTGCGGGGCCAGGCTCCGTGGGACGGCACCGGCGCCTCGGAGAGCCGGCCCGAGGCCTGTCGGCTTCTCGGCGGGCGGGCGAGTGCTGGAGCGGGAGACGGGCGCGGACGCGCCGCGGGCGCCGCGGACGCGCGCCGGCGCTGGACGGGCGGGCCGGTGCCCGCCCTGGATGCGGCCGGACCGCTCGCCCATGTCGTGCCGCCTGGGCGCAGTCGGCTCTGCGGGGAGGCTGGCCACCGCGCGGGTCAGGCTTCCGGGGCCCGCGGGTTGGCGCGGCTCGTCGGCGTGCGCAGCTGGGTGCCGCGGCCGCCCTTCGGACGCCGTACCGTGCGGTGGCCCGCGCGTCTCTCCCGCCCCGGGCCTCTGGGGGCGGGCCGGTCAGGGGGTCCGGCGCGCGGACGTGACCGCGCCGGGAGGGCCGCGATGCGCGATGCCGCGACCGCGCCGAGCATCGGAGCCGGGCTGGCGGCGAGGACGTAGGCGGCAGCGGGCGGGCGGGCGCCGCGCGGGAGCGGGCGGCGCCGGGCCGCCGGGTGCCGCACCGGACCGGGCGGGGGCCTCGCGGTCGGGGCCCGGCTCCGCGCGGCCCGGGGGCGGTTTCCGTCCGGGGACGCGCGCGGGCCCCGGACCGGGTCAGTCCGGGGCCCGCGTGGGGAGGCCGTATCCGCTGGGGGCGCGGTTACGGCGTGGTCTGCACGAAGTCGAGTGCGGAGTGCGCGCCCTCGTCGTCGTAGCCGTAGATCATGATGGAGGCCACGCTGACGTCGCCGTTCTCGTCGAAGTCCAGCGGGCCGCTGGCGCCCTGGTAGTCGATGGTCTGGCCGTCGGCGAGCAGGTCGCGGCACTCGGCGAACCCGCTGCACTCCTGGTCGCCGGAGGTGATGGCGGTCATGTCCTCGACGAAGACGGCCGGGTCGGTGCTGCCTGCGGACTCGGCGGCCAGCGCGATGGCGATGGCGCAGTCGTAGACCTGCGGCGCGTACTGGAAGACCTCGAGTTCGGGGTCGAACTCGGTGATGCCCTCCTCGAACTCGGGGTTGTCCACGCCGGGCGCGGTGCCCTTGAACCCGGAGACGGTGCCGAGGTCGTTGGGGTCGACCTTCTCGGCGAGCGTCTCGTCGTTCATGCCGTCGGCGCTGTACATCTGGTCGGCGCCGATCCCGGACTCGATGAGCCCGGTCATGACCTGCACGCCCTCTTCGAAGGAGACGAGGACGACGGCGTCCGGCTCGGCGTTGGAGATGGCCTGGACCACGGCGTCGAAGTTGGTGCCGTTGGGGTCGTAGCTCTCCTGGGCGACGACCGAGGCGCCGCTGGCCTCCAGCGCCTCGGCGGTGGCGTTGCCGAGGCCCTCGCCGTAGTCGTCGGCGCGGTAGGCGATCGCGACGTCCTGGTGGCCGTCGCCGACGATGGTCTCGGCGAGCACCGGACCCTGGAGCAGGTCGCTGGGGGCGGTGCGGAAGTAGTAGCCGCCGTCGTCGTAGGTGCTGAGGTTGGGGGCGGTGTTGGAGCCGGAGCACTGGACGACCTCGGCGTCGGTGATCCGGTCGATGATGGCCATGGTCATGCCGGACGCGGCGGCGCCGAGGACGGCGTCGACGTCCTGGCCGATGAGGCGGTCGGCGGCGTCGCCGGCCTGGGCGGCGTCGCCGGCCTCGTCACCGGTGAGGACCTCGGGGAGCTCCTGTCCGAGGACGCCGCCGGCGTCGTTGATCTCCTGGAGGGCGTAGCGGGCCGCGGTGATCTGCGGTGGGCCGAGGAAGGAGAGGTCGCCGGTCTCGGGGAAGATGTAGCCGAACTGAAGGGGGTCGCCCTCCCCGCCGCCTCCGCCGCCGTCGCTGCCGCAGGCGGTCAATCCGAGGGCCAGGGCCGCGGCCATGGCCGTGAGGCTGAGGGCCTTCTTGCTGGGCATTCAGGACTCTCCGTTCAACCGGCGTCACACGTGTCTGATCACCTGCACGCCCGGGCCGTCGGACTCGACGGCTCCGCTTAACTGAGGGCGTTAGCGGAGCTTAAACACGGCCGGTCCGATTCAGGAAGATAGTGCGGAATGTCGGTGCCGACTCGGGTTCAGGCTGTTATGCGCCCGTAGTCATCGCCGACAACGGAAGCCCAGTTCAACGCGGTTCCGCACGCACGGTCGTACCGGAATCGCGCTGAGTCGCCGCGGAGGCGCGGCGCCGATTCCCGGCCGCCGGGGACGCGGACGGCCGGGACGCCGAGAGGAGCGGATCCAGGACGGTCCGGCCGGCCGGGGGCCGCCGCCGAAGGCCGCGCTCCGGGAACCCGCCGGACCGCGCCGGCGCCGCGCGGGGCTGCCCGGAGCGGTGCCGTGCGCCGGCTAGAGCGCCGCCGCCACGGCGGTGAGCACCGGCGCGACGAACAGCGCCGGGAGCATGTCGGCGACCGGCACCGAGCGGATCCGCAGCAGCCGCAGGCCGACCCCCACCAGGAGCAGCCCGCCCGTCGCGGTGAGCGCGGCGACGTGCGCCTCGGGAAGGAAGCTGCCCAGGACGACCCCCAGCACGGTGAACGCCCCCTGGTAGACCAGCACCGGACCGGCGGAGGCCATCACCCCGACCCCGAGCGCCGCCGCGAACGCGACGGCCGCGAAACCGTCGAGGGCGGCCTTGAGCGCGAGCTGGTCGATGCCGTTGCCCAGGCCGTCGCTGATCGCGCCCAGGATGGCCAGCGGACCGACCACGAACACCAGCGAGGAGCTGACGAAGCCCTCGACGAACCGCTGCTGCGCCCCGCTCCCGGCGGCCGGCGGGACCGGCTCCGCACCGGAGGGCTCCGCCCCGGACGGCTCCGCGCCCGCGGCGTCCGGGGCGCCGGAGGACGCCACCGGCTGCGGCGCGGGCGCCGGGGCGCGGGTGAGGAGGCGGCGCAGGAACTCGCCTAGCTGCTCCAGCCGCGCCTCCACCCGCAGCAGCGACCCCGCGATGCCGCCGATGAGCAGTGAGCCGAGCACGATCAGCGTGGGCGCCGCCGACCCGGTGGCCGCGGTCAGCGCCGGATCGAGCACGCTCGCCGCGCTCAGCGCGGCGGTCAGCAGCACCACGAGGCCGAGCGCGTCGGTCACCACCTGGCGGGTGCGGTCCGGCAGCCGGCCCCCCAGCGCCATGCCGACGGCCGCGCCGGCGACGATGGCGGCGACATTGATGAGCGTGCCGAGTCCCGGCATCGAATGGCTCCCCGATTCGTCCGTGGTCGTGTGCGGCCGTGCGCTCCGGCCGCTGCTACCCGCGGCCGGGCGCGTCGCGGAGCATGCAGGTCAGCCGCGAGGTGCAGACCCGGCGTCCGGCGTCGTCGGTGATGACGATGTCCCAGGTCGCCAGCGAGCGCCCCAGGTGCACCGGCGTGGCCGTGCCCGTGATGAAGCCCTCGGTGGCCGACCGGTGGTGGGTGGCGTTGATCTCGATGCCCACCGCGATGCGCCCCGGCCCGGCGTGGACGGCCGATCCCACCGACCCCAGCGTCTCGGCGAGCACGCAGGAGGCGCCGCCGTGCAGCAGCCCGTAGGGCTGGGTGTTGCCCTCGACCGGCATCCGGCCGACGACGCGCTCCGCCGACGCCTCCAGGACCTCCAGGCCCATCCGGGTGCCCAGGGCGCCCGCGGGGGCGGGGCTGCCCATGATCTCGGCCAGCCGGTCGGCGTCCAGCGTCATCGCGCACCTCTCTCGTCTGCGGCCCGCCGCCGGTGGTCGGCGGCGGCGGACCCCGCCCGCGGGGAGCCCGCCCGGGCGGAGTCCTGCGACAAAGTCCGAACCGCATCCTAGGATTCCTGGTGTGGTGAAGACACAGGTGACCCCCGAGCAGACCAGTCCCTCCGAGTCCGGTGCGGCCGCCGCGGCCGGCGCCCCGGATGCAGCGCGCCGCCTGCTGCTGCTCGACGGCCACTCCATGGCCTTCCGCGCGTTCTTCGCGCTGCCGGTGGAGAAGTTCGGCACCAGCACCGGGCAGTCCACCAACGCCGTGTACGGCTTCACCTCGATGCTGGTCAAACTGCTGCGCGAGGAGCAGCCCACGCACATCGCCGTGGCGTGGGACCGCTCGGAGCCGACGTTCCGCCACGAGGCCTACGACGACTACAAGGCCGGCCGGTCGGAGACCCCGCCGGAGTTCCCGGGCCAGGTCGGACTGCTCCAGGAGCTGCTCGGGCTGATCGGCGTCGCCAGCCTCTCGGTGGCCGGCTACGAGGCCGACGACATCATCGCGACCCTCGCCACCCAGGGCTGCGCCCGCGGCATGGAGGTGCTGATCGCCTCCGGCGACCGCGACGCCTTCCAGCTCGTCACCGACCAGTGCACCGTGCTGTACCCGGGCAAGAGCCTGTCCGACCTCACCCGGATGACGCCGGACGCGGTCGAGGCGAAGTACGGGGTCGCGCCGGAGCGCTACCGCGACCTCGCGGCCCTGGTGGGTGAGAAGTCCGACAACCTGCCGGGCGTGCCGGGCGTGGGCCCGAAGACCGCCGCGAAGTGGATCACCAAGTACGGCTCCCTCGACGCGCTCATCGCCCGGGTGGACGAGGTCACCGGCAAGGCCGGCCAGAACCTCCGGGACCACCTCGACGACGTGCTGCGCAACCAGCGCCTCAACATCCTGTCGACCGACGTCGAGATCGGCGCGGCGGTCGACGACCTCACGATGGACGGCTGGGACCGCGCCGGCGTGAACGCGCTGTTCGACAACCTGGAGTTCGCCGGGACGCTGCGGGACCGGCTGTTCTCCGTGCTCGGCGACACCGAGCCGGGGGCCGAGGCGGCCGCCGAGGAGGGCTTCTCCGTCGACCTGACCGCCCCCGGCACCGGGGAGCTCGCCGGCTGGCTGGCCTCGCACGCCACGACGAACGCCCGCGCCGGCCTGGCCGTCGCCGGCAGCTGGGGGCGCGGCACCGGCGAGCTCACCGGCCTCGCCATCGCGGTCGCGGCCGGCCCCGCCGTCTACCTCGACCCCGCGCTCCTGGACGCCTCCGACGAGGCGGCGCTCGCCGGCTGGCTGGCCGACCCCGACCACCCCAAGGCCCTGCACGACGCCAAGGGGCCGCTGCTCGGCCTGGAGGCGCGCGGCTGGACCCTGGCGGGCCTGACCAGTGACACCGCGCTGGCGGCGTACCTGGCGCTGCCGGGCCAGCGCAAGTTCGACCTCGCCGACCTGTGCACGCGCTACCTCAACAAGGAGCTGCGCGAGGAGGGCGGCGGCTCCGACCAGCTCACCCTGGACATCGCCGGTGACGGCGACGCCGAGGCCGCCGTGCGGGAGGAGCTGGCGCTGCGCGCCCGGGCCACCCTGGAGCTCGCGGCGGCGCTCGACGCCGACCTCGCCCGGCGCGGTGCCACCCGGCTGCTGCACGAGGTGGAGCTGCCGCTCGTCCGGGTCCTCGCCGACATGGAGCGCACCGGCATCGCCGCCGACCGCGGCTACCTCGACGGCCTGGAGGACGAGTTCGCCGCGGCGGTGCGCCAGGCGGTCGCCGAGGCGCACCGGGTGGTCGGCCGGGAGTTCAACCTGGGCTCGCCCAAGCAACTGCAGCAGATCCTGTTCACCGAGCTGGACCTGCCCAAGACCAAGCGCATCAAGACCGGCTACACGACCGACGCCGACGCCCTCGCCTGGCTGGCGGCCCGCACCGACAACGAGCTGCCGGTCATCCTGCTCCGGCACCGCGACCAGACGAAGCTGCGCACGACCGTCGAGGGGCTGGTCAAGACGATCGCCGACGACGGCCGCATCCACACCACCTTCAACCAGACGGTGGCGGCCACCGGGCGGCTCAGCTCCACCGACCCCAACCTGCAGAACATCCCGGTGCGCACCGACGCCGGGCGGCGGATCCGGCGCGCGTTCGTGGTCGGGGACGGCTACGACCACCTGCTCACCGCCGACTACAGCCAGATCGAGCTGCGCATCATGGCGCACCTGTCCGAGGACGCCTCGCTGATCGAGGCGTTCGAGACCGGCCACGACTTCCACGCCGAGATCGCCGCGCGGGTGTTCGGGATCCCGGCCGGCGAGGTCGGCGGCGAGGCCCGCGCCCGTATCAAGGCCATGAACTACGGTCTGGCGTACGGGCTGAGCGCGTTCGGCCTGTCCGGGCAGCTCGGCATCACGCCGGAGGAGGCGCGCGGCCTCATGGACGACTACTTCGCGCAGTTCGGCCGGGTGCGCGACTACCTGCACGAGGTGGTGGAGCGGGCCCGCCGCGAGGGCTACACGGAAACCATGCTCGGCCGCCGCCGCTACCTGCCGGACCTCACGAGCGACAACCGGCAGCGCCGCGAGATGGCCGAGCGGATGGCCCTCAACGCCCCCATCCAGGGGTCGGCGGCCGACATCATCAAGGTGGCCATGCTGGACGTCGCCGCGGCGCTGCGCGACGGGGGGCACACCTCGCGGCTGCTGCTGCAGGTCCACGACGAGCTCGTGCTGGAGGTCGTCGGCGAGGAGCTGGAGGCGGTGCGCAAGCTGGTGTCGGAGTGCATGGCGAGCGCCTACGACCTCCGGGTGCCGCTGGCCGTCTCGGTGGGGGTCGGCCGCAACTGGCATGACGCGGCACACTGAGGCCGGTGGTGCCGCGTGCTCCGCGCGCGCGTACCATGATGCCGACGGCGCCATGAGGTGAGGGGGGCGAGGACATGAGCGGACGTGCACGCGACTCCCGCCGCGTCCTCGTCGACATCCCCGAGGACGAGCTGGGGTGGCGGTTCTCCAGGTCCGGCGGGCCGGGCGGGCAGCACGTCAACACCACCGACACCCGGGTCTCGCTCAGCTTCGACGTCGCCGCGTCCTCGGCGCTGCGCCCGGAGCAGCGGGAGCGCGCCCTGCGGCGGCTGGCCGGCCGGCTGGTCGGCGGAGTGCTCACCGTCACGGTGCGGGAGCACCGCTCCCAGGCCCGCAACCGCGACCTGGCCCGGCGCCGCCTGGCCGAGCTCGTGTCCGAGGCGGCCGAACCCGGCCCCCGGACGCGGCGGCCGACCCGGCCCACCCGCGCCTCCCGCGAACGCCGGCTCACGGCCAAGCGGCGGCGCTCCGACGTCAAGCGAACCCGATCCCGAAACGCCGACGACTGACCGCCGCGCGCCGGGATCCGCGCAGGTGGCGGAGGTCCCCGGACTCGGCTCACCCACCCCCCGCAGGCCCGACGCACCTTGGAGGGGCGACGGCGACACAGCACCACGAAGTGATCGTAAGATGTGACGAAAACGGGGTAAGCCCGTTTCGGGATACCGCTTCCGATTGACCACAGCGCCCGTGTCTCATATTCTGGCCGGAGCGTTGTGGATTCGCGTGCGCACTCGGCCCCGGACTCCCGCGCGGTGTGACAGCTAGCTCGCACACCTCGTGAGGGCCTCGGAGGACGTGCGGGCACGGCGGTCGGCCGCCTCTTCGGAGGCGGGTCCGGGCAGCTGCCCGGACCGGCGCCCCGGCAACGGGGAGCGGCCCGAACCGTTTGACTCCACGGCGTGCCTAACTTTCAGCCATTGTCCGCATCCGGAGTCCACCCACACATGACGAGCAGCACCGAGGCCACCTCGACACCGAAGGTAGCGGTCAACGACATCGGTTCCGAGGAAGCCTTCCTCGCGGCGATCGACGAGACCATCAAGTACTTCAACGACGGTGACATTGTCGAGGGCACCATCGTGAAGGTCGATCGAGACGAGGTCTTGCTCGACATCGGCTACAAGACCGAAGGCGTTATCCCCTCGCGGGAGCTCTCGATCAAGCACGACGTCGACCCGGGCGAGGTCGTCTCCGTCGGCGACCACGTCGAGGCCCTGGTCCTCCAGAAGGAGGACAAGGAAGGGCGGCTCATCCTGTCCAAGAAGCGCGCCCAGTACGAGCGCGCCTGGGGCACGATCGAGAAGATCAAGGAAGAGGACGGCGTCGTCACCGGTACGGTGATCGAGGTCGTCAAGGGCGGTCTGATCCTCGACATCGGGCTGCGCGGCTTCCTCCCCGCCTCGCTGGTCGAGATGCGCCGGGTGCGCGACCTCCAGCCCTACGTCGGCCGCGAGCTCGAAGCCAAGATCATCGAGCTGGACAAGAACCGCAACAACGTGGTGCTGTCCCGCCGTGCCTGGCTGGAGCAGACGCAGTCCGAGGTCCGCCAGACCTTCCTCAACACCCTCCAGAAGGGCCAGATCCGCAAGGGCGTCGTCTCCTCGATCGTCAACTTCGGTGCGTTCGTGGACCTCGGCGGCGTCGACGGCCTGGTGCACGTCTCGGAGCTGTCCTGGAAGCACATCGACCACCCCAGCGAGGTCGTCGAGGTGGGCCAGGAGGTCACGGTCGAGGTCCTCGACGTCGACATGGAGCGCGAGCGCGTCTCCCTGTCGCTGAAGGCCACGCAGGAAGACCCGTGGCAGCAGTTCGCCCGCACCCACCAGATCGGGCAGGTCGTCCCGGGCAAGGTCACCAAGCTGGTGCCGTTCGGCGCGTTCGTCCGCGTCGAGGAGGGCATCGAGGGCCTGGTGCACATCTCCGAGCTGGCGGAGCGCCACGTGGAGATCCCGGAGCAGGTCGTCCAGGTCGGTACCGAGATCTTCGTCAAGATCATCGACATCGACCTCGACCGCCGCCGCATCAGCCTCTCGCTGAAGCAGGCCAACGAGAGCGTCTCGCCGGACCAGGTGGAGTTCGACCCCACCCTCTACGGCATGGCGGCCGAGTACGACGAGCAGGGGAACTACAAGTACCCCGAGGGCTTCGACCCGGAGAGCGGCGAGTGGCTCGAGGGCTTCGAGACCCAGCGCGACGAGTGGGAGCGGCAGTACGCTCTCGCCCAGGCCCGCTTCGAGGCGCACCGCAAGCAGGTCGAGGAGGCCCAGGCCGCCGAGGCCGAGGCCGCCACTGAGGCCCCGTTCGAGAGCGAGCCCGCGTCGAGCGGCGGATCCAGCAGTGGTTCCTCCGGCGGCAACAACGGTGCTCTCGCCTCCGACGAGGCGCTGGCCGCGCTGCGTGAGAAGCTGGCCGGCGGCGGCGACAGTTAGTCGCCACCGGCGCGTCCGGGCGTGACGCCCGCGCGAATCACCGAGGGCCGCTCCCCATCTGGGGGGCGGCCCTTCGCTATGCTGCCGCCATGGTCGCCCCAGCCCCCGCCGTCGCCATCGAGCCGGCCACCGCCGCCGACGTCGGCGAGATCTGGACCCTGCAGCGCGCCGCCTACGTGACGGAGGCGCAGGGCTACGGCGATCCCTACATCGCGCCGCTCACCGAGACCGCGGCGCAGATCCGCGCCGCCCTGGGCGGCGGCCCGCTGCTCAAGGCCGTCGCCGGCCGCCGCATCGTCGGCGCGGTCCGCGGCCGCAGCACCGGCCCCACCTTCCTGGTCAACCGCCTCGCGGTGGCCCCCGACCGCCAGGGCGAGGGCATCGGCCGTGCCCTGCTGCTCGCCATCGAGGCCCACGCCCGCGCGGCGTACCCCGACCTGGAGGCGTTCGCGCTGTTCACCGGGCACAGCAGCGACGGCAACCTGCGGCTGTACCGGAGGCTCGGCTACACCGAGACCTCCCGCGAACGCGTGGCCGAGCACCTCACGTTCGTCCACCTCCGCAAACCCGCCCGGGAGCCGGTGCGTTAGCCCGTCCCCGCCCCGTCTCCGGCGTTCCGTAAGATCGGCGGCATGCTACGTGTGGGACTCACCGGCGGGATCGGATCGGGCAAGACCGAGGTGGCGCGGCGGCTGGCGGAGCGCGGGGCGGTGGTGATCGACGCCGACCGGCTGGCCCGCGAGGTGGTCGAGCCGGGGACCGCCGGGCTGGCCGCGGTCGTCGCGGAGTTCGGCGCGGACGTCCTGGCCCCCGACGGCCGGCTGGACCGGGCCCGGCTGGGGGAGATCGTGTTCGCCGACGCCGACCGGCTGGCCCGGCTGAACGCGATCGTGCACCCCCGGGTGGCCGAGCGCACCGCGGAGCTCATGGCCGCCGCCCCCGAGGACGCGATCGTGGTGTACGACGTGCCGCTGCTGGTGGAGAACGACCTCGGGCGGGAGTACGACGTGGTCGTGGTCGTGGACGCCCCCGACGACCTGCGGGTCGGCCGGGTGGTCGCCAACCGGGGCATGGGCGAGGAGCAGGCGCGGGCCCGGATCCGGGCGCAGGCGTCCCGGGAGGAGCGGTTGGCGGCCGCCGACGTGGTGGTGGACAACTCGGGCACGGTGGCCGACCTGGACGCCCGGGTCGCCGAGGTGTGGGCGGGGCTCGCGGCGCGGGCGGGGGCCGGCTCGTCGGCCTCCTGACCGGGCCGGGCGGCCGTCCGCCGCTGTCGGTGTCCGGATATACGGTGGAAGGAGACCAGGGGGCAGGGCCGCAGGGGGAGATGAGACGACGTGCGTCCGGTGACCGACATCCAGCGCAGAGTGGCGCCGTTCGAGGTGGTCTCCGAGATGACCCCGGCGGGCGACCAGCCGGCGGCCATCGCGGAGTTGACGCGGCGGGTCAACGCCGGCGCGAAGGACACGGTGCTGCTGGGCGCCACCGGGACCGGCAAGACCGCCACCGTGGCGTGGCTGGTCGAGCAGGTGCAGCGCCCCACGCTGGTGATGCAGCCGAACAAGACGCTCGCGGCGCAGTTCGCCAACGAGCTGAGGGAGATGCTGCCCAACAACGCCGTCGAGTACTTCGTCTCCTACTACGACTACTACCAGCCCGAGGCCTACGTCCCGCAGACCGACACCTACATCGAGAAGGACTCCTCGATCAACGACGAGGTGGAGCGGCTGCGGCACTCGGCGACCAACTCGCTGCTGACCCGGCGCGACACCATCGTCGTCGCCTCGGTGTCGTGCATCTACGGCCTGGGCACGCCGCAGGAGTACGTCGACCGCATGGCCACCGTGAAGGTGGGCATGGAGGTGGACCGCGACGACCTGCTGCGCCGGCTCGTCGAGATGCAGTACACCCGCAACGACGTCGCGTTCACCCGGGGCACCTTCCGGGTGCGCGGGGACACCATCGAGATCATCCCGGTCTACGAGGAGCTCGCCGTCCGGATCGAGATGTTCGGTGACGAGATCGAGCGGCTGTGCACCCTGCACCCGCTCACCGGCGAGGTGGTCGGCGAGGACGAGGAGCTGTACATCTTCCCGGCGTCGCACTACGTGGCGGGCCCGGAGCGGATGGAGCGGGCCATCGCCGACATCGAGACCGAGCTGGGGGAGCGCCTCACCGAGCTGGAGAACCGCGGCAGCCTGCTGGAGGCGCAGCGGCTGCGCATGCGCACCACCTACGACCTGGAGATGCTGCGCCAGGTCGGCATGTGCTCGGGCATCGAGAACTACTCGCGGCACTTCGACGGGCGGGCCCCGGGCAGCGCGCCCAACACGCTGCTGGACTACTTCCCGGAGGACTTCCTGCTGGTCGTCGACGAGTCGCACGTGACCGTGCCGCAGATCGGCGGCATGTACGAGGGCGACGCCTCGCGGAAGCGCACGCTGGTGGACCACGGGTTCCGGCTGCCCTCGGCGCTGGACAACCGGCCGCTGAGGTGGGAGGAGTTCGTCAAGCGCATCGGGCAGACCGTGTACCTGTCGGCCACGCCCGGGCCCTACGAGCTGCGGCAGAGCGGCGGCGACGTGGTCGAGCAGGTGATCCGCCCCACCGGCCTGGTCGACCCGGAGGTGCTGGTCAAGCCCACCCAGGGCCAGATCGACGACCTGGTGCACGAGATCCGGGTGCGCGCCGAGCGCGACGAGCGCGTGCTGGTGACCACGCTCACCAAGAAGATGGCCGAGGACCTCACCGACTACCTCACGGAGCTCGGTATCCGGGTGCGCTACCTGCACAGCGAGGTCGACACGCTGCGCCGGGTGGAGCTGCTCCGCGAGCTGCGGGTGGGGGAGTTCGACGTGCTGGTCGGCATCAACCTGCTGCGGGAGGGGCTGGACCTGCCCGAGGTGTCGCTGGTGGCGATCCTGGACGCCGACAAGGAGGGCTTCCTGCGGTCGGAGACGTCCCTGATCCAGACGATCGGCCGGGCGGCGCGCAACGTGGCCGGGCAGGTGCACATGTACGCCGACGAGGTGACGGAGTCCATGCGCCGGGCCATCGACGAGACCAACCGGCGCCGGGCCAAGCAGCTCGCCTACAACGCTGAGCACGGGATCGACCCGCAGCCGCTGCGCAAGAAGATCGCCGACATCCTCGACTCGCTGGCCCGGGAGGACGCTGACACCGAGACGCTGATCGGCGGCGCGGCCCGGCAGGTCAGCCGCGGCAAGGCGCCGGTCCCCGGCCTGTCCTCGCAGGCGGCCGGCCAGCGCTCCGCCGACATCGCGGGCATGCCCCGGGCCGAGCTGGCCGATCTCATCGACCAGCTCACCCAGCAGATGCACCAGGCGGCGGCGGACCTGCAGTTCGAGCTCGCGGCGCGGCTGCGCGACGAGGTCAAGGAGCTCAAGCGGGAGCTGCGCGGGATGGACGCGGCCGGGGTCTCCTGACGCACGACCGAGGACGCGCCGCGCAGCCCTGCGCGGGTTGGCGCGGCGCGGTCCGAGCGTCACCGCATGGAGATGATCATGAGACGTTGACCGGTTACCGTGGTCCCGCGACTGTCTTGCTCTCATGAAATTGCACGGAGACAATTTTTCACAACAAAGCCGGAAAATCTCCGGGTTGCCCCGCGTGTCGTGGGGCGAACCGGTAGCGTCTGCCGGGTAGTCGGGGCGCGACAGCACGTGATCGCCGTCGGGGGCGGCGACGACGTCGGGTGCGGCGCGGCGGAGGCGCGGGCTGGCGTCGATGGGGCCAGGGAGGGAACATGAGCGGTTATGTCGCCCGGATGCGGCAGGACGGTCCGCCTGGAAGCAGCGCGGAGTTCGACCTGCTCGTCGGATCGGCTGCCAGGCGCTGGGCCGCGGTCGACCCGCTGCTGCCGGAACCGTCCCACCCACGGCTGAGCGGGTACCCGCTGCTCACCGTGAGCGACGAGCACGGCCGGCCGGCCGCCCTCGGGACCATGCGCTACTCCTGGTACCAGCCCGGCGAGGCCGGCCGGACCTGGGGGGTGCCCGACCAGCACTGGCTCACCCCGCTCGTGGGCGGCCCGGACCCGGAGGGGGCGCTCGACTCGCTGCTGACGAGCTGGCGCGACCAGCTGGAGCAGCTGCCCTCGGGGACGGGCAGCGAGTCGGCGGCGCAGCTCACCTGGCCGGCGCGCGACGTCTGCGGTGTGCGGCCGCTGCAGCGGCACGGGATGCAGCCCATCACCGTGCTGGCGGCCCGCCGGCAGCGCCGGGGCGTCCCGCCCTCCCTGCCGCCCCGCGACGTCACGATGCGGCTCGCCGACATCCACGACCTGGCGGTGGTGGTCGGGCTCATCATGGAGGAGCACCGCTACGAGGAGTCCTTCGGCGGCGTCTTCGTCCAGCCCGAGACCCCCGAGCAGACCCGGCGGGTGGTGGCGCGGGCGCTCAGCCGGCCGCCGTCGTGGGTGTGGCTCGCCGAGCGCCGCGGCCGTCCGGTGGGGCTGCTGTGGGTGTCGCCGCCCGAACGCGCCCGCTGGGCCGCGCCGCTCGTCAACGCGGCTCCGGCCGCCTACGTCGGCTACGCCGTGGTGGCCGAGGAGGAGCGCGGCCGGGGGATCGGAACCGCCCTGGTGAGCCAGGCGCACCAGGCCATGGACAGCCACGGCATCGCGGTCACGCTGCTCAACTACTCCGTGATGAACCCGCTGTCCGGTCCGTTCTGGCACCGCATGGGCTACCGCCCGCTGTGGACCACCTGGGAGATCCGGCCCGCTCTCGCACTGCGCTGAGCCGCGCGGGCGCCCGGCCGCTCGCCGGCCGGGGGTGTGATTCCGGCCGCTTCGCGCCGGGTGGCCGCACCTGGCCCCGGTCCCCGGCCGGTGCGGAGCCGGACGTCACGCGGGGTGGCCGTCCGGAGGCGCACCCGGCGGCCCGCCACAATGCCGCAAATCCCCCCTGGTGCGGACAACTCATGACAGGTTAACCTTCGGCGCATGTCACCTTTCGGAGCGTATCGGGCGTTCCGGTGCGACGAGGCGGAGGCCGACACGTGAGGCGTGCGTTCTACCGGGCCGGAGCCACGGCCGGACTGCTGCTGATGCTGGGCACGACGGCCGTCCCCGCGGCGGCGGAGGAGCGGCCGAGGCCCCCGGACCGGGACCCGGTGGCGGTGGGGCGCGGCGGGGCCGTGTCGACGGTGGACCCGGACGCCACCGAGGCCGGGCTGCGGATCCTGCGCTCGGGAGGCAACGCCGTGGACGCCGCGGTGGCCGCCGCTGCCGCGCTCGGCGTCACCGAGCCGTACTCGGGAGGCTTCGGAGGCGGCGGGTACTTCGTCTACTACAGCGCCAGGGACCGCCAGGTGTACACGCTGGACGGCCGGGAGACCGCCCCCGCCGCCATGCGCGAGGACTCCTTCCTGGAGAACGGCGAGCCCATCCCCTTCGCCGAGGCCGTCACCTCCGGGCTGTCGGTCGGTGCCCCCGGCACCCCCGCCACGTGGGAGCACGCCCTGGAGGAGTGGGGCACCGTCTCGCTGAGGCGCGCGCTGCGGCCGGCCATCGACCTCGCCGACCGCGGTTTCGTCGTCGACGAGACCTTCCGGCGCCAGACCGCCGACAATGCCGAGCGCTTCGCCGACTTCCCCGCCACCGCCGACCTCTTCCTGCCGGGCGGCGCGCCCCCGGAGGTCGGCACCGTGCTGCGCAACCCCGACCTCGCCGACACCTACCGGGAGTTCGCCCGGCACGGCACCGGTGTGCTCGCCGGCGGCATCGGCGCCGACATCGTGCGCACGGCCACCGCGCCGCCGGTGGCCGAGGACGCGGACCGCACGGTGCGCCCGGGCCTGCTCAGCGCCGAGGACGTGGCCGGGTACGAGGTCGTCGAACGCGATCCCACGCACGTCGAGTACCGCGGCCTGGACGTCTACAGCATGGCGCCGTCCTCCTCGGGCGGCTCCACGGTGGGCGAGGCCCTCAACATCCTCGAGCGGTACCAGCCCGAGGACCTGGGACCGGCCGAGCTGCAGCACCTCACCCTGGAGGCCAGCAAGCTCTCCTACGCCGACCGCAACGCCTACATCGGCGACCCCGCCTACTCCGACGTGCCGCTGGAGACCCTGCTCTCCGAGGACTTCGCGGCGCAGCGCGCCTGCCGGATCTCCCCCGACGCGGTGCTGCCCGCCCCGGCGGCGCCCGGCGACGTGACCGGAGGTGGCGGCTGCCTCGACGGCGGCACGCCCGCGGAGGAGGGCGCCGAGGGGCCCTCCACCACGCACCTCGTGACCGCCGACCGGTGGGGCAACGTCGTCTCCTACACGTTCTCCATCGAGCAGACCGGCGGCAGCGGCATCGTCGTCCCCGGCCGCGGCTTCCTCCTCAACAATGAGCTCACCGACTTCGAGTTCGAGGTCTCGGAGACCGGCGCCGGCGCCGCGAACCTGCCCGCGCCGGGCAAGCGGCCGCGCTCCAGCATGGCGCCGACCATCGTGCTGGAGGACGGCCGCCCCTGGCTGGCCGTCGGCAGTCCGGGCGGCGCCACCATCATCACCACCGTGCTGCACGTCCTGGTGGACCGGATCGACCGCGACATGACGCTGCCGGAGGCGGTGGAGGCGCCGCGGCTCAGCCAGCGCAACGCCGCCGCCACCCAGGCGGAGCCGGCGTTCATCGGGACGCCTGAGCAGAAGGAGCTCAGCGAGCTGGGGCACACCTTCAGCGAGGTGCCCGAGATCGGGGCCGTGGCCGCGCTGGAGTTCCTCGGCCGGGGCCGCATCCAGGCGGTCGCCGAGACCGAGCGGCGCGGCGGCGGGCACGCCGCGGTGCTCGTTCCGGGGCGCTGAGCGCGCCGCCGCGGCCCGCACGGGCCGCGGCGCCCCGTGGTGCTGACCGCACCGCCGCCGGCTGGTTAGGCTGGGCCTGACCGCCGGCGGCGGCCCCGTCCGCCCGGCCGGTGCTCGGCCGCAATCGGACCAGCGCGGAGGGAGCCACACCATGGCAGCGGAGCCGACCACCCCGGCCGGAGGCGTGGAGATCGTGGAGGTCGGACCGCGCGACGGTCTGCAGAACGAGGACGCGGTGCTGTCCGTGGCGGAGAAGGTCGAGCTGATCGACCGCGCCGTCGCGGCGGGGCTGCGGCGGATCGAGGCCGTGAGCTTCGTCAACCCCCGCCGGGTGCCGCAGATGGCCGGGGCCGAGGAGGTCATGGCCGGTGTCCGCCGCGAGCCGGGGGTGTCCTACATCGGGCTGGTCCTCAACCACCGGGGCCTGGAGCGGGCGCTGGCCGCCGAGGTCGACGAGGTGAACGTCGCGGTGCCCGCCACCGACGAGTTCTCCCGCCGCAACCAGGGGCGCACCGTCGAGGAGATGCTGGCCGACTGCGCCGGCATCGCCAAGGCGGCCCACGACGCGGGCACGCCGCTCAGCATCACCGTCTCCACCGCCTTCGGCTGCCCGTTCGAGGGGGAGACCCCGCCGGAGCGGGTCGTCGAGATCGCCCGGCGCGCCGCCGACATGGGCGCCGTGGAGATCGCGCTGGCCGACACCATCGGTGTCGGGGTGCCGCGCCAGGTGCGCGACCTCGTCACCCGGGTCCGCGCGGTGGCGGGGACGGCCCGGCTGCGCTGCCACTTCCACAACACCCGCAACACGGGCTACGCCAACGCGCTGGCCGCCCACGACAGCGGGGTCACGGTGCTGGACTCCAGCATCGGCGGTTTCGGCGGCTGCGGCCGCATGGCGGGGCCCGCGGCGGGCAGGACGACCGGTGGGGCGGGAGTCCGCCTCCCCGGGTGTTCTTGGTACGTTCGTTCGCCGTACCGCCGTGTACACCTCGGCCCCGCCGCGCGGCCGCGGTACCGGCGCCCTTCCGAGGTCCGATACCTCCGCAGGTGGGGGACGCTGTTATCCTGGTGGCCCGTGGCGTCCGAGGTAGGCATTCGGCGCGAATCGCCGCCGACCACCGGGCTCCGCACGGCCGCCTGTCGTGTTCGGGCGGTTCGTAGCCAATCGACCACGGGAGCATCACTTTGGCATCCGCCGCGAGTACCAAACACCTTTTCGTCACCGGCGGCGTCGCCTCCAGTCTCGGGAAGGGCCTGACCGCCTCCAGCCTCGGGCGGCTGCTGAAGTCCCGCGGTCTGCGGGTCACCATGCAGAAGCTCGACCCCTACCTCAACGTCGACCCCGGCACGATGAACCCGTTCCAGCACGGCGAGGTGTTCGTCACCGACGACGGTGCCGAGACCGACCTCGACATCGGCCACTACGAGCGGTTCCTGGACACCGAGCTGTCGGCCTCGGCGAACGTCACCACCGGGCAGATCTACTCCAGCGTCATCGCCAAGGAGCGCCAGGGCGCCTACCTCGGCGACACCGTGCAGGTGATCCCGCACATCACCAACGAGATCAAGTCGCGGATCTACGCGATGGAGGACGCCGACGTCGACCTGGTCATCACCGAGATCGGCGGCACGGTCGGCGACATCGAGTCGCAGCCCTTCCTGGAGGCGGTGCGCCAGATCCGGCACGAGATCGGCCGCGAGAACTGCTTCTTCCTGCACGTCTCGCTGCTGCCCTACCTCGGCCCGTCCGGCGAGCTGAAGACCAAGCCCACCCAGCACTCCGTGGCGGCGCTGCGCAACATCGGCATCCAGCCCGACGCGATCGTCTGCCGCGCCGACCGCCCGATCCCGCAGAGCCTGAAGAGCAAGATCAGCCTGATGTGCGACGTGGACGAGGGCGGCGTCGTCTCCACGCCGGACGCCCCCTCGATCTACGACATCCCCAAGGTGCTGCACCGCGAGGGCCTGGACGCCTACGTGGTGCGCCGGCTGGGCCTGGCCTTCCGCGACGTCGACTGGACCGAGTGGGACAACCTGCTGCGCCGCGTCCACCAGCCGAGCCACGAGGTCACCATCGCGCTGGTCGGCAAGTACATCGACCTGCCCGACGCCTACCTGTCGGTGACCGAGGCGCTGCGGGCGGGCGGGTTCGCCTGCGACACCCGGGTCAACATCCGCTGGGTGGTCAGCGACGACTGCTCGACCGCGGCCGGTGCCGCGCGGGAGCTGGACGGCGTGGACGGCGTGCTCATCCCCGGCGGGTTCGGCGTGCGGGGGATCGAGGGCAAGCTTGGCGCGATCCGCCACGCCCGCGAGAACCGCATCCCGCTGCTCGGGATCTGCCTGGGCCTGCAGTGCCTGGTGATCGAGTACGCGCGCGACGTGGTGGGGCTCGAAGGCGCCAACAGCACCGAGTTCGACGACAAGGCCAAGCACCCGGTCATCGCCACCATGGCCGACCAGACGGACGTCATCGCCGGCGAGCGGGACATGGGCGGCACCATGCGCCTGGGCCTGTACCCGGCGGCGCTGGCCGAGGGGTCGCAGGTCCGCGAGCTGTACGGCGAGGAGGAGGTCTCGGAGCGGCACCGGCACCGCTACGAGGTGAACAACGCCTACCGCGCCCAGCTGGAGGAGGCCGGACTGGTCTTCTCGGGTCTGTCGCCCGGCGGCCACCTCGTGGAGTACGTCGAGCTGCCGCGCGAGGAGCACCCGTTCTTCGTCGCCACCCAGGCGCACCCGGAGCTGCGGTCCCGGCCGACCCGCGCCCACCCGCTGTTCTCCGGGCTGATCACCGCCGCGCGGGACCGCGCGCTCGCAGCGGGCGAGGCGCGCGGATGAGCGGCACCGTCGACTACACGGTGGCCGACCACCCCGAGTCCTGGACCGTCGAGGACACCGCCGAGCGGTTCCGCAGCCCGAAGGTGGCCATGCGCAGCGACTGGGTGCGCATGCCGGGCTCCGGCGGCCGGACCGAGGTGGTGCAGCGCGACCTGTTCGTCCACCCGGGCGCCGTGGCGGTGGTCGCGCTGGACGACGCCGGCCGGGTGCTGCTGCTGCGCCAGTACCGGCACGCCGTCGGCCACCAGCTGTGGGAGCTGCCGGCCGGCATGCGCGACGTCGACGGCGAGCCCCCGGTGCGCACCGCCCAGCGCGAGCTGCTGGAGGAGGCCGGCTACCGGGCCGCCACCTGGCACGAGCTGGCCGACGTCTTCCCCTCCCCCGGGTTCTCCACGGAGCGGGTGATCGTCTACCTCGCCCGCAACCTCACCGAGGTCCCCGCCGAGGAGATCGACTTCGAACGGGTGCACGAGGAGGCGGACATGCCCCTGGAGTGGATGCCGCTGGAGGACGCCGTGCGGGCGGTGCTCACCGGCCGGCTGCACAACGCGTCCGCCGTCATCGGGATTCTGGCCGCCCAGGCGGCGGTCCGGGACGGGCTGTCCACCCTGCGGCCCGCCCTCGCCTAGGGAGCGGGTGGAGACCCGTCCCACTAGGACGGTCGGTGCCGAGTCGGCGTCACCGACGCGTGCCGCCGGCACACACGCGAAGCCTCCGGTACAGGGGCCAACGACCAGGAGGACCCTGTACACCGGAGGCTTCGTGCCGCTCTGCCGATCCGCGGGTGATTCCTGAGAGGCAGCTTCAGCCGAGGATGCCCTCGGGGTGGAAGCGCTCGACCCGGTCTCGGGACGTGACCATGGTCCAGTAGATCTCGGCGAGGTCCTTCGGGTCGGCCACGGGGACCCGCGGACCGCCGTGTTCGTCGAACGCGGCGGCAGCCGCGGCGGAGACCTCGCTGCCGGCGATCAGCGAGGCGATGCTCAGGGGGCCCACGTGCACCCCGCTGTCGGCGACTTCGGCGTGCAGGCCGTGCAGGAAGTTGCGGGTCGCCGCCATCACGGTCCCCAGGCCGGCCAGGTTGGCCATCGGCCGTGCCGCGGAGAGACCCTCGGCGAGCAGGAAGGCTCCGTCACCGCGCTCCTGCCACTCGGGAAGCAGCGCGTGCGCGATCTCGACCGGGGTCAGCAGGAGCAGCGGCAGGAGGGCCTCCAGCATGCTCGCCCGCATGTCGACGGCCCGGGTGAACGTGCGGCTGTGCGCGCACGCGATCGGGGCGTCGCGGGAGATCATGGACCGGGCCCGCGACGAGGGCCTCCTCCGGGCGGAGGTCACCGACGACGACCTGCTCCATGTCTTCGCGGCGAGCGCCGCCATCGCCCGCGCGACCGAGACGAGTGACCCGGGCGCGTGGCGCAGGCACGTGGCGTTCGTACTCGACGGGTTCCGGGCCCCCGAGTAGCGGGACGGGGCTCCTGCGTCCCGTAGACCCGTAGACATCTCGGTGGCGCGGCGGGACCGGGGCCCCGGCTCCTCACCGGTGACCGGGTCCCAGCAGGCCGCCTCGTACGTTCCGCGCCCCGAATCGCCCCGGTCTGTGGCATCATCTCCCCCGGATGGCCTGGGGGAGGTGATCGCGACGACGGCCGAGCAGCACCACCCGCACGGAGCGGAGCCCGCGCCCGCCCTGGAGTCCGCGGTGCGCGGCTACCTCGACCACCTCACCGTGGAGCGCGGTCTGGCCGCCAACACCCTGACCTCCTACCGGCGCGACCTGCGCCGGTACCTGCGCTTCCTCGCCGAGCGCGGGCGCGGCGAGCTGGCCGAAGTGCGCGAGGCCGACGTCACCGACTTCCTGCGCGGGCTGCGCGAGGGCGACGCCGAGCACCCCCCGCTCGGCGTGAACTCGGCCGGGCGCGCGGTGGTGGCGGTCCGCGGCCTGCACCGGTTCGCGCTGCGCGAGAAGCTGACCGCGGCCGACCCCGCCCGGCAGGTCCGCCCGCCCGCACCGCCCCGGCGGCTGCCCAAGGCCATCTCGCTCCAGGAGGTGGAGACGCTGCTCGCCGCCGTGGACACCGGGGACGACCCCCGGGCGCTGCGGGACCGCGCGCTCCTGGAGCTGCTCTACGGCACCGGCGCCCGCATCTCCGAGGCGGTCGGACTGGACGTCGACGACGTCGAGCGGGTCGCCGTCGGCGCCGCGGCGCCCGAGGAGCCGGCCGGCCCGGCGCAGGGCGGGGCGGGCGGCCGCGGCGGCGTCGCGGTGGTGCGCTACCGCGGCAAGGGCGGCAAGGAGCGGCTGGTGCCGATCGGCCGGTTCGCGCTGCGCGCCCTCGACGCCTACCTGGTGCGCGCCCGCCCGGCGCTCGCCGCCCACGGCCGCGGGACGCCCGCCCTGTTCCTCAACGCGCGCGGCGGCCGGCTCACCCGCCAGGGTGCGTGGGCGGTGCTGCGCGCCGCCGCGGAGCGGGTCGGGCTGACCGACGTCTCGCCGCACACCCTCCGGCACTCCTTCGCGACCCACCTGCTCGACGGCGGCGCCGACGTCCGGGTGGTCCAGGAGCTGCTCGGGCACGCCTCAGTCACCACGACGCAGGTGTACACGCTCGTCACCGTCGACCGGCTCCGCGAGGTCTACGCCGCCAGTCATCCGCGTGCGGTGGCCCACTCGTAGCGGCATTCGGACATCTGGCCCGCGTGGACAGGCGAAACACTCGCTCACGGGGGTCCGCCGACGCGAGAGTGTCGCGTTGATTCGGGTGCGGCCGACGTTCTAGAGTCGCGGCACGACGGTTTCGCGCTGTCGACATATTGAGTTTTTCCGACGGCCGGTCAACCGGTTCGCGAGAATCGGCCGGTAACGGCTGGGCCGTAGGGAGGTCAAGGGTTGTGAGCTGGTCTGGGCACGACGAGTCGGAGGCGGCCGATCCCGCGTCCGCCGAGGAGGACACGGTGACCGGAGCAGCGGGCAGCCCGTGGGGGGAAACACGCACGGGGGCGGCACTGACCATCAACAGACCGAAACCGCAGTTCCCGGAACCGGCACCGCTGAGCGATCACGGTCCGGCCCGGGTCGTCGCACTATGCAACCAGAAGGGCGGGGTCGGCAAGACCACGACGACCATCAACCTGGGCGCCGCCATCGCGGAGTACGGCCGCCGGGTCCTGCTCGTCGACTTCGACCCGCAGGGCGCGCTCTCGGTGGGTCTCGGGCGGTTGGACCCGCGCGAACTCGACCTCACCGTCTACAACCTGCTCATGCAGCGCGACGTCACCGTCGAGGACGTGCTGCTGAAGACCGACGTCGACGGGCTCGACCTCATCCCGAGCAACATCGACCTGTCGGCGGCCGAGGTCCAGCTGGTGGGCGAGGTCGCCCGCGAGCAGATGCTGGCGCGCTCGCTCAGGCCGGTGCTCGACGACTACGACGTCGTCCTCATCGACTGCCAGCCGTCGCTGGGACTGCTCACGGTCAACGCGCTGACCGCGGCGCACGGCGTCATCGTCCCGCTGGAGTGCGAGTTCTTCGCGCTGCGCGGAGTCGCACTCCTCATGGACACCATCCAGAAGGTGCAGGAGCGGCTGAACGACCGGCTCGTCATCGACGGCTTCCTCGGTACCATGTACGACCCGCGCACGCTGCACGCGCGCGAGGTGCTGGCCACGATCATCGACGGCTTCGGCGACAAGGTCTACAGCACCGTCATCAACCGGACCATCCGCTTCCCTGACGCCACGGTCGCGGGAGAGCCCATCACCCGGTTCGACTCGTCCTCGGCGGGCGCCAACGCCTACCGGGAACTGGCCAAGGAGGTGCTGGCCAGGTGGCCGCTCAGCGATCACGACGCGTGACGCTGCCCGGCGCGGCGGACCTGTTCTTCCGGTCCACGACGACGCCGGAACCGGCGGTCCGCGACGAGGGGGGAGCCGCGGAGCGGCGAGGCGCTGAGCGTCCGGAGCCGCCGACGCCTCCCGCCGAAGGCCGGTTCGCCCCGGCGGAGGAGGGAAGCGAGGCGGCGAGCGCGGCCAGGAGCGCCGAGCGCGCCGCGCCCGTCCCCCGGGCCCGCAAGCCGCGGGCCCGGACGCAGCGGGCGCCGCAGCCCAGCGGCCGGCAGCGCCACGAGGAGAAGATCACCGTGTACATCTCCGCGGCCGAACTGCTCGCACTGGAGCAGACCCGGCTGACGCTGCGCGCCGAGCACGGCCTCACCGTGGACCGGGGGAGGATCGTGCGGGAGGCCGTGGCCGTGCTGCTCGCCGACTTCGAGGAGCACGGTGAGTCGAGCATGCTGGTGCAGCGGCTCGGCGACGACTGACCGCTGGCCGCACCGGCCGATCGGCCGTGCGGGTGTTTCGTGCGTTCCCCGCCACGCGGGTGTTTCGTGCGTTCCCCGCCACGCAGGCGTTTCGTGCGTTCCCCGCCACGCAGGCGATGCCACCCTAGGGGTATGACCGCAACCACCCCGACCTGCGCCGCATGACCGAGGACGCGACCCCCGCGAGCGGCTTCCAGGTGCACCTCGACAACTTCGAGGGCCCCTTCGACCTGCTGCTGGGACTGATCTCCAAGCACAAGCTGGACATCACCGAAGTCTCGCTCTCCAAGGTCACCGACGAGTTCATCGCCTACATCAAGGCGCACGGGGACTCCTGGGACCTCGACCAGGCCAGCCACTTCCTGCTGGTCGCCGCGACGCTGCTCGACCTGAAGGCGGCGAGGCTGCTGCCGCGCGGCGAGATCGAGGACGAGGCCGACCTCGCCCTGCTGGAGGCGCGCGACCTGCTGTTCGCGCGGCTGCTGCAGTACCGCGCCTACAAGGAGGCCGCGGCCGTCCTCGCGGCCCGGCTGGCCGCCCAGGGCCGCCGGTTCCCGCGCGCGGTCCCGCTGGAGCCCCGCTTCGCCGAGTCGCGGCCGGACGTGTTCATCCGGCTGGGCCCGCAGGAGTTCGCGGCCCTGGCGGCGCGCGCCCTCACACCCAGGGAACCGCCGAGCGTGCCGGTGACGCACATCCACCAGACCAGGACCTCGGTCCGCGAGCAGGGCCTGCTGGTCGTGCACGCGCTGCGCGAGCACGGAACCCTGACGTTCGCCGAGCTGACCGCCGAGTGCGGCGGTACCTTCGAGGTCGTGGCCCGGTTCCTCGCGCTGCTGGAGCTGTACCGCGCGGCCAACGTCGCGTTCGACCAGCCGGAGCCGCTGGGCGACCTGCACGTCACCTGGACGGGCAGCGAGCAGGGCGAGGTGGCGGTGGCCGACGAGTACGGGCAGCAGAAGACGGCCGAGGGGGACGGGGAGACCGAGTGAACGCGCGCGACACCAGCATGGTGGAGGAGGCCGCCGGGGCGGCACCGGCGGCCGAGGACGCGGCGGGCGGCCCGGACGGGCGGCGCGCGCGGCTGCGGCGGGACCTGGAGGCGGTCCTCATGGTGGTGGACCAGCCCGTGGCGGAGTACGACATCGCACGGGCGTTCGACCTCCCGGTGGAGACCGTCGCCGCGGTGCTCGCCGAGCTGTCGCACGAGTACACCGAGCAGGGCCGCGGGTTCGACCTGCGCCAGGTGGCCGAGGGGTGGCGGTTCTACACCCGTCCGGAGTGCGCCGACGTGGTGGAGCACTTCCTGCGGGACGGGCAGGAGGTGCGGCTCACCCAGGCCGCGCTGGAGACGGTCGCGGTCGTCGCCTACCGGCAGCCGGTCTCCCGGGGCCGGGTCTCGGCGGTCCGCGGGGTGAACTGTGACGGCGTTATGCGTACCCTCGTACTGAGGGGCCTGATCGAAGAGGCCGGCCACGACCCGGAGTCGGGGGCACTGCTCTACCGCACGACCAGCTACTTCCTGGAGCGTCTCGGCCTGCGCAGCCTCGACGAACTTCCCGATCTCGCACCGTTCCTGCCCGACGACATCGAAGGTCTCGACGACACAGGTGAACACACCAGGTAAGCACGACAGGTCCCGCGCCGAGCGGGACTCCTACGACCGGCGCGGTGAGCGCGGTCGATCCACAGCCCCGCGCGGTGAGCGCGGCGATTCCACCCGTGGGCGCGGCCACGGACGCCCGCAGTACCGCGACGGCGACGACCGCCGCCGCGGCGGACGCTTCGGGGACCGCGACGACCGCGGCCGGGAGCGCGACGATCGGGGCGGCAGGGGCTCCTACGGCCGGGACCGCGGCGACGACCGGCGCGACGACGACCGCCGCCCCTACGGGCGGGACCGCTTCGAGCGCGACACCCGCGCCGGCGGGCGCCCGGGCGACCGCGAGCAGCGCGGTTTCCGCGACCGCGAGCGCGGGCGGGATGACCGGCCGCACCGTGGGCGTGACGAGCGTCCGCAGCGGGACGGCGGCGGGTACCGCGAGGGCGGCGGTGGCGGTTATCGGGACCGTGAGGGCCGGGGGTACCGCGACCGTGACGGTGGCGGTTTCCGGGGGCGTGAGGAGCGT